>DASTHC010000123.1:0-6273 GCA_035718485.1 Gaiellaceae bacterium
GTGTAGCTGTCGAAGTCGGTGCCCCAGGGTCCCTTCGCATCGAGCCCGGTCCAGGGCTCGTTGCACCAGATCGACAAGGACGTGCGCTCCAGGTCGATGTCGAGATCCCCGCGGCCGTGTTCCTCGAGCGGCGTGTAGTCGCCCTCTGCGGCCCGGCTGACGACCAGAGGGATCGAGACCGCCTTCTCCAGGTCGAGCAGCATCACGTGGACGATGGAAGCGAAGCGGTCGCCCGTCATGCCGTGCATCGGTCGGGCGTTCCATCCCTTCACGAGCTGGCCGAACTGGCGCTCCCAGAGCGGGAACGCCTTCCGGCAGGCGGGCTGCGAAGCGCAGAGCGTTCCGAGCTGGTCGAGGGCGCGTTGGGCGTTGACGGCGTACGAGCCGAAGAAGGGGACGTCGATCGCAGATGCGCCCGCGAGAATGAGCGTGCGCACCGAGGACGGATGGAGCTTCAGGTAGACCTGCGCAGCCGTCGCGCCGTAGGAGCTGCCGATGATGTCGAGTTGCGGGTAGCCGAGCGCCGCGCGCACCGCGTCGAGGTCGTCCATCGCCGTCCGCGTCCCGTACTGGGTCACGTCGCCGCCGTGTGGGTTCGATCTTCCGGTGCCGCGCTGGTCGACGAGCAGGATGTCGCGAGACGTGTTCAACCTCGTCAACTGCTCGCTCAGGTTGGCGGCCTCCTCGGTGGCGGCTCCCCCGGGTCCGCCGGCGAGATACGTGACCGCTTCCTTCCGGGCCGGGTTGGAGAGCGCGGGCAGGACGACCACGTGGAGCCCGATCCTGCGCCCGTTCGGGTTCGTGCGGTTCTCCGGAACGACGAAGGTGCCGCAGCGGGCTTCGATCCCCTGAGCCACGCACGGCCTCGGCGGCCACGACTGGTCGGCCCGGCTCGAGAACGCTCGGTCGATGCCGACGCCGATGCCGGCGGCGGCCACCAGGCCGACGAGAAGCCACACAACCCACTTCGACAAACGCGAACCTCCAGCCAGGACCGTCCCTGGAACGCGCGCGATGCTCATCGGGGAGCACACGGAATCCGAGTGTGAGCAAGCCGATGCAGCGTACGCGGCGGCCGTTCGGCACGCTCCCGGCCGCGACGGGCGGTCTTTAGGCGGCCAGGGGCGGGCGGAGGCTCTCGATGCGGTCGCGGACCGCGCGGCGCCCCTCGTCGAACACGCGTGCGTCGCGGAAGAGCTGGAACTTCGCGTTGCACCCCTGCGCGAAAGAGTCGAGCTCGAACGCGATCTCGCGCGCGCCCAGCGACGCGTCGATCTCGCCGGCCTCCTGCGCCTGCTCGACCGCATGCTCGAGATACGAGAGCCAGCTGGCGATCATCTCGGCGATCCGGTCGCGCACCGGGCCGGGCCGGTTGTTGAACTCGAAGGACGTCGCCGCGAAGAAGCAGCCGCCGGGGAAGACCTGCCGCTCGGCGTAGTCGATCATGTGATCGCAGAGCGCCCAGACGCGCGGCAGTCCGCGCGGCGCCTCACGGGCGGGCGAGATCACCTCGACGACGAACATCGCCGCCGCGTGGTCGACCGTCGCGAGCTGCAGCTCCTCCTTCGAGCCGAAGTGAGCGAAGAGGCCGCTCTTGCTCATCCCGCTCGCCTCGGCGAGCCGTCCGATCGAGAGCGGGGCGAGCCCTTCCTGCGTCGCCAGCGCTGCGGCGGTGTCCAGGATCGTCTCTCGGGTGCGTTCGCCTTTCGTCTTCAGCACGGCTGTTCCAGAATATAGCGGCTTTTCCCCACGTTTTCACCATCGCGCTTGACAGAAAAGCACGATCGTTCTATTCTCTGCCGCATGCAGATCGACCATTTGACCGTCCCGGTGCGCGACTACGAGCTCGGGAAGCGGTTCTACGGCGAGGTGCTCGAGCCGCTCGGCTTCAGGGTCCTCCTCGACTGGCCTGACAAGCGGCGGACGTTCTTCGGGGTCGACACGGGCCCGAGCTCGTTCTGGGTCGTCGAGTCCGCCTTCGCCGGGAGCCTCGACGTCTCGCTCGCGGTCGCAGACCGCGGCGAGGTCGCGTCGTTTCACGCCGCCGCGCTCGCCGCCGGCGCGCGGAGCCTGACCGAGCCCGGGCCGCACCCGGATCGCACCGACTCGTACGCCGCGCGGATCGCGGACTTCGACGGCAACGTGATCGAGGCCGTCCACCGCGACGCTGCGATCGAGCGCGCCGCGGCCTAGAGAGAGGAGCGGGGCCGCCGCGCGATGCGCGACGGCCCCTTTGGACCGGACTTCCTAGGCCGCTTCGAGCGCCGGCTCGGGCTCGGCCTCGACGGGGGCCACGTCAAGGTCGACCCGCTGCACGACGACGAGCGCGACGAGGATGCCGACGAGCGCGACGCCCGCGGCCGCCATGAACGCCGATTGGAAGCCGTCGGTCAGTGCGACGGCCTGGCTCGATCCGGACGCGATCGAGTCACCGGTCTGCCGAGTCGCGATGGCTGAGAGCACCGCGATCCCGAGCGCGCCGCCGACCTGCTGCGACGTGTTCATCAGTCCCGAGGCGAGACCCGCCTCGGACGGCGGCACGCCTGCGAGCGCCGCGATCGAGATCGGCACGAACGAGAAGCCGAGCCCGACCGAGATCAGCAGGAAGCCGGGGAGGAGGTCGCCGACGTACGTCCCGTCGACCGACACCTGCGTGAAGTAGATGAGCCCGGCGGAGAGGAACGCCATCCCCGCAACGAGCACCGGCTTCACGCCGACGCGGTTGACGAGCTGCGCGGCGAGCCCGGACCAGAAGATCGCCGTTGCAGCCACCGCGAGGTAGCCGACGCCGGTCTTCATCGCCGAGTAGTGCAGCACCTGCTGCATGTAGAGCGTCAGCATCAGGAACATCGCGAACAACGCGGTGCCCAGGATCAGGCCGACGATGTTCGCGCCGACCACCGTCCGCAGACGGAAGAACGAGAACGGCAGCAGCGGATCGCCCGCCCGCGCCTCCCAGCCGACGAAGGCGGCGAGGGTCACGAGCGCGGCGGTGAAGAGCCCGATCGTCTCGATCGATCCCCAGCCGTAGCTGTTCGCCTGGGTGATCGCGTACACGAGCAGGACGAGCCCGCCGGTGACGAGCACCGCGCCCGGCGCGTCGAAGCTCTTCACCTTCGCGTCGCGACTCTCCGAGAGGAGGATCGGCGCGAGCACGAGCCCGGTGATTCCCACCGGAATGTTCACGAAGAAGATCCACTCCCAGCTCAATGCGTCCGTGAGGACGCCGCCGAGGAGCACGCCGGCGACCGCGCCGAACGCGCCGACGCCGCCCCACGCGCCGAGCGCGGCGTTCCGTTCCTTCCCTTCGGCGAAGGTCGTGGTCAGGATCGAGAGTGCAGCCGGGGTGATGAGCGCCGCCCCGAGCCCCTGCAACGCGCGCGCGCCGATCAGCGCGCCCTCGCTCCAGGCGAGCCCTGAGATGAGCGATGCCCCGGTGAAGACGATGAGCCCGGCGACGAACAACCGGCGCCGGCCGTAGAGGTCGGCGATCCTGCCTCCGAGGAGGAGAAAGCCGCCGAACAGGAGCGCGTAGGCGCTCACGACCCACTGGAGGTTCTCCTGCGAGAACCCGAGGTCGGTCTGGATGGACGGAAGCGCGACGTTCACGATCGCGATGTCGAGCACGACCATGAACTGCACCCCCAGCAGGAGTGCCAACGCGAACCACTTCCGTCGACTTGATTCGATCATCAGATTGCGTCCCTTTCGTCTCGGTCGAGCTTGTCAACCTACAGGACGCACTTGCAAAAAGCAATCTTCCCCTTGCAGGTGAAAAGTTGGTGAGCTACAATCGCAAGCGTGGCCAAGCGGTATGACCAGTACTGCCCTATGGCCCACGCCCTCTCGCTCGTGGGTGAGCGGTGGTCGCTCCTGATCGTCCGGGAGCTGCTCCGCGGCCCCAAGCGCTACACGGACATCGGCGGCGGGCTGCCCGGCATCCCGACGAACATCCTCGCCGCGCGGCTCAAGGACCTCGAGGCGGGCGGGATCGTCGAGAAGAAGAGGCTCCCGCCGCCCGCAGCCTGCACGGTCTACGAGCTCACGGAGTACGGCGCCGGGCTCGAGGAGGCGCTCTATGCGCTCGCACGCTGGGGAGCCCGCTCGCTCGGCCCGCCGACGAAGGCGGACGACCTCTACGCCGACTGGGGCCTGAACGCGCTGCCGGCGGTCTTCAACCGCGACGCGGCGCGAGGGCTCACCGAGACCTACGTCTTCAAGGTCGGCGAGGACGTCTTCACGGCACGGATCGTCGACGGCGCGCTCCAGCCCTCGCTCGGCGCCGCAGACGACGCCGATCTCGTCGTCGAGACCGACGCAGAGACGTTCTTCCTGCTCTGTGCGGGGCAGCTCGAGCCCCGGGCCGCTCTCGCGGAAGGGCGCATCGTGGTCACGGGCGACGAGTCGCTGCTCGAGCGCTGCTACCGCGTGTTCACGTTCGCGCCGCGAATCCGCGTCGCGGCCTAGGGCGAGGCCTCTTCGCCGCGCCTGCGGCCGAAGAGTCCCAGCCGTGAGCGGAGGCTGGCCGGGAGATCCGGTTCGTCGGGGAGCGGCTCGGGAGCGGGGGAGCGCTCGTTCCAGAGATCGACGTGGAGGCGCTCGATCTCCTCGATGAGCAGCTGGATTGCGCGGCCGGCGGCCCGCAGCTCCTCGCGCGAGTCGTCGGCGAGTCCATCGCCCCATCGGCGGAGCAGGTCGATCTTCTGTTCGTCGAGCCGCTCCAATGCACCCCCGCCTGTGGATGATCGCGCGTTGTCCACACGATCCACAGTTCCTTCAACCGAGGATCGCACAGATTTCGCACCTTCCGACGCCACGAGCGAGCCTAACCGCTAGCGACGTTTCGCACCAAACGCGCCCATCGACGACACGATGTGGTCGGGATTGGTGCCGAAGCTCGCGACGACTCCTTCGCAGCCTGCGTCCTCGTATGCGTGGATCAGTTGACTGAGGTCGTCGGCGTTGCCTGCGCCGATGCGCGGAACGACGCGCAGCTCCGGATAGCGCTCCTTGACCTCGCGCACACGCTCGACCGTGCCGCTCCGCGACGGATGCCAGACGTCGCCGAGCTCGAGCGCGCGACGAACGGCGCGGTCCGAACCGCCGCCGACCCAGATCTCCGGCTGAGGGTTCGGAAGCGGCTCGAACGTCGCGTTCTCGAACGACCAGAACTCGCCGTGGAACTCGCGCTCGCCCGACCACAGCGCTTTGATCACGCGCAGCGCCTCGTCCGCGCGGCGCCCGCGATGACGGAACGGCACGCCCATGAAGTGGAACTCGTCCTCGTGCCAGCCGACGCCGACTCCGAGCGTGAACCGGCCGCCCGAGAGCTCGTGCAGCGTCGCCGCCTCCTTCGCGAGGTGGATCGGGTGGTGCAGCGGCACGAGGATGATCGACGTGCCGAGCCCGACCTCGCTGTAGCCGGCGATCCACGAGAGCGTGGCGATCGGATCGAGCACGCGCCCGTACGGGTCGACGCCTTCGGGCCCGACGATGATGTGCTCGGTCGCCCAGACCGACTCGAACCCGTTCTCGGGAGCGGCCTCGACGACGGCGCGCACGCCGTCGGGGCTCGCGCCCTTGTCGTAGTTCGGCAGGATCACGCCGAGGTGCACGACCCGATGGTACGAAAGCAGGTGTCGGCCGCGCGGGTTGCGAGGCTCGCGACGATCGATCCGGACGGGCGCCCGCATGTCGTGCCGATCGTGTTCGTGCTGGAGGGCGAGACGCTCTACACGGCGGTCGACGCGAAGCCGAAGCGCTCGCGTCGGCTGCAGCGGATCGAGAACGCGCGCGAGCGGCCCGACGTGACGCTGCTAATCGACGAATACGACGAGGACTGGAGCCGGCTGTGGTGGGTGCGCCTGCGCGGGCGAGCGCGCGTGCTCGAGAGCGGGGAGGAGGCCGATCGCGCACTCGGACTGCTCGCGGCGAAGTACGAGCAGTACGAACGCGAGCCTCCGGGTATCCCGGTGCTCGCGATCGACGTCGTCGAGTGGCACGCCTGGGCCGCCGACTCAGTCCTGTGAGATGTCCGCCACCTGCGCGTCCGTCGCCCGAACGAGGTCGTCGCGTCCGAGCCTGATCGACTCGTCGTGCGATCCCGCCTCGAGCACGAGCACCTCGCGCTCTACGAGGCGTCGGTCGATCACAACGCTGTCCTGCCGCCTTCCGCCGATGGGCGGGACCGCGCCGAGGTCGAACTCGCCGTAGTCGCGTGCGAGGTCGGCCTCGCTCGCGAGGTGCACCTCTCGCTTCGGCGCGTCGAGCAGC
>DASTHC010000124.1:0-10695 GCA_035718485.1 Gaiellaceae bacterium
GAGCACGACGAGGCGCGACGACGCTACGCCTTGCGCGATCAGCTTCGAGTACTCGAGCGGCGCGGCTCGATCTTCCGCGGCGGCGATCACGAGCGTCTCCGCCCGGACTTCGCCGAGCCGGTCTCGGAAGTCCCAGGCCGCAACCGCCTCGCAGGTCGCCGCGTAGCCGTCGGGCGGCGTCGCGACGAGCATGGCGCGGTGTGCATCGACCAGCTCGCGCGGCGCCTCCGGCGTGAACCAGCGCGAGACGACGAGTTCGGCGACCGCCTCCATGCCCTCCGCCCGGACGAGCTCTGCGCGCTCGAACCAGCCGGCGGGCTCGCCGAAACGGGCGGAGCTGCACGCGACGACGAGGCGCTCGATCCGCTCGGGCGCGTTCGCCGCCAGCCACAGCCCGGTCGCGCCGCCGAGCGACGTGCCGCAGAACGACGCGCGCTCGACGCCGAGCTCGTCGAGAAGCCTGAGCACGTCGCGGCCGAGCTGCTCGACGCTGTACGGGCCAGGCGGGACATCGGAGCGGCCGTGGCCACGCGCGTCGTAGCGAAGGACGCGAACGTTCGGCGTCCACCCGTCGACGTTGCGATCCCAGAGCTCGAGCGTCGTGCCGAGCGAGTTCGCGAGCACGAGGACCGGCGCATCGTCCGGGCCGTCGAGCCGGTGACGCATGTTCACCGGACCGCTCCGTACCGCTCGAGCGCCTGGTCGACGACCGCGGTCGCGGACGCAACCGCGGACTCGCGGTCGAAGGCCTCGCCGGGCAGCTCGACTTCTTGCTCGAGCTCCTCGCGGAGCGAACGCCCGCTCGCCGCTGCCCGCTCGGTCGCGGCGGCGACGAGTTCGTGCGCCGCGCGTCGCCCGATCCGCTCGGCGAGCAGGAACGTCACGCGCTCGCCGAGGATCGCGCCGCGCGTCAGCTCGAGGTTCCGCCGCATCGCGTCGATGTCCACTTCGAGCCCGTCGAGCGCACGAGAGACGGCCGCGACCGCACCGCCCGCGTACGCGAGCGCACCGGTGAGCGAGGGCCATTCGGCGTGCCACGCGCCAACCGCTCGCTCGTGCTCCTGCGCGAGCCCGCCGGTGAGCGTCGTCGCGTAGCCATGCGCCACTCGCGCGCACGCGATCGAGAGCGTGCTGTCGATCGGGTTCTGCTTCTGCGGCATCGTCGATGAGGCGCCGCCCGAGCTCTCACGCACCTCGCCCACCTCCGTCTGCGCGAGCAGCAGGAGGTCGAGCGCGATCTTCGACGCGACGCCGGCCGCGAGGTCGAGCGCGCCTGCTAGCCGAGCGACCGGAGTCCGGATCGTGTGCCAGGGCACGGGCCGCACCGACAGGCCGAGCTCATCGGCGAAGAGCCGGAGGACCTCGGGCCCGGCGTCGCCGAGCGGCGCGAGCGTGCCGGCTGCGCCGCCGAGCTGGGCCGGGAACTCGAGCGCCGCGAGATCGTCGCGAGCGTCGAGCAGGCCGGTGAGCCACGCCGCGGCCTTCGCGCCGAACGTCGTCGGCACCGCCTGCTGGAGCAATGTGCGCCCGACCATCGGCGTGGCGCGGTGCGCGTCGGCGAGCGCGGCGCACGCCTCGGCCGCGCGATCGAGCGGTTCGCGGATCAGCGCAACCGTGTCGCGCGCGACGAGCATCGCGGCGGTGTCGAGGACGTCCTGGCTCGTCGCGCCCCAGTGGACGAACCGGCCGGCCTCGCCGGCGGCCTCGGCGAGCGCGCGGACGAGCGGCTCGACGGGGTTGCCCGAGGAACGACCACGCTCCGCGAGCTCGGCCGGGTCGTAGCGCGCCGCGTCGCACGCCGAGGCGATGCCGTCCGCCGCGTCCGGAGGGATGACACCGGCCTTGGCCTCCGCGAGCGCGAGCGCACGCTCGGCGTCGAGCATCGCCTGAAGCCACGCGCCGTCCGAGACGGCGGCGCGGATCTCGTCGGGGACGAAGAGCCGGTCGAACACCTCAGAGCGCGAAGAACACGGTCTGTCGATCTCCCTGGAGATTCACGTCGAACTCGAGCCCATCATCGCGCGCACGGGCCACAAGCGTCGCGCGCTCGTCCGCCCGGACCGACTGCAGGGTCGCGTCGCCGGCGTTTGCCTCGGCTTCGTCCGGGAAGTACATCCGCGTCAGCACCGGTCTCAGCAACCCACGCGCGAAGACGAGCACAACGAGGTGCGGCGCCTGGCCGTCGACGCGCCCAGGCTTCACCGTCGTGAACGCGTACCGCCCTCCGTCGTCTGTGCCACAGCGACCCCACCCGAAGTCGCCGCGGTACCGGCCCTCGGAGTCCGCCTGCCAGAGCTCGACCATCGCGTCCGGCACCGGGTCGCCCGCGCCGTCGAACACGCGGCCGGCCACGCCGACGCTCCCCGCGGTGCCGGGCGGGACGATGTCGGCGGACGGTCGGTCGCAGAGGCCGAACGAGAAGAACGGCCCGACGGTCTGCGACGGGGTCGTCGGCAGCGTCACGCCTCGAGCGGGGTCGCCGCCGGTCCTCCGAGGACGACGTCGAACCGATACCCGAGCGCCCACTCCGGGACCGTCGAGCCGAGGTCGAACGAGCTCACGAGCCGCTCGCGCGCCTTCGGGTCGCGCACCGACTGAAAGATCGGGTCCTGCTCGAACAGCGGGTCGCCCGGGAAGTACATCTGCGTGACGAGCCTGTTTGTGAACGCGCGGCCGAACAACGAGAGGTGGATGTGCGCCGGACGCCAGGCGTTCTCGTGGTTCTTCCATGGGTACGCGCCGGGCTTGACCGTGACGAAGCGATAGCGGCCGTCGTCGTCGGTCAGGCAGCGGCCCGCGCCCGTGAAGTTCGGGTCGAGCGGCGCCGGGTGCCGGTCGCCGTCGTGGACGTAGCGTCCGGCGGCGTTCGCCTGCCAGATCTCGATCAGCGCGGACCTGACCGGTCGTCCGTTCACGTCCGTCACCTGCCCCGAGACGATGATCCGCTCGCCGAGCGGCTCGCCGCCGTGCCGACGCGTCAGGTCGTGGTCGAGCTCTCCGACGTCGCCGTCGCCGAAGGCGGGGCCGGTCACCTCGGACAGCGTCTCGGGGACGATCACGAGCGGCTTGAGCGGCGCGCGTAGCCGCGTCGAGACGTAGTCGGGCCAGAGGTACGGCGGCTGGCCGCTCTCCTCGATCGGCTCCGTCATCGCGCCACGACCTCGGCCGGCTTGAGCGCGCGGAGCGCGGCGAGCTCCTCGCTCGTCGGCTCTTCGCTCGACCGCACGTCCGTGGAGACCCGAAGCTCCCAGCCCGTCGCCGAGCGCACGTCGTCGACCGTCACGCCCGGATGGAGCGCCGTCAATGTCAGCTCCGCGGAGGCCGGGTCCGGCTCGAGCACGCCGAGATCCGTGACGACGCACGTCACGCCTGCGCCGTCGAACCCGAGTCTCTCGCGTGAGCCTGCGCCCTCGCCGTGGCCGACCGTCGTCCGGAAGTCGAGCCGCTCGACGAACGTGCGCGGGCTCTGCTTCAGGATCACGAACGTCTCACGGCACCACGCCGCGATCTCCGGCGCGCCTCCCCCGCCGGGAAGCCGCACCTGCGGGCGGTCGTAGTCGCCGATCACCGTGCTGTTGAGGTTGCCGAACCGGTCGATCTGCGCGGCGCCGAGGAAGCCGACGTCGATGCGCCCGCCCTGGAGCCAGTAGGAGAAGATCTCCGGCACAGAGACGACCACGTCGGCCGTCTCAGCAAGCTCGCCGTCGCCGATCGAAAGCGGCAGGTGTTCCGGCTTCGCTCCGATCGTCCCGCTCTCGTAGATCAACACCGCGTGCGGTGCGTGCGTCGCGCGCGCGAGGTTTGCGGCGCGGCTCGGCACGCCGATCCCGACGAAGCAGACCGCACCGTCGGCGAGCCTGCGCGCGGCGGCGACGGCCATCATCTCGTCGGCCGTGTAGCGGCCGTTCGGCGACTCGGTCACGCGGGCGCGCTCGCCGTCTCGACCACGTGCTCGCGCATCCAGGCGAGGAAGGTGTCGCGGTCGCGGCTGATCTCGTCCCATTCGACGTAGAACGCATTGTCACGGTCGTAGTAGCCCTGCGCGTAGGACGGGTGCGCGCCGTGCGCCGCCACCGCAACCGCAGTGACGACCCACGACGGGAGGAAGACGGCGCCCGGGCGCGGCTCGAGCGACGGGACGATCTCCTCGACCGTCACGAGCGCGCGGTCCGCCGCGAGCACCGCCTCCTTCTGCACGCCGCTGATGCCCCACAGCTGGACGTTCCCCGACTCGTCCGCCCGCTGCGCGTGGACGACGGTGACGTCGGGGCGTAGCGGCGGCACGACCGCGGTCTCCTCGCCGGTGAACGGCGACGTGACCCAGCCGACGGCGGTGCGCTCCGCGAGATCGCTCCCGGCGTAGCCGCGCAGCACGCCGAACGGCAACCGGGCGGCGCCCGCCGCGTACGCGGCCGCCATCCCGGCATGCGAGTGCTCCTCGAGCTCGAGCGGCGCCGGCCAGTCGTGCTCGACCGCATCGCGGAGGCGGTGGAGAGAGCCCACGCCCGGGTTGCCGCCCCACGAGAAGACGAGCTTCCGCGCGCAGCCCATCCCGATCATCTGGTCGTAGACGACGTCGGGCGTCATGCGCACGAGCGTCAGGTCGCGGCGCCCCTGCCGGATGATCTCGTGCCCGGCCGCGTGCGGGATCAGGTGCGTGAAGCCCTCGAGCGCGACGACGTCGCCGTCGCGCACGAGCTCTGCGATCGCCTCGTCGAGCTGAACGAGCTCCGCCACGGCCTAGAACGGATACGGATGGGAGCCGCTCTGCACCGTGATCCAGCGGAGCTCGGTGAACTCGTCGATCACCGCCTGTCCGCCGAATCGCCCGTAGCCGCTGCCCTTGACGCCGCCGAAGGGCATCTGCGGCTCGTCGGCGATCGTCTGGTCGTTCACGTGGACGATCCCGCTCTCGAGCTCGCGCGCGAGCGCGAACCCTCGGTCGGGATCCGTCGTGATGATCCCTGCGCTCAGCCCGTAGCTCGTCGCGTTTGCGCGCCGAACGGCCTCGTCGGCGCTGTCGACGACCTCGATCGCCGCGACCGGGCCAAACGTCTCCTCACGGGCGAACTCCGAGTCCTCCGGCACGTCCGCGAGCAGCGTCGCCTGAAAGGCAGGTCCGACGGCGTCGCCGCCCGCGAGCACCTTCGCGCCCTTCGCGACGGCGTCCTCGACGCGTGAGCGCACGGTCTTCAGCGCCTGCGCGTTGATGAGCGGGCCGATGACCGTGTCGGGCTCCTTCGGGTCGCCGGTCTTGAGCCCGGCCGTCTTCTCGGCGAGCCGCTGTGAGAACTCGTCCGCGATCGACCGCTCGACGATGATCCGGCGCGTCGACATGCAGATCTGACCCTGGTGCATGAACGACCCGAACGCCGACGCGTTGACCGCGTACTCGACGTCGGCATCGGCGAGCACGATCAGGGGGTTGTAGCCGCCGAGCTCGAGGACGATGCGCTTGAGGTTCCGGCCGGCCGCTTCGGCGAGCTTGCGCCCGGTCGCGGTCGAGCCGGTGAAGTTGATCCGGCGCACGGCCGGGTTCTCGGTGAACTCGTCGGCGATGGGAGCCGCTTCGCCGGGCGCGTGGGTGACGACGTTCAGCACGCCCTCGGGCAGCCCGGCCTCGCCGAAGATCTCGCCCCAGATGAGCCCGCCGACGACCGGCGACCACTCGGACGGCTTCAGGACGACCGTGTTGCCGAGCGCGAGGGGCGCTGTGATCGAGCGCGCGGAGAGAATCTGCGCGGCGTTCCACGGCGCGATCGCGCCGACGACTCCGACGGGCTGGCGGATCCCCATCGCCATGCGACCCGGCGTGTCCGTCGGCAGCACCTGTCCGATCGGTGCGTACGGGATCGCCGCCGCCTGACGCAGCAGCCCGGCGACGAAGTGCAGCTGGAACATCGCGAAGCCGAACGTGCTCCCGGTCTCGCGCGCGAGGAGGTCGACGACCTCGTCGCCGCGGCTCTCCAGGATGTCGGCGGCCTTGAGGAAGATCGCCTGCCTCGTCTCGGGCGAGGCCTGCGACCAGGCGGAGAACGCGGCGGCCGCAGCCTCCACCGCGCGGCGTGCATCCTCGCGGTCGCCCGCGCTCACGCGTGCCACGACGTCGCCGCTGAAGGGATCCGTGTCGTCGAACGTCTCCCCGGGCGCCTCCGCAGCCCCGCCGATGAAGTGACCGTAGTCCTGGATCTGCTCGGTCGTCGTCGCCATCGCGTCTCCTTCATTCGTGGCCGGTGGCCGAATCTTCTCAGGGACCGTACGGCTCGGCTTGTCCGACTGTCAAGACAGTGTTTGAATAGCCGGAACGTGGCTGTGGCGGAGCGTCCCACGAGCTACTCGCAGTCGCTCGAGCGAGGGCTCGCGATCCTCTCGGCGTTCAAGCCGGCGAGGCCGTTGCTCGGGATCAGCGAGATCGCGCGGGCGCTCGCGCTCAACCGCAGCACGGCGCATCGCTACGTCGGGACGCTGACCGCGCTCGGCTACCTCCAGCAGGACCGCGCGAGCCGGAAGTACCGGCTCGGCCCGCGCGTGCTCGACCTCGGCTTCTCCGCGATCAACTCGATGGAGCTGCCGGAGCTCGCGCGACCGCACCTGCAGCATCTGAGCGACGACACCGGTCACACGGTGAACATGGCGATCCTCGACGGGACGGAGATCGTCTACGTCGAGCGCGTGCGGAGCTCGGGCGCCGGCCAGAGCGAGATCGACCTCAACCTCCACGTCGGCTCGCGCCTCCCGGCGTACTGCACGTCGATGGGCAAGGTGCTACTCGCCTTCCTCCCGCCCGACGTCCGCGACGCCACGCTCGACCGGATCGAGCTCGTCAGCCGCGGGCCGAACACCGTCACGAAGCGGTCCGCGCTCGTCCAGGAGCTCGAGCGGGTGCGGAGTGCCGGCCTCGCCGTCAACAACGAGGAGCTCGCCTACGGGCTGCGCTCGATCGCCGTGCCGGTGCGCGCGCGGAGCGGCGAGATCGAGGCGGCGATCAACCTCGCCGTGCACCGGACGATGGTCTCGATGGACGACCTCACCGCCAAGCTCGGCCCTGCGCTCGAGCGCACGGCCGCCGAGATCTCGGCGCGCGCCGGGTACCGAGAGGGCGCGGACGCGTGACGAGCGTCGCCTCGACAGAGGCGCCCGGCCGCGACCGCGTTCGACTCGGCGGACTCACGCAGGTCGTCGCGTTCACGATCTCGATCGCGGCGGCACTCGCGATCTGGCAGCTCGTCTCGCGCGCCGGGCTCATCTCGGAGCAGGACCTGCCGTCGATGACGACGACCGTCGAGAGGCTCTGGTCGCTCATGCACACGAGCGACTTCTGGATCGCGTTCCTGCGCACGGTCCGCGGCTGGGCGCTCGGATTGCTCCTCGCGACCGTGCTCGCTGTGCCGATCGGGATCTTCCTCGGCTCGAGCGAGTTCGCAGGTCGCGCGTTCCGCGTGCCGATCGAGTTTCTGCGCCCGATCCCGTCCGCCGCACTCATCCCCGTCCTCTTCCTGACGCTTGGGACGACGCTCAAGAGCGAGGTCTTCCTCGCGACGTTCGGCGCGTTCTGGCCGCTCCTGATCCAGACGATCTACGGCGTGCGGGACGTCGACCCGCTCGCGGTCGACACCGGGCGCTCGTTCCGCCTCGGCCGATTCGAGCGGCTCTACCGCATCACGCTGCCGAGCGCGGTGCCGTACATCATGACCGGCGTCCGGATCTCCTCGCAGGTCTCGCTGATCCTCGCGTTCACGGCGGAGCTGTTCATGGGCGTCCCAGGTCTCGGCCAGGAAGTCAACTACGCGTCGTCGTACGGGCTGACCGTCGACCTGTACGCGTACGCGCTCGCGACGGGGATCCTCGGGGTCGCGATCCACCTCGCGGTGAGCGCCCTCGAGCGCCGCGTGCTTCGCTGGCATCCATCGCAGCGGGTGGAGCTCGAGTGAGCAGGCGTTCGTATTCCGCGCTCGCGGTCGGGGCGGAGATCGCGGTGCCCGTCGCGATTCTCGTCGCGTGGCAGGCCTGGACGGTGCACGCCGACTCGCAGTACTTCCCGCGGCTCTCGACGATCCTCGTCGAGTTCAAGGATTTGTGGCTCTTCTCGCAGTTCCACGAGCATGTCGTCCCGAGCCTCGTGCGCATCTTCCTCGGCTTCGGGATCGCGGCTGTCATCGGGATCACGGTGGGCGTTCCGCTCGGCCTCTCGCGCTGGGGCCGCCTGCTCGCGATGCCGCACATCGAGTTCTGGCGCAACCTCCCGCCGCCCGCGCTCCTGCCGATCTCGGTCATCCTGCTGCACTCGATCGGCAACGTCCAGAAGGTCGCGTTCATCGCGTTCTTCTGCCTCTTCCCCGTGCTGCTGAACACGATCGACGGTGTCCGTGGGATCGACCCGACGCTGATCGACACCGCGCGCTCCTACGGCCTCGGGAGGCTCGAGCGCGTCCGCCGGATCGTCCTCCCGGCGTCGCTCCCGCAGATCGCTGCCGGGATGCGGACGAGCCTCTCGCTCGCGGTGATCATCATGGTCCTCGCCGAGTACTTCTCGAGCACGAACGGGGTCGGCTACGTCCTGCTGATCTCGAAGAACACGTTCGAGTTCGCGCCGATGTGGGCGGCGATCGTGCTGATCGGCCTGCTCGGCTACGTCCTCAACCTGCTCTTCATCCTCGGCGAGCGGCGGTTCCTTGCCTGGCACCGGGGCTGGCGCGCGGCAACCGGAACCTGACGAGAAGGAGCGACCACCGACAGATGCTCGAGATCAAGGGCCTCGGCAAGACCTACGGAGACGGCGACAGGGCCACGCACGCGATCGGCGACGTCTCGCTGACCGTCGAGGCGGGCGAGTTCGCCTGCGTCGTCGGGCCCTCGGGCTGCGGCAAGACGACGCTGCTCAAATGCGTCGCGGGACTGATGAAGCCGACTCGCGGCGAGGTCCTGATGCGCGGAAAGCCGGTCACCGGCCCGCCCGAGGAGCTCGCGCTCGTCTTCCAGGAGTACAGCCGCTCCCTCCTGCCGTGGGCGTCCGTCCGGAACAATGTGCTGCTCCCGCTTCGCCACAAGAACGTGCCGGGGAGCGAGCGGAAGCGGCTGGTGGAGGACTCGCTCGAGGCCGTCGGACTGACCGGCTTCATCGACCACTACCCCTGGCAGCTCTCCGGCGGCATGCAGCAACGGGTCGCGATCGCACGAGCCCTCGCGTACCAACCGTCGATCCTGCTGATGGACGAGCCGTTCGCGTCGGTGGACGCTCAGACGCGCGGCGACCTGGAGGACCTCATCCTGCGGGTCCGAGAGGAGTACGGGATCACGATCCTCTTCGTGACCCACGACATCGACGAGTCGGTCTACCTCGGCGATCGCGTCATCGTGCTCACGCACGCGCCGACGCACGTCAAGGAGATCGTCGGGGTGCCGCTCCCCCGGCCGCGCGACCAGCTCGCGACGAAGGAGCTCCCGGAGTTCGCGCACCTCCGGGCGCACGTCTACCGCTTGATCAAGCGCGAGCAGGAGGCGACGCCGGAGCCGGACCCGGCGAGCCTCGTTTCCGTCTGAGGACCTACGAGAGGAGTGGAGATGGCACGAGTCGCTTTCGGGGGGAACCGCCGGGCACGACTGATCGTCGCCGTGTTCTTCGGCGCGATGCTCGGCACGTTGACGTTCACAGGAGTCGCCGCCAGCGCTCCCAGATCGCACGAGCGTGCGCTGGTGACGATCACCGTCGACACGCTGCCGATCGCGAACGCGCTCCCGATGGATCTCGGGATCAAGAAGGGCTTCTTCGAGGCCGAAGGGATCGAGATCACCAAGCGGACCCTGCAGAGCGGCAACGACGTCGTCCTCGCGCTCGCGAACGGCAACGGCGAGATCGGCTACCTCGGCTACGTCCCGATGATGATCGCCCGCACGCAGGGCATCCCGTTCACCGCGGTCGCGGCGAGCGAGGTCGAGGGAACCTCCGAAGCCGACAACTGGCAGAACATCCTCGTGCGGGGGAACAGCTCGATCCGTACGCCGGCCGACCTCGCGGGCAAGACGGTCGCGGTCAATGCACTCAAGGGCGTCGGCGAGGTCATGATCAAGGCCGCGCTTCGCAAGCGCGGCGTCAACCCCGACTCCGTGCGCCTGCTCGCGCTGCCGTTCCCGCAGATGCGGTCGGCGCTGAACAACGGGCAGGTCGACGCGGTGTGGACGCCCGAGCCGTTCCTCTCACAGATTCTGAGCGACGGCGGACGTACGGTGCTCGCGCCCGGGCCGGTGCTCGGCCGCTTCTGGCCGATCGGCGGCTACGGCGCACTCAACACCTGGGTGCAGCGCAACCAGGCGCTCGCCGCCAAGTTCCGGCGCGCGATCAACCGCTCGTTGACGTACGCCCAGGCCAACCCGAACGAGATCCGTGACCTGCTCCCGGCCGCCTCGCGGAACGTCCGACTTCCGATCTGGAGCCCGCTCGTCGACCGCGACAAGCTCGCGCAGCTCGCGCGGTATACGAAGCAGTACGGCGTCATCTCGACGCTGCCGAACCTGACCGCGATGGTGCCGAGCATCGTCACGGGCGGCAAGAACCTCCAGGGCACCGTCGGCAACCGGTTCATCGCGCTGCGCCTCGACGGCGTCGCGGTCAAGAACCTCACGAAGGGCCGCTACACCTTCATCGTCAACGACACGTCGCGGACGCGGAACTTCCAGCTCGCCGGCCCGAGCGTGCAC
>DASTHC010000125.1:0-17207 GCA_035718485.1 Gaiellaceae bacterium
GGCTACCCGCCCGAGCGCGTGAAGACCGAGCGATTCGGAGCGACAGGAGGTCGGTGATGGAGTACCTGGACGGGAACGCGATGGCCGGCACGCTCCGCGAGCTGTTCGGTGTCGAGATGACCGTCGCGCGCGGCGTCTGCGCGGAGTGCGGGAACGCCGGCGAGGTCGCGACGCTGCACCTCTACAATCGCGCGCCGGGGATGGTGCTCCGGTGCCCCGCGTGCGGCTGCGTGATGATGCGCGTGGTGCGCGGCCGCGACCGGACGTGGCTCGACCTGAGCGGGCTGCGGACGATCGAGGTGCCGCTCGACTGACTCCCGCGTCAGAGCTGCGCGAGAACGAGCGTGTCGGCGACCGCGTCGAAGCCGGTGACGAAGTTCTCGGCCGCGGGGCCGGCGAGCTCTCCGAGCTAGGTTCGTGCAGGAAGTCGACCCAGTCGTGGCCCTTCGCACCAGGGTAGACCGGCTTGCGGCGGAAGTCACGTGCGCCGGCGGGGAGGAGAACGGGGCGCGGGGGCGTAGTCGCTGGACCCGTGCGTCGTTGCGTCCTCATCGCCGCCCTCTGCGTCGCAGGCCTCACCAGCCAGCAGGCCGCGGCCGCCGTGAGCTTCCAGGTGGCCGGCCTGCAGGTCGCGCTCTACCGGTACGGGAAGTACGCGGGCCCGATCGACGGGATCGCGGGACCGCAGACGAAGCAGGCGATCCGCGAGTTCCAGGCGTCGGCCGGCCTCGAGCCGGACGGCGTGCCCGGGAAGCAGACGCGGAAGGCGCTCGGCCGCTACGGACGGCCGCTCTTCGGCGTGCGGACGCTCAAGCGCGGCATGGTCGGCTACGACGTCTCCGTCCTCCAGTTCCTGCTCGCGAAGAACGGCCTCCCGCCGACGCGCCTCAACAGCAACTTCGGTCCGGTGACGGAGAAGCTCGTGCGGAAGTTCCAGGGGCGGAAGGGGCTGCCGGCGGACGGCGTCGTCGGCAAGGTCACGCGCGCGGCCCTCCTCGGAAAGAAGCCTGCGAGGAAGCGCGCCGCGACGCCCGCGCGTCCGGCGGCGAAGCGCTACGTCGTCAGGCCGGGCGAGTCGCTCACCCTCATCGCGGAGCGCTACGGGACGACCGTTCGCGCGCTCGCGAGCCGGAACCGGATCGACCCGCGGAGCGTGCTCCTGATCGGCGCACGGCTCGTCGTCCCCGCGCGGAGCACGGCGTCGCGCGCATCGCGCTCGGCCGTCGGCGACTCGATCTCCCGCTGGTCCGCCCACTACGGCGTCGACCCCGCGCTCGTCCGCGCGCTCGCCTGGCAGGAGTCGGGGTGGCAGAGCCACGTCCGCTCGTCGACCGGCGCGGTCGGCGTGATGCAGGTGATGCCGGGGACGCGCGACTTCGTCGAGCTCTTCGTGATCGGCAAGAAGATCGAGCGGACGAGCGACGGGAACGTCCGCGTGGGCGTCGCCTACCTCGACCACCTGTTGGACGACTTCGCCGGCAACCGCCGGCACGCGATCGCGGCGTACTACCAGGGCCCGGGCTCGGTACGCCGCGACGGGCTCTTCCCGGAGACGAAGCGCTTCGTCGCGAACGTCCTCGCGCTTCGCGGCAGGGTTTAGACCAGGACGGCGGCTCCGAGCTCCAGTAGCTCCTCGACGAGCTCGAGCGCCTCGCGCTCGAGCGCCGACCGCTCGCGCGGCGTGAGCGAGAAGCGGTCCCCGACGTCCGCGACCAGCTCTCCGAGCGTCAGGTCGCCGTCGAGCGACGCGACCAGCTCGAGCGCTTCCGCCGTCGTCTCGACCGTCGAGCTCGTCCCGGACGCCAGCGACACGTGCGCCGCGGCGTCGACGAGCTCGTTCCGGCGCGGCTCGAGTTCGTGCTCGAGGCGGACCGGAGCTGCGAGCGCGACGTGCTCGTCGAAGAGCGCCTTCCGCGACGGGAGATCCGCGAGCCTCGACCTCGACGCGAACGCACGCTCGATCTGGTCGCCTGCGTCATCGAGCTCCTCCTCGTCGACCGAATCGATCCGGGTCGTCGGGGCTCCGTTGCCGTGCCGGTGCAGGACGACGGTGCCGTCCGCGACCCAGCGCGCTCCGATGGCGTCGAGGTAGCGCGTCCACTCGTCGAGCGCCGCGTTGAACGCCGCGGGGTCGTCCGAGAGATGGGCGTTCCACGCTGCGGCGTGGCCCAGGGGGTCGGCCTCCTCCGCCACGAGGATCCAGCTGTCGCAGCCGGTCTCCTCTGCCCAGGCGACGACGCGCTCGTCCGGGGCGTCGGCGTCGACGGCGACCCAGCTCACGTTCAGCGACGCGAACCCGTCGTCCGACAGGTGCCGCGCGGCCTCGCGGACGATCCGCTCGGAGAGCCCGTCCGCCTCGAACCCGGCGTCGCGGTAGACCCAGCGCCGCTCGGGCGAGACGACGTACGGGGCGTTGCAGGTGATCAGGTCGAAGCGCTCGCCGTCGACGGGCTCGAAGAGGCTTCCCCGGCGCGTCTCGACGTTCGTCAGGCCGTTGAGCGCGGCGTTCAGCTCGGTGAAGCGAAGCGCGCGGGGGTTGACGTCGGTCGCGATCACGCGGCGCGCGTGCTCGGCCGCGAGCAGCGCGTGCACACCGCTGCCCGTGCCGACGTCCAGCGCCGTGTCGATGCGGCGTCGCGGCGTGAGCGCGTGGAGGAACCGCGAGGTCGGCGAGTACGCGGCGACGTACTCCGGAGGGTCGTTCTCCGCCAGTGAGTAGCCGTCCGCGGCGACGAGCAGCTCGTCGACCGGGACGATGCGCGCCCGCGGGACAACCTCGTCCCCGACGTCCGCGAAGCCTGTTTCGCCGAGCGCGTCGACGGCCGGCCGGCCGAGAGCGCGCACCATCGCGTCTCTCGACGCGGGAAGTTGGAGGAAGAGCACGCGGACGACCGTCGCGAGCTTCGTGTCCGAGAGGCGCCGCTCGAGCGTCGGCACGTCCTCGGGGCCGCCGGAGTACGCGTCGTCGCCGAGGAGCTCCGTGATGCCGTCCTCCGTGTAGCCCACGCGTCGCAGAGCGTCGCCGAGGATCTCCGCCGCGTTCGCCATCGGCGCGCATCATGCCGATACCCGCGTGCCGGCCGAGGTGTTATCCGCACGCGCAGCGGGGCGCCTCGCAGTCGTACGCGTTAGCGCCACCGGCGTCGGGAGCCGGTTAGGTGCTCGCCGTAACCGATCAGCGACGCGGTCGAGGTGACGGCCTGATACGCGAGAAAGTAGCCGAGGAATCCACGCGCGTCGGGCGTGGGTCGGACGCCGAGCCGGCGGAAGACGTGGCGGTTCTGCCAGTACCGCAGCCCTGCGTAGATCGCGAGCGTGATCGGGACCAGCAGCATCGAGATCCACGAGAAGAGGATTGGATAGCCGAACAGGAACAGGATCACGCCCGGGATCCAGAAGAAGATGAAGCCGAAGTCGAGGATCGGCACGAGGTAGTCGATTCCGGCGATGAACTTCGCGAGCACGCGCGGCTGTCGCTGCGGCGGATTGCGCCGGAGCACTTCGAACATCCCGCGCGCCCAACGTGAGCGCTGGCGCACGAGGTGGCGGAAGCGCTCGGGCACGACCGTGAAGCCGAGCGCGAGCGGCTCGTACTGCACGATCCCGCGCGAGTCCATCAGCGTCCACGTGAGCACGATGTCCTCGCCGATCGCGTCCGGCCAGCCGGCGACCGCCTGCACGTCCTCGGTCCAGTAGACCGAGAACGCGCCTTGCGCGACGAGTGCGCTGTTGTACGCCGCCTGCATGCGCTTCACACCGTTGATCCCGAGCCGGTAGTCCCAGCTCTGCATGCGCGTGAGGAAGTTGAGCGGCGCGTTCTCGGCGACGAGCGCCCCGGCGCACGCGCAGACGTGCTGATCCTGCGGGCGGGTCACGACGCGCGCGACGATGAACGTGAGCGCCTCGGGATGGAGGAAGGTGTCGGCGTCGACGGTGGCGACCAGCGGTGTCGTCACCGTCTCGAGCACCGCGTTGAGGCCGCGGTACTTCCCAGGCCGCTCCTCGAAGACGCGCCGGTATCGAAGTCCGAGGCGGCGCGCCGTCTCCTCAGCGAGCTCGGCCGTTCGATCCGTCGAGTTGTTGTCCGCCAGCACGATCTCGATCGACCCCGGATACGTGAGCGCGCCGATGTGCTCGAGCGTCTCGACGATCGCGTCCTCCTCGTTCCAGGCGGCGATCACGAGGGTGACGTCGGGCCAGCCGTCCGGCAGATCGAGCGCCGGCTCTCGGTAGCGGGTGAGGAGGAGCGTGAAGACGAGAAAGCCGATCACGGCGCCCGGGACGTACGCGAGCGAGATCGGGATGACCCACGCCATCACCGGCCCGATCGCCTGCTCGAGGTCGTCGCGCCACGGCGTCGAGAACCAGACCGCGAACGCGATGTGGGCGATCGTGAGCGAGAACGCGAGCGTGAAGAGGATCGTCGGGCGGAGGCCGAACGCCGGCCGCGGGCGCGCCGCGAACCGAGCTTCGTGCGTCCTCGTTGCAACGGTCACCCGCATGAGGAAATCTCGTTGCTTCGCTCGCCGCAAGGTCCGGAAGCTCGGTTCACCCGGTTCGGGCGATGGCCGCGCCGCTAGCTCGCCGTAGGTTCGCCTCGACGTGCTGCTCGTCGTCGGGATCGTGCTGCTGCTGGTGCTTCCGTCGCCATGGAGCGCGATCGCCTTCGTCACCGCGCTCGTGCTCTTCGTCGGCGAGGTCGCGATCTGGAACCGGACGGTCCGGCATCGCCGTGTCGAAACCGGCCCGGACACGCTGATCGGCTCGGAGGCCGTCGTCCTCTCGCCGCTCCACCCGAGCGGTCAGGTTCAGATCGACGGCGAGATCTGGGACGCGCGCTGCGAGGGCGGCGCCGAGCCCGGTCAGACGGTCACGGTCGTGGGCCGGGATCGTCTGACACTGATCGTCGCGGCGCAGTAGCGACCGGACGACGAGGACGGTGTTCGTTCGTGACGAATGTCCCGACTCCCGCGGCTGTACGCTGGCGGCGCGCGACGACGATGCCGGCGCGCCAGCCCGGTGCTCGGCCTCCGCGTGGAGGGTGGATCGACTCGACGTCGAGCCCCGTCCGGGCGATCAGCCAGGACACCAGCGAGTTCGAATTCCACATCTCGCCTGTGCGCAGCTCGTCGCGGCCCCAGATCGGCGTCGGCACCAGCGGCACGAGCTCGAGCAGTCGCCGTGCGCAATCGAGATCGTCGCTGAGGAGGCGGGGGCTCTCGACGGCCTCGGCGACGTCGGGGATGACGCCGTCGCGCCACCGGCGGACCTCGTACCGGAACAGCCGGAACCGACCGGCCAGCCGTGCGCCCACCGCGCCGTCCGCGACGACGGCCGCCGCGTCGGCCCGGTTCGGCGTCATCTCGACCACGAATCGTCCTTCGGGCACACGCACCTCGAGCGCCGCGTGATAGAGGTCGTGGCGCTTTCGCCTTTCCGTCCATGCAACGAGCGCCTCGTAGACGCGCCCGTTCAAGCGGACCGAGTGGCCGCCGGCGCCGAGCGGCAGCCAGTAGAGATCGATCCCCGTCATTCGTCGGCGCTGCGGACGATCCGTGAGGAGCCTGAGGCGATCGGTGAGCTCGCCGAGGCTGCCGGGCCTGTCGAGACTCGTGACGACGAGGCGATCATCCCCCGCGAGCTCGAGGAGGAGGCTTCGATGACCGTTCGTCCGACGCGTCTCGAGGCTGACGATCTGGTCGAAGCGAACCGATCGCCGGCCCACGTGCGCGTTCGCGTCACGGCCCTCGAGCCGCAGGCCGCGATCGACGATGAGCGCGTGGCCGACGAAGCGCGCCTCGTCCTCGGCCCACGTGACGGCGTAGCTGACGGGATCGACCATTGCCGGAGCCTGCCCGGCGCCCGGCCTCGCGGCATCGGTGCCACTCCGCAGATGCCTGCGGGAAAGCCGCAGGCGGCGCGGGCGGACGCGCCGGGCGCGCCCGCCCACGGGAGCCCGCTACGCGACGGCGGCTTCCAGCAGCCCTCGCACCTGAAGCGGTGCCTTCTCGCCCTCGAGCACGACCTTCAGCGCGTTCGTCTCGGCGGCTGAGCCGAAGACGTCGTACGCCTCCATCGCCTCGCTGAGCTTGAAGCGGTGCGTCGCGAACGGCGTCGTGTCCAGCCGACCCTGAGCGATCAGCTTCAGCAGCGTCGGGGTCGTGGACGTGTCGACAAGCCCGGTCGTGATCGTGACGTCCTTGATCCAGAGCTTCTCCAGGTGGAGCGTCGCCGGCGCGCCGTGGACGCCAATGTTCGCGACGGTCCCGCCGGGCCGCACGAGCTCCGTGCAGAGCTCGAAGGTCGCCGGTACGCCGACCGCCTCGATCACGACGTCGGCGCCGAGCTGGTCGGTCAGCTCCATGAGCCGAGCGATCGGGTCCTCCGCGCCGCTGTCGATCGTCACGTCGGCGCCGAAGCCCCTCGCGAGCTCCAGCCGCTTCGCCGCGAGGTCGATCACGACGATCGTCGCGGGGGTGTAGAGCTTCGCCGTCAGCACCGCGGCCAGCCCGATCGGACCCGCGCCGACGATCGCGACGACGTCGCCCGGCTTCACCCGACCGTTGAGGATCCCGACCTCGTACGACGTCGGGAGGATGTCGGCGAGGAACAACACCTGCTCGTCCGTGAGCCCCTCCGTGACGAGATAGGCGGACGTGTCGACGAACGGGATCCGGGCGTACTCCGCCTGCACGCCGTCGATCAGATGGCCGAGGATCCAGCCGCCGCCTCCGGTGCAGAGGCCGTAGTGGGCCTCCTTGCAGAAGCGGCACCGGCCGCAGGCGGTGATGCACGAGAGCAGCACGCGGTCGCCCGGCATGAAGCTCGTGACGCCGCTGCCGATCTCTGCGATCGTGCCGACCGCCTCGTGGCCGAGGATCGTCCCGGGCTCGACCTCCGGTACGTCTCCCTTGAGGATGTGGAGATCCGTGCCGCAGATCGTGGCCGCGTCGATCCGGACGACGGCGTCGGTCGGAGCCTGGATCGCCGGGTCGGGAACCGACTCCCAGGCCCGTTGGCCCGGTCCGTGAAAAACGAGCGCTTCCATGTGCGCCTCCTTTTGCACGGAGTCTCGGACGCGCCGGGCGGGTGGACATCGGAGGCTGCGCGGAACGCCCGTGCGGCTTTCTACGTGGGCGGTCCGACGCTCCGTCCGCCAAGATCACTCGTGATGAGCACGCTCGTCGCGCAGCCGTTCGACGTCATCCTTCGGGACGGCACGACGCTCCGCCTGCGGTCGCCCGAGCCGGGCGACGCCGACGCGCTGCTCGAGTTCTTCCGGGGGCTGTCGCAGCAGAGCCTCTACCGCCGGTTCCACGGCCTTCCCTCGCTCGACGAACGACTCGTCGAGCCGCTCACGAGCGTCGACTGGCACGAGTCCGGTGCACTCGTCGGCTCGATCGACGACGAGATCGTCGCCGTCACGAACTTCGTGCGGCTGCGCGACCCCGCTGCGGCCGAGGTCGCATTCGCGGTCGCGGACGACTACCAGCGGCGCGGAATCGGCACGCGGCTGCTCGAGCAGCTCGCCGGGCTCGCCGGCGGGCTCGGGATCGAGCGGTTCGTCGCAGTCGTGCTTCCGGAGAACCGCCAGATGCTCGGTGTGTTCGAGTCCGTCGGCTTCGTCGTCACGCGCGAGGTGGCCGGTGGGGAGGTCGAGCTCTCGTTTCCGATCGCGCCGACCGAGCGGTACCTCGAGAGCGTCGAGACGCGCGACCACCTCGCGGTCGTCGCGTCCCTGCGGCCGTTCTTCGAGCCCGACTCCGTCGCGGTTGTCGGCGCATCGCCCCGGCGGGGGTCGATCGGCGGCGAGCTCTTCCGCAACGTGCTCGCGGCAGACTTCACGGGTGTCGCGTATCCGGTGAATCGCTCCGGCGAATCGGTCGCAGGTGTTCGCGCGTACACGTCGATCGAGGAGATCCCCGACCCGGTCGACCTCGTGGTCATCTGCGTCCCCGGAGAGCGCGTGCTCCTGGCGGCGGAGGAGGCGCTGCGAAAGGGTGTGCGCGCCCTCTGCGTCATCTCCGCCGGCTTCGCCGAGATCGGAGCCGAGGGAGTCGAGCGGCAGGAGCGGCTCCTCGCGCTCGTGCGTTCCCACGGAGCGCGGCTGATCGGACCGAACTGCCTCGGGATCGCGTCGGCCGGCCCGAGGCTCAACGCGACCTTCGCGGCGAAGGCGCCGCAGTGGGGCTCGATCGGCTTCTCGTCGCAGAGCGGCGCACTCGGCCTCGCGCTCATCGAGGCGGCCGAGTCGCGCGGCATCGGCCTCTCCGCGTTCGTCTCGATCGGGAACAAGGCCGACGTCTCGTCGAACGACCTGCTCGAGCGCTTCGAGATCGACGACGCGACGAGCATGGTCGCGCTCTACCTCGAGTCGTTCGGCAACCCGCGCAAGTTCGCGCGCATCGCGCGCCGCGTCTCGCGGTCGAAGCCGATCCTTGCGCTCAAGAGCGGGCGCACCTCCGCCGGTGCGAAGGCGGCGGGCTCCCACACCGCTGCGCTCACGAGCTCCGACGCGGCGGTCGACGCGCTCTTCCGCCAGGCAGGCGTCATTCGCGCCGAGAGCCTCGAGGAGCTCGTCGACGTCTCGGTGCTCCTGTCCGCGCAGCCGCTCCCACTCGGCCGCCGCGTCGCGGTTCTGACGAACGCCGGCGGACTCGGGATCCTTGCGGCCGATGCGTGCGAAGCCGCCGGGCTCGAGCTGCCGACGCTCGGCGACGAGACCGTGTCGCGGCTCGCGGCGCTGCTGCCCTCAGAGGCCAGCGTCGCCAACCCCGTCGACATGCTCGGCTCCGCGACGGCGGCGACGTACGAGTCGGTGTTGCCCGCGCTGCTCGAGGATCACGGCGTCGACGCGGTGCTCGTCCTCTTCGTCCCGCCGGTCACCGCGACCGCCGACGAAGTGGCGCTCGCTGTCGCACGTGCGTCGAACGGCGCAGAGAAGCCTGTGCTCGCGGCGGTGATGGACGCGCGTGGCATCCCCGCAGGCCTGACGGACGCAGGCGTCGCGGCGTTCACCTACCCGGAGTCCGCAGCCCGCGCCCTCGGCCGCGCCGCCGCGCGTGCCGAGTGGCTCCGCAGGTCGGTCGGCGCCGTGCCGAACCTCGAAAGGATCGACCGCGCTGCGGCGCGCGCGCTCGTCGACGACGCGCTGTCGCGCGCGCCGGACCGTTGGCTCGAGCCGGGGGAGACGCGCGCGCTGCTCGTTGCCTACGGCATCCCCGTCGTCGAGGAGCGAGTCGCGTCGACGCCCGACGAGGCCGCCCGTGCCGCCGCGGAGCTCGGTTTCCCGGCCGTCGTGAAGACCGCGGTCGCCGGTGCCCACAAGACGGAGACCGGCGGCGTGGCGCTCGACCTGCCTGACGAGGACGCGGTGCGCGAGGCGGCGTCCCGGATCGGCGGTCCGGTGATCGTCCAGCCGCTGAAGAGCGGAAGCGCCGAGCTCCTGGCAGGGCTCGTGCAGGATCCGCTCTTCGGCCCGCTCGTCGCGCTCGGCCCGGGCGGTGTCATGGCGGAGCTGATCGGCGACGCGGGCATCCGCATCGCGCCGCTCACGGACGTCGACGCGCAGGAGCTGGTGCTGGAAGGCAAGACCGGCGCGCTCGTTCGCGGCTACCGCGGCAAGCCGCCCGCCGACGCCGATTCGGTGATCGACCTCCTGCATCGACTCTCGGCGCTCGGCGAGGACCTGCCCGAGATCGCCGAGCTCGATCTGAACCCGGTGCTCGCGGGACCGGAGGGCTGCGTCGCCGTCGACGCGCGCGTGCGGGTCAGCGTGCCCGAGCTCAGGACCCGGACGAAGACCTGGTAGCCGACCGCGGCGCGTGCTGCCGAGCGAGGTCGAGCGCGATCGCGAGGATCAACGTCGCCGCCCAGCCGTTCATCGGGTCGAAGTCGAGGCCTTCGGCGTCGCCGATGCGGTTGGAGGCGAACCAGACGAGGAACCAGAGCAGTGTCATTTGCCTACCCTCGCCGCGGGCCGTCCCGAGCGCATCGGTACGTCTCCGCAGGCGAGGTCGGGGTCGACGCCGATTCGCACCCGGCACCGGACGAGTAGCGTGTCGCGCGTGGAAGCGCCGCTGACGCAGGACGAGCTCCGCCTGGTCGACGCCTACTGGCGCGCCGCGAACTACCTCTCGGTCGGGCAGATCTACCTGCTCGACAACCCACTGCTTCGCGAGCCGCTGCGTCTCGAGCACGTGAAGCCTCGCCTGCTCGGGCACTGGGGGACGACGCCGGGCCTCAACTTCCTCTACGCGCACATGAACCGCGCCATCAACGCGCGTGACCTGGACGCGATCTTCATCACAGGCCCCGGGCACGGCGGGCCGGGGCTCGTCGCCAACACGTACCTCGAAGGGACGTACTCCGAGGTGTACCCGAACATCGGGCGCGACGAGGAAGGCCTGCGCCGGCTCTTCCGGCAGTTCTCGTTCCCCGGCGGCATTCCGAGCCACGTCGCGCCTGAGACGCCTGGGTCGATCCACGAGGGCGGTGAGCTCGGCTACGCGCTCGTGCACGCATACGGCGCCGCGTTCGACAATCCCGAGCTCCTCGTCTGCTGCGTGGTCGGCGACGGCGAGGCCGAGACCGGGCCGCTCGCTGCGAGTTGGCACTCCAACAAGTTCCTCAACCCTGAGCGCGACGGCGTCGTGCTGCCGATCCTCCACCTGAACGGCTACAAGATCGCGAACCCGACCGTGCTCGCGCGCATCTCCGACGAGGAGCTGCGCGACCTGATGCGCGGCTACGGGCACGAGCCGTACGTCGTCGAGGGCGACGAGCCCGAAGAGGCGCATCAGCGGATGGCCGCGACGCTCGACGAGGTGCTCGACGAGATCGAGGCGATCCGCAAGCGCGGCGGCGAGCGGCCTCGCTGGCCGATGATCGTCCTGCGCACGCCGAAGGGGTGGACGGGCCCGAAGGAGGTCGACGGCCTTCCCGCCGAGGGGTCGTTCCGCTCGCACCAGGTGCCGCTCGCGCAGCTCGCCGACCGGCCCGAGCACCTCGCCGAGCTCGAGCGCTGGCTCCGGAGCTACCGGCCGGAGGAGCTCTTCGACGCGCACGGGACGCTGCTGGAAGAGCTCGCGGCGCTCGCGCCGCGCGGCGAGCGGAGGATGGGCGCGAACCCGCACGCGAACGGCGGACGACTGCTCCGCGAGCTCGATCTCCCCGACTTCCGCGACTATGCCGTCGAGGTCGCGGCGCCTGCGCAGACGGTTAGCGAGGCGACGCGCGTCCTCGGCACGTTCCTGCGCGACGTCGTCCGCCGCAACCCGGAGTCGTTCCGCATCTTCGGGCCCGACGAGACCGCGTCGAACCGGCTGAGCCCGGTCTTTGAGGTGACCAACCGTGCGTGGCTCGCCGAGCGCAGGCCGACGGACGACCACCTCGCACCCGACGGCCGCGTGCTCGAGGTCCTGAGCGAGCACCTCTGCCAGGGGTGGCTCGAGGGCTACCTGCTCACGGGCCGGCACGGCCTCTTCAACTGCTACGAGGCCTTCATCCACATCATCGACTCGATGTTCAACCAGCACGCGAAATGGCTGAAAGTGACGCGCGACATTCCGTGGCGAAGGCCCATCGCGTCGCTCAACTACCTCCTGACGTCGCACGTCTGGCGGCAGGACCACAACGGCTTCTCGCACCAGGACCCCGGGTTCATCGACCACGTGGTGAACAAGAAGGCGGAGATCATCCGCGTCTACCTGCCGCCCGACGCGAACACGCTCCTGTCCGTCGCCGACCACTGCCTGCGCTCGAAGGACTACGTGAACGTGATCGTCGCCGGCAAGCAGCCCGCGCTCGACTACCTGACGATGGACGAGGCGATCCTGCACTGCACCTACGGGATCGGGATCTGGGACTGGGCGAGCAGCGACGAGGAGGGAGAGCCGGACGTCGTGCTCGCGTGCGCGGGCGACATCCCGACGCTCGAGACGCTGGCGGCCGCGAAGCTGATCCGCGAGCACCTTCCGGACCTGAAGGTTCGCGTCATCAACGTCGTCGACCTGATGCGGCTCCAGCCCGACAGCGAGCATCCGCACGGCCTCTCCGACGCCGAGTTCGACGCACTGTTCACGACGAGCCGGCCCGTGATCTTCGCGTACCACGGCTACCCGTGGCTCATCCACCGCCTGACGTACCGGCGCACGAACCACATGAACCTCCACGTGCGCGGCTACAAGGAGGAGGGAACGACGACGACGCCGTTCGACATGGTGATGCTGAACGACATGGATCGCTTCCATCTCGTGATCGACGTGATCGACCGCGTGCCCGGCCTCGGCCCGCGCGCGGCACACGTGCGGCAGCACATGGTCGAGGAGCGGCTGCGGCACCGGGCGTACACGCGTGAGGTGGGCGACGACATGCTCGACGTGCGCGACTGGAGCTGGGACGAAGCCGGCAGCGCGCCGGTCGAAACGCTGGCACCCGAGCTGCCCGGCTGACGCCGGTGCGGATCCTGACCGTCAACGCGGGCTCGACCGGGCTCAAGCTCCACGTCGTCGAGGACGGCGAGTCGACCGCGGTCGGCGAGCTCGTCGACGTCGATGCCGTCGGTCACCGCGTGGTCCACGGCGGCGAGCGCTTCGTCGCTCCGGTGGTCGTCACGGACGGGGTCGAGGCGGCGATCGACGCGCTCTCGACGATCGCGCCGCTCCACAACGAGCCTGCGCTCGAGGCGATTCGGCGCGCGCGGCGCGAGCTGCCCGATGTGCCGCACGTCGCCGTGTTCGACACCGCGTTCCACGCGACGATGCCTCACCGTGCAAGTACGTACGCGGTGCCGGCGCGGTGGCGCGACGAGTGGCACGTCCGCCGCTACGGCTTCCACGGCCTGTCCGTGCAATGGGTGACCGAGCAGGTCAGCGTGCCGCGGCTCGTGGTCTGCCACCTCGGCGGCGGCTGCTCGATCACCGCGGTTCTCGACGGCCGCTCGGTCGACACGACGATGGGCTTCAGTCCGCTCGAGGGCGTGCCGATGGCGACGCGCTCCGGCTCGGTCGATCCCGGCGTGCTGCTCTACGTGCTTCGCGAGCACGGCCTGACGCTCGGCGAGCTCGACCACGCGCTCCAGCGCGAGTCCGGCCTGCTCGGGCTCGGCGGGTCGACGGACACGCGCGAGCTCGCGGGCACCGCGGCGCTCGACGTCTACGCGTACCGCATCGCGACAGCGGTCGGCGCGGTGGCCGTCGCGCTCGGCGGGCTCGACGTGCTCGCGTTCACCGGCGGCGTGGGGGAGGGCTCTGCGGACGTCAGGGAACGCGTGTCGGGCCTGCTCGACTTCCTCGGCGACTTCGAGGTCAGAGTCGTGCCGGCGCGCGAGGAGCTCGTGATCGCTCGCGAGGTCGCCCGCGTGCTCGACTGAGGCGGCTCCCTCAGAAGCCGAGGCCCATCGGCATCGGGCCGGGCTCGTCCGGCGCCCGCCGTGTCAGCTCGGCGAGGAACGGCGCGAGCCGGCGGCCGGCGACCTTCGCCGGCGGCCACCAGAGTGGCTCGGTCGTCGCCGTTCCGAGCGCGCCGGCAGCCACGTCGCGGCGCAGGTACCGGGGCTTTTCTCCGGTCAGGAGCAGGCCGCGGAGAACCGGGCGGAACGGCTGCGGCTCGACCCGGGCCCCGGCTTCCGCCGCGATCGCCTCCGCGGCAGCGTCCGCCTGCTGCGTTGCGAGACCGCCCTGCTTGACGGGGAAGAGCGTGATGTCGCCGGCGGCGTAGACGTGGGGGACGCCGCGAACGCGTCCGAAGTCGTCGACCACCACGAAGCCGTCGCGCGTCTGCGGGACTCCGTCGATCGGACGTCCGCGAAGCATCGGGAGCGCGACCACTGCGTCCGCCTCGAGCGTCTTCGGAGGGAGCAGGCGGAGGTCGCGGCCGTCGAACGTCGAGGCGAAGAAGCCCGTGTGCAGGGCGACGCCGCGGTCCCGGAGGAGCCCGAGGATCGCGTGAGGAGCCGTCCGGCCGAAGAGCAGCAGCGGCTCGTCCTCAGGCGTGACGACCGCGACTTCTGCGTCTCCGCGCGCGGAGAGCATGAGCGCGAGCTCGTAGGCCGGCAGCGACCACGCGGCCCCGAGCGGGACGACAACGGCGACCCGGCGCACTTCGCCGGCATCGATCCTTGCGAGCAGCTCCTCGATGCGTGCCACGTCCGCCGGGCCGCGGAACGTCAGCGCGCCGTCGAGCGACGCGTGCGACTCGACACCGCACGCGAGCAGGAGCGAGTCGTACTCGAGCTCCGCGCCCGCGCGCGTTCGTGCAACGCGGCGCTCAGCGTCGACCGAGACGACCGCGCCGAGAGTGAGGTGCGCCCCGGCGCGGACCGACAGAGCGGCGAGGTCGAACGAGGCGGACTTCCCGAGGCCGAACGGCTCGGCGACCGACAGCGGTCGGTACCAGAACCGCGGCTCGGGCGCGACGAGCTGGACCTCGACCAGCTCCGGCGCGAGCTCGCGGAGCGTCAGCGCTGCTTCGAGCGCCGCAACGCCTCCACCGGCGATCAGGACTCGCTTCGACATCTCGCACATCACGATGACGTCGCGGCCGTGCGGGAACATCCGTGCCCGCGCTGCCTCCAACGTGCGGGCAACTACTGAGCCTGAGGGGCGTCCTCTTGTTCGAGCAATCCGTGGGCGAGCGCGTAGCGCACGAGCTCCGCGCGCGTCTGCAGCCGGAGCTTCTGCATGATGTGCGCTCGGTGCGACTCGGCGGTCCGCACCGAGATGTAGAGGAGCGTCGCGATCTCCTGGTTCGTGTGGCCGAGGGCGAGGAGCCGGAGCACTTCGCGCTCGCGCTCGGAGAGCGGGTCGGCGTCCTCCTCCTGACGCGCTCGAGCCTCCGACTCGATCATGCGGGCGCCGAGCGTCGGGTGAAGGTACTGCTGGCCGCCGGCGACCCCGCGAACCGCCTCGACGACGTCCGTGTCGGCCGCCTCCTTCAGGACGTACCCGCTTGCCCCGGCGGCGAAGGCTTCGCGGACGTAGCGCGGATCGTCCTGCATCGACAGCACGAGCACCTTGGCCTCGGGTGCCTCGTGGAGGACGAGAGGCGTCCCTTCGATGCCGCTCTGGCCGGGCATCACGACGTCCATCACGATCACGTCGGGCCTGTGAGCCCGAGCCTCGAAGACGGCGTCCCGGACGCTCCCTGCCTCAGCCACCACCTCGATGTCCGCCTCCGCCTCGAGCACCCTGCGCAGGCCGGACCGCACGACGGCGTGATCGTCCACGACGACGACGCGGATCGCCATCAGGCGACCGGCACCTCGACGACGAGCGACGTGCCGCGCTCAGGCTCCGACTCGACCGTCAGCCGTCCGTCCAGGAGCGCGATCCGTTCGCGCATGCCGACGAGGCCGAGCCCGCCGTCGCGCACTTCCTCGGGCGAGAAGCCGATGCCGTCGTCCTCGATCACGGCCGCGACGCTATCTCGTTTCCGCGTCACCAGCACGCTCACGCGCGACGCCCGCGAGTGCTTGATCACGTTCGTCAGCGCCTCCTGCACGATCCGGTAGAGCGCCGTCTCGACCGCCGCGGGGAGTCGGTCCTCGGCGAGCACCGCCTCGAGCTCGACCGGGATCCCCGTCTGCTCCGTGAACGTCTCGACGAGCCGCTCGAGCGCAGGCACGAGACCGAAGTCGTCGAGCGCCTTCGGACGAAGCTCGACCGCCAGCCGCCGCACGTCGTGCAACGTTTCGACGACCTGCTCTCGCAAGCGAGCCACGGCCTCGCGGGCCTCCTGATCGCTCCCGGCCTCCTCGACGCTCCGGAGGCCGAGCAGGATCGACGTCAACGCCTGCCCGGTCTCATCGTGGAGCTCGCGCGCGAGGCGTCGCCGCTCGAGCTCCTGCGCGTCGACGACGCGTGCGACCGCTTCGCGCGCGACCCGCGTCGAGAGATCGGCCGCGGCCGCGGCACGCGAGGCGAAGGTCTCGGCGAGGCGGAGGTCCTGCTGCGTGAAGCGCGGGTCGCGCGCCAGCTTGTCGTGGGCGACGACGACGCCGATTGCCTCTCCGCGCACGACGAGCGGCACGAAGAGGCCGGTGCTGGCGCCGAGCCGCCGGGTGAACTCGTGGTCGACCTCCGGATCGTCGATGAGCGAGTCGACGCGCTCGCTTCGCCCGCGTTCGAGCACCCTCACGCTCTTCGAAGTCGACGGCAGCTCGGTTCCCAGGAGCGGCCCGATCGTCTCGCCCGAGACCGCCTGCACGATCAACCGAGGGCCGATCGGGAGCGCGATGAACACGTCACGCGCGCCGATGAGATCGCGAAGCCGGTCGGCGACGAGCTGGAGGACCCGCGGCAGCTCGAGCTCGCTCGAGAGCGCGTTGCCGACCTCGATCAGCGACTCGAGCTGACGCGACCAGCGCGTCGCCGACTCGTAGAGGCGTGCATTCTCGATCGCGACGGCTGCCTGCGCGGCGAGCAGCGTGATGAGGTCCTCGTCCTCCTGCGTGAACTCGCCCTCGCGCTTCTCCGTGAGATAGAGGTTTCCGTACGCGACGCTGCGGAGCAGGATCGGCACCCCGAGGAACGTCGTCATCGGCGGATGGTTCGGCGGGAAGCCGACGGAGTCGGGGTGTTCCTGGAGCCGGGTCAGGCGAAGCGGGTGCGCCTCCTTGATCAGCGTGCCGAGGATCCCGCGACCGTGAGGCGGATCGCCGATCGCCCGTTGGGTCTCGGCGTCGATCCCCGTGACGAGGAACCGCTCGAGGCCCGTGCCGGTCGGGTCGATCACGCCGAGCGCGGCGTACTGCGCCTGGGTCAGCTCGGCTGCGGCCTCGACGATTCGTTGCAGCACCGAGTCGAGCGACAGCTCGGAGGTAACGGCGATCCCGGTCTCGACGAGCTCGCGCAGACGCGACTCCACGGGCGCATTATCCGGAACGACGAGGGGCGGCCCTGGGGCCGCCCCTCACCGCGAGCGGAGTCGCCGCTCAGCTGGTGACCACAGCCGACGAACGCTGCGGTGCAACCTCGGGCTTGGCCTCGGCCTTGCGGAGCGCGCCGCCGATCGAGAGCACCAGGAACCCGATGCCCGTCAGCAGGAGCGCAACGCCGACCACGATTCCGAACAGCGAGAGCTGCTCGGCCATGAACGACATGTTCAGCGCGGTCGAAAGCGCGGTCTCGGTCACCCAGAGGTTCCGGAGACCGTTCTCGACGGGCTGGCCGGTCTTCGGATCCTTCGCGGCCTTCGCCTCGTCGCTC
>DASTHC010000126.1:0-2694 GCA_035718485.1 Gaiellaceae bacterium
GCCGCGGATCCGGTCTAATCCGGGCGTGGAGGCGGCTCACTCCCTCTCGGCACCGCTCGGGAGGATCACGATTGCGCCCGAGGTGGTGGCGCACATCGCGGGGCACGCGGCGCTCGAGTCGTACGGGGTCGTCGGCATGTCGGCGCGCGGGCGCGTCGGTCGCCTTCTCTCGCGCGACCGCGTCGGGCAAGGCGTGGTCGTCGGCCGCAACGAAGACGGGCTGACGATCGACCTCTACGTCGTCTGCGAGTACGGGCTCAACCTCGCCGAGATCGCGTCCGGCCTGCGAAACCGCGTGACGTACGACGTCGAGCGGATGACGGGCCTCACGATGGCGGCGGTCGAGGTGCACATCCAGGACGTGAAGACCGGGTGACCGCCCTCGACCTCGCACGCGGCGCGCTCGCCTCGCTCGAGCGGAGCCGCCGGCGGATCGACGACCTCAACGTCTATCCCGTCCCCGACGGCGACACGGGGACGAACCTCACGCTCACCGCGCGGGCGATCGTCGAGGCGCTCGAGGAGACCGAGACGACCGATCGCGCCGGCCTGGCGAAGGAGCTCACGCGCGCCGCGCTGATGGGCGCACGGGGCAACTCGGGCGTCATCCTCTCGCAGATCGTCCGCGGGTTCGCCGACGTCGTCGGCGAGGCCGACCCGCTCGACTCGGCAGTCCTCACGCGCGCGTTCCGCGGAGCGAGCGACGCCGCGTACCGCGCGGTCCGCCGGCCGGTCGAGGGGACGATGCTCACGGTGATCCGCGAGATCGCCGAGGCGGCCGAGCGCGCCGATCAGGCGCAGACTCCCGCCGAGCTTCTCGTCGAGCTCGTTCACGCCGGCGAGGAGTCGCTCGCGCGCACCCAGGACATGCTCGACGTGCTCCGCGACGCCGGCGTCGTCGACGCGGGAGGCGCGGGTCTCGTCGAGATCGTGCGCGGGCTTGCTGCGACCGCAACGGGTGAGCCGATCCCCGAGGCGCCGCAGTCGTCCGAGCTCAGTGTCGACGCGATCCACCAGGAGCTCTCGCGCTACCGCTACTGCACGACCTTCGTCGTCGAGGGAGACGACCTCGTGCGCGAGGAGCTCGAGGGCGAGCTCGAGCGGCTCGGCGACTCGCTGCTCGTCGTCGGCGACCGGAACGCGATGAAGGTGCACGTCCACACCGACGAGCCGGGCTCCGCGCTCGCCATCGGGACGAGCCGCGGCACGATCGCGGGCGTGGAGATCGCGAACATGCACGCGCAGACGCAGCACCGCGAGGAGCGCCTTCTTCACGTCGTGCCCGACGTGCAGAGCGAGGTCGTCGCGGTCGTCGTCGGCGAAGGGAACCGGAAGCTCTTCGAGAGCCTCGGGGCAACGAGCTTCGTCGAGGGCGGGCAGACGATGAACCCGTCGACGGCGGACCTCGTCGCCGCGGTCGAGCGAACGGGCGCTGCGGAGGTCGTGCTGCTCCCGAACAACTCGAACGTGATCATGAGCGCCGAGCAGGCGGCAGGCCTCGCGACGAAGCCGGTGCAGGTCGTCGCGAGCGACTCGATCCCCGGCGGGCTCGCGGCGCTCGTCTCGTTCGACCCGCAGCGGAACGCTGCCGAGAATGCCGAGGAGATGCGCGAGACGCTCGACGCGGTGACGACGGGCGAGGTGACGATCGCCTCGCGCGACGCGCAGCTGAACGGCCTCGCGGTGCCGAAGGGGAACTACCTCGGGCTCGCTGACGGCGAAGCGATCTCGGTCGGCGAGAGCTTCGAGCAGGTCGTGAACGACGTCGTCGAAAAGCTGCTCGACGAGCCGCGCAGCATGCTCATGCTCCTCCGCGGCGAGGGGGCACCCGACGTCGAGAGCCTCGTTGCCACGATCTCCGAGCGCCATCCCGACGTCGAGGTCGATGTCCAGGAGGGCGGCCAGCCGCACTACCAGCTGCTTCTCTCCGCCGAGTGAGCGAGGATCGCATCCGTGTGGTGCTCGTCGAGGACAACCAGGTCTTCCGGGAGGCGCTCGAGCTCCTGCTCGGCCTGCGCGAGGACATCGAGGTGGTCGCGTCGGTCGCCGACGGCAGCGATGCGGTCCCCGCGTGCATCGAGCATCGCCCCGACGTCGTCGTGATGGACTACCGGCTGCCCGGGCTCGACGGCGTCGAGGCGACGAAGGCGGTGCGTGCGAGCTGCCCGGGCACGAACGTCGTCGTCCTGACCGCCTCCGCCGGAGCGCGTGAGATGGACGCCCTCAAGGATGCGGGCGCAGTCGCGTGCCTCACGAAGGACGAGGATCTCGACGTCATCGTCGGCGCGATCCTCGAGGCGGCGCAGGTGCAGTGGAACTGACCGCTGCCAACACGGCGATCGTCCTCGACTCGACCTCGGACCTTCCCGACGCGGCCGAGCGCTTCCCGAACTGGCGGATGGTGCCGCTCTACGTCCGCTTCGGCGACGAGAGCTACCGCGACTACGTCGAGCTCGGTCCGCACGAGTTCTACGAGCGGCTGCGCGTCGCGCCGACGCCGCCGACGACCTCGCAGCCGACGCCCGGCGACTTCACAGCCGCCTACCAGGAGCTCGGCGCGTACGAACGGATCCTCTCGATCCACATCCCGGAGTCGCTCTCCGGGACGATCCAGAGCGCGCGCGTCGCCGCGGAGGACTTCGGCGGCAAGGTTCGGACGATCGACTCGGGGACCGCCTCGGCGGCGATCGCGAT
>DASTHC010000127.1:0-4414 GCA_035718485.1 Gaiellaceae bacterium
CGCCGGCGTCACGGACAGCTGCGCGGCCGTGGCGCACCCCCTTCCGACTCAACCTGCCGCCACCGGCCGCGGTGGAGCCGCCGGACGTCGACGCGCTCGCGGGCGACCACCGCGGATCCGGCGGCGAACACAGCTCGGTCACCGCGCCGATGCCGGGCACGGTCATCCGCTTGCTCGTTGGCGAGGGCGAGTCGGTGCAGGCGCGCCAGCCGCTCGTCGTCCTCGAGGCGATGAAGATGGAGACGCCGCTGACGTCGCCCTACGACGCGGTCGTCCGAGCCGTGCACGTCGAGGAAGGCGCGTCCGTCGTAGCCGGCGCCGTCCTCATCGAGCTCGAGGACTAGCCCGCGCACATGGCCGTTCGGCTAGCTCAGCCTTAGAAGAGCTTCTGCAGCTTCATCGCGGCGCCCATGTCGCCTTTGACCTTCAGCTTGCCGGTCATGTAGGCACTGGTGGCGTTCTGCTCGCCGCTCACGATCTTCTCGAACGTCTCTTCCGAGGTCGAGATCACGGCGTCCGCGTCCTCGCCGCCCTGGGTCACGTTGATCTTCCCGTTGTCGACACTGACGGTCCACTTTCCGGCGCCGTCGATGTCGAAGAGGTACGAGTTCGTCATGCCCGCGGTCTTCGACGCGTCGGCGCGGGTCTCGAGATTGTCGAAGAATTCCTTTGCCGTAGTCATGGCAGCAACCCTACCTCAGCCGCGGGCTCGAGCCGTCCGCGCGCGCGTGGGCGCGGCAGCTGCAGGGCGAGGAGCGTCGCGAGGATCGGTGCGGCGGCGGCAACGAAGAGCGCGGTCCGCAGGCTCGTCGCGTCGGCGAGTAGGCCGAGCGTCACCGCGGCGACTCCACCGAGCCCGACCGACAGGCCGATCACGAGACCGGAGGCCGTCCCGATGTGGCGCGGCATGTACTCCTGCCCCATCACCATCGTCACGCCAAAGGTCCCGACGACGCAGACGCCGATCAGCGCGAGCGCGATTGCGCCGGGGACGCCTCCGACGACTACGAAGACCAGGACGAGCGGCCCGGTCGCCGCGACACTGCCGATCAGCACGGGCCGTCGTCCCACGCGATCTGCGAGCGGGCCGAGCGCCAGCGTCCCGACACCGCCGGCGAACAGCATCAGCGCGAGGAGGTGGTTGCCGTGCGCCTTCGAATGGCCGAGCGCGACCTCCCACAGCGGTACAAATGTGACCAGTCCGAACCACGCAACGCTGCGAAGGGCGATCACCCCGAGCAAGAGTCTCATGGCGCGTGCGTCGTCCACGCCGCCCTGCGCGTGCGCGGCGGCCGGCTTCGGTACGAAGTGGCGCAGGTACGGAGTCCCCGCGAGCAGCGCAGCGGCGATGACGAGGCACGGGATCGCGACGAGCAGGCCGCCGCGGAGCCCGAAAGCGACAACCGCCGCCGTCGTCACGACCGGCCCGAGTGCGTAGCCGAGATTCCCTCCGACCGAGAACCACGCCATCCCGCTCGCGCGCTTCCGACCGCTGACGAACCCGGCGAACTTCGATCCCTCTGGATGGAAGGCGGCGACACCGATGCCCGAGATCAGTACGAGCAGAAGGACGAGCCCGTAGCTCGGCGCGTCGGCTGCCAGCGCGATCCCCGCGCCGGCAAGCGCAACGCCGGCGGGAAGCAGCCACATCGCCCCGCGCCGGTCGGACCACAGGCCGAAGAGCGGCTGGATCAATGACGACGACGCCTGTGACGCGAGGATGACCGCTCCGACGGCCGCGTACGAGAGCGTGAACCGTTCCTTGAGGAACGGCAGCAGTGCGGGGAGCGCTCCGTTGGCGAAGTCCGTCGCGAGATGCCCGCTCGAGAGCAGCGCCATCGCGCGGCGGTCGATCTCTGCCCGCACGTAGGCAGGCTACAAAAGCAGTGTCAGGCGGCCTGCGAGTCCGACGGGAGGTAGCGCTCGATCAGAGCGTGCGAGAGCTCCCACTGCTTCCGCGCGAGCTTGACGCGGTTGCGCTCGAGGCGGGTCCCGTTGACGCCTGTTTCGCGCAAGCGCTGCCGCTCCATCGTCAGCTCCGAGATGTCCTCGAGGAGCGTCTCGACGCTAGGGCGCGTATGCCCGCGCCGGAACCGCGACGGGACCGTCGGGCGAAGGACCGAGGCGCTTGACTCCTGCTTCATCATCGTCATGCGACGCGCAAGGTAGCGCGTGGTTAGCGCGATTTCGTAAAGGCACCGTAAAACCCTGCTCGGATAGCATCGCGGCGCTATGGACGAGGTCGCGATCGAGGTCAAAGCGCCGGGTGACGGCGATTCCGGCGCCCTCGCCGTTCCGGTGTTCGACGACCACGAAGCAACGATCGCGGACGGTGGCGCGGCGCTCGACGAGCGATTGCGCGACCGGCTGACGCGGCTCGCGGCCGAGGGCGAGCTCAAGGGCGAGCGCGGCAGAACGCTCCTCCTGCACACGGACGGCGAGCTTCCCTTCGGCCGGGTCGTCGCCGTCGGCCTGGGCAAGCGTGAGGAGCTCGACGCAGATGCCCTCCGTACGGCGGCGGCGGCGGTCGCTGCCCGTCTCGAGGCGATCGGCGGCTCCATCACCTGGCCGGTCGACGATTCACTGCCGCTGCCGCGTGACGAGCAGGCCCGCGCAATCGTCGAGGGAACCGTGCTGGGCTCGTACGATCCAGGGCGCTGGAAGTCGGAGCAGAAGTCGAGCAAGCCGGTCGAGAAGGTCGTTCTCTCTACGGCGAGCCGCGACGGGCTCGCCGACACCGCCGGCCGCTCGGCGCGCGTGGGCAAATGGGTGAACGCCGCACGCGACCTGGCGAACTCCCCGCCGAACGAGCTGACGCCTGAGGGCCTGGCTCGGCGGACGGCGGAGCTCGCCGGACCGCGAGTGCGAGTCGAGACCCTGGAGCCGGCGCAGATCGACGAGCTCGGCATGGGCGCGTTGTCGGCGGTCGGTCGCGCGAGCGCGAACGGGCCGCGGCTGATCGTGTTGCGCTACGAGCCGGAACGGCCCGCGCGCACCGACATCGTCCTCGGCCTCGTCGGGAAGGCGATCACGTTCGACGCGGGAGGAATCTCGCTGAAGCCTGCGCAGGGGATGGAGGACATGAAGGGCGACATGGCCGGCGGCGCCGCCGTGATCGCCGGCACCGCGGCCGTGGCCGAGCTCGGGCTGCCGGTACGCGTCGTCTCCGTCGTGGCGGCGGCCGAGAACCTCGTCAGCGGCACGTCCTTTCGCCCGGGCGACATCCTGCGGGCGGCAAACGGCAAGACGATCGAGATCACGAACACGGACGCCGAGGGCAGGCTCGTCCTCGCCGACGCGATGTGGTACGCGCGGCGTGAGGGAGCGACGCACCTCCTCGACCTCGCCACGCTTACAGGAGCGATGGTGTTTGCGCTCGGCGACCTGTACGCGGGCGTGTTCGCGAACGACGAGGACTGGTTGCAGCAGATCCTCGCGTCGGCGGAGGCGAGCGGCGATCACGCGTGGCCCTTCCCGCTCCATCCTCGCTACCGCCGCTACGTCGACTCGACGTACGCGGACCTGAAGAACTCGTCCGACCTGCGGGAGGCCGGTCCCGTCCTCGCCGCCGAGTTCCTGCAGGAGTTCGCGGGCGAAGGACCATGGGCCCACATCGACATGGCCGGGCCCGGCTTTCTCGCGCGTTCTCGCGGCGACTACCTGACGCAGAGCGGCGGCACCGGGTACGGCGTCCGGCTGATCGTCGAGCTGTGTAGGCAGTTGACGTAGTTGCGTTGAACTTCGATCTCGACCAGGAGCACGAGCTCGTTCGCTCGACGGTGCGCGACTTCGCGGTGCAGCGGGTGGCGCCCGTTGCCGAGGAGCTCGACCGGGAGGGACGCTTCCCCTACGAGCTCGTGAACGAGCTGGCCGAGCTGGGCTTGATGGGTATGACGATTCCCGAGGAGTACGGCGGTGCCGGTGCCGACACCGTGTCGTATGCCATCGCCGTCGAGGAGCTCACGCGGATCGACTCGTCCGTCGCGATCACCGTCGCCGCGCATCACTCCCTCGGCACGCTTCCGATTTACTACTTCGGATCTGAGGAGCAGAGGGGCGAGTGGCTCCCCTACCTCGCATCGGGAAAGCGGTTGGCCGCGTTCGGGTTGACGGAGCCGGGCGCCGGGTCCGACGCGGGCGCGACTCGCACGCACGCCGACTTGCGGGACGGCCACTGGGTCGTCAACGGTTCGAAGATCTTCATCACCAACGCGGGTACGGACATCACCGCGTGTGTGACGATCACTGCCCGGACGGGTGACGACGAGATTTCCAACATCATCGTCCCGAATGGGACTCAGGGGTACGAGATCTCCAAGCCGATGAAGAAGCTGGGGTGGCGCGCGTCGGACACGCGCGAGTTGTCCTTCAAGGACGCGGCCGTCCCGGAGGGCAACCTGCTCGGCCCGCGCGG
>DASTHC010000128.1:0-19616 GCA_035718485.1 Gaiellaceae bacterium
CCCGCCGCGAGCATCAGTACGACCAGCAGGGTCAGGAGCTGGAGGTCGCCGCCGCGGACGCCGTCGTCGATCGCGACCTTCGCGAGGTACGGCGGGATGAGGCCGGTCAGCGTCGCGAGCAGGAGCGCGACCACCGCGAGCGTTGTCCGGAGCCGGTAGCGCTTCGTGTAGCGGGCGAGGAAGCGGATCCGGCGGACCGTCGCGCGCCACGACCAGTCGCGCACCTCGCCGCCGCGCTGCACCGTCAGGTGGCTGCCGGGCTGCCACACTCTCATGCGCGCGCCTCCACTCTGTCGGCGAACTCGCGCTCGAGCAGGCCGTGCTCGTAGATCTCGCGGTAGACCAGGCTCGTCCCGAGCAGCTGGTCGTGCGTCCCGCGCGCCACGACCTTGCCGTGGTCGAGCACGACGAGCTCGTCGGCGAGCGCAAGGGTGGAGAGGCGGTGCGCGATGATGATCGTCGTCCGTCCCCGCATCGCCTCGCGGAGGCCGGTGCGGATCCTCGCCTCGGTCGTCGCGTCGACGCTCGCCGTCGCGTCGTCGAGGATGAGGATGCGCGGCTCGAGGAGGAGCGCGCGGGCAATCGCGATCCGCTGGCGCTGGCCGCCCGAGAGCGTGATCCCGCGCTCGCCGATCATCGTGTCGTACCCCTCGGGCAGCCGGCGGACGAACTCGTCGGCCTGCGCGTGCCGGGCTGCGCGCTCGATCTCCTCGTCCGACGCATCGGGCCGCGCGAAGGCGATGTTCTCGCGCACCGTGGCGGAGAAGAGGAACGGATCCTGGAGCACGACGCCGACCTCGCGGCGAAGCGACGTGACGCGAACGTCCCGGACGTCGACGCCGTCGACCGTGATGCGTCCATCGGTCACGTCGTAGAAGCGCGGGACGAGCGCTGCGAGCGTCGTCTTCCCGGCACCGGTGTGGCCGATCAGCGCGACCGTCTTCCCCGGCTCGAGCTCGAGGTCGATGCCTTCCAGCACAGGCCGGCCGTCGGCGTACTCGAACGTGACGCCCTCGAAGGAGACCCGGCCCGGGCCTGCGGGAAGCTCGACTGCGCCGGGCCGGTCCTGCACGTCCTCGACCTCGTCGAGTACCTCGAAGATCCGCTCGCCCGCCGCAGTCGCCCGCTGCGCCTGCCCGATCCACATCCCGAGCATGCGGAGCGGCATCACAAGCATCAGGACGAGGAAGTTGAAGAAGAAGAAGTCCGTCAGGTTGAGCTGGCCGTTCACGACCATCCGTCCGCCGACGAGGATCACCGCGGCCTGCGCGACGAGCGGGAGGAAGGAGAGCACGGGCACGTAGGTCGCGCGCTGGCGGTTGGCGTCCATGCTGCGGGAGAACACCCGCTCGGAGCGGGCGGCGAACTTCTCCTGCTCGTTCGGCTCCTGCGCGAACGACTTCACAACGTGGACGCCGACGATGTTCTCCTCGGCGACCGTCGTCATGTCGGCCATCTTCTGCTGCACGTCGCGGAGCACCGGGTGCGAGACGCTCGAGTAGCGGTACGCGAGGGCGATGATGAACGGGGTGATCGCGCCCGCGACGAGCGCCAGCTTCCAGTTCACGAAGAGCATCACGCTCGTCACCGCGACGATCGTCAGCACGTGCTGAAAGAAGAAGATGAGGCCGTAGCCGAGGAAGAACCGGACGCCCTGCAGGTCGACCGTCGCCCGCGACATCAGCTGGCCGGTCTGGTGGCTGTCGTAGAAGCGGAACGAGAGGCGGAGGAACTTCGCGTACATCTGGTTGCGGAGGTCGAACTCGACCCCGAGCGCCTGGCGGCCGGAGATGAGCCGCCGCGCGGCCATCACGATCGCGCGGAAGACGCCGACGATGAGGATCGCGACGACGAGCATCCAGAGGCGGCCGCGGTCCTGCGACTCGATCACGTGGGCGAGCGCGTCACCCGTGATGTATGCGGCGACGATCGCGGCTCCCTGCGTGGCGGCCGCGAGCACGATCGACACGGCGAGCGACCACTTGTACGGCTTGAGGAAGCCGAGGAGGCGGAAAAAGGTCGTGCGGTAGCGCGGGGTCGCACCCATGCAGCCAATTTAGCGGCGGGTCTTGCCTCCGGCGCGGGCGGCGTCTTAGCTTCCAACGCGTGGAGGTCCCGGAGACGCAGTACGCCCGCAGCGGCGACGCCTACATCGCCGGAGACGGGTTCTTCGCGACGTTCGACGGTCCCGCGCGGGCGATCCGCTGCGCGTGTGCGGTCCGGGAGAGCGTCCGAGACCTCGGGCTCGAGCTCCGCGCAGGGCTCCACGCCGGGGAGTGCGAGCTCCTCGACGGGAAGGCGACGGGGATCGCGGTCTCGCTCGGCGCGTGCGTCGCGGCTCACGCGCAGGCGGGCGAGGTGCTCGTGTCGAGCACCGTGAAGGATCTCGTCGCGGGGTCGGGGATCGGCTTCGCGGACCGCGGGATCGCGGAGCTGAGAGGCATCCCCGGCGAGTGGCGGATCTTCGCGGTCGAGTCGTGATGAAACGCGAGGAGCTCTTCGACGAGGACTACCTCTACTTCTATGAGGACGTCCTCAGCGATGAGCGCAGCGATCTCGCGGTGGACCTCGTCTGGCGGCTGCTCGAGCTCGAGCCGGGAATGGAGGTGCTCGACCTCGCGTGCGGGCACGGGCGGATCGCGAACCGGCTCGCGGAGCGCGGAGCTCGCGTGACGGGGCTCGACGCGACGCCGCTGTTCCTCGAGCGGGCCCGCGCCGACGCCGAGCGGCTGGGAGTGGACGTCGAGTACGTCGAGGGCGACATGCGCGAGCTGCCCTGGGAGTCGCGCTTCGACCGGATCGTCAACTGGTTCACGGCGTTCGGATACTTCGACGACGACGAGGAGGATCGGCGCGTCCTGCGCGCCGCCCATCGCGCGCTTCGTCCGGGCGGGCGGCTGCTGATCGAGAACAACAACCTCGCCGAGCTGCTCGGGCGCTGGCAGCCGTGGGTCGCCGTCGAGCGCGACGGCGACTTCACGCTCGACCGCTCCGTCTTCGATCCGGTGAGCGGACGGGCCAGGACGGAGCGCGTGATCGTTCGCGACGGGAGGACGCGCCGCACGTCGTTCTCGGTCCGGATGTTCGTCGCGGTCGAGCTTCGCGCGTGGCTGCGCGATGCCGGGTTCTCCTCAGTCGAGTCCTACGACGGCGACGGTGAGCCGCTGACCGCGCAGGGCCGGCGGATGATCACGATCGCGCGCCGATAGCGGCGAGCTCCTCGTGGATCAGCTCGACCGCCCTGGCGACGAGCGCGCGGTTCTCCTGCGAGTTGAGCCAGAGGGAGACGCCGGACGGGTGCGGGAGCGGGATCGCGACGCGGTCCTCAGCGAGCTGAAAGCGCTCGCCGATCGTCCCTGCGAGCTGCCGCTTCCCGAGCATGCGTCCGATCGCGAGCCCGCCGACGGGAACGACGAGGCTCGGGCGGAGGAGCTTGAGCTCCCACTCGCTCCAGAACGCGCAGAGGTCCTGCTCCTCGGGCGTGGGTACGCGGTCGCCCTTGCCGTTCGGGTGCTTGCCCGGGTAGCAGCGCGTGACGGACGCGCAATAGAAGGTGGAGTAGAAGCGCTCCTCGTCCATGCCGAGCCACGAGCGGAGCGTCTGGCCGGCGCGGCCGCGCCAGGGCCGGCGCTCGAGGCCCTCGTTCGGCCCAGGCGCCTGGCCGAACATGTACGCGGGCTGCCCGAGCCGCGGGTTGAGGACCGGCTTCGACTCGAGCGGGTAGTCGGCCTCGACGCAGGCGCGGCAGACGGCGAGGTCGCGCTGCAGCGAGGCGAGCGAGCGGTAGGACGAACGGCGTCGCGTCAAGCGGCTTCCTAGAGTAGGGCCGTGCGGCTGCCGCTCGAATCGGTGCCGAACTTCTCGGAGGGGCGCGACCGCGCCACGATCGACGCGCTCGCGGGCGCCCTGTCCGAGCACGCGGAGCTGCTCGACGTCCACTCCGATCCCGACCACAACCGGTCGGTGTTCACGCTGGTCGGCGACGAGGACGCGCTTGCGGCTGCGCTCCTCGCCGGCGTCGCTTGTGCGAAGGAGCGGATCGACCTGCGGCGCCATGAGGGGGCGCATCCGCGGATCGGCGCCGCCGACGTCGTCCCGCTCGTGCCGGTCGAGCCGTCGGACATGCCACGTGCCGCTCGGGCTGCGCGCAGGGTGGCGGAGCTGCTCGCCGCCGAGCTCGGGCTGCCCGTGTTCCTCTACGGGGAGCTCGGCGGAGGAAACGGGCCGTCGTTCTTTCGTCGGGGCGGACCCGAGGAGCTGCAGCGGCGGGTCGACGCGGGGGAGGTGACGCCCGACTTCGGGCCCGCCGCGCTGGACGAGTCGGCCGGCGGCGTGCTCGTCGGCGCGCGCGGGCCGCTCATCGCGTTCAACGTGAACCTGCGCGGCGATCTCCAGGCCGCGCGCGAGATCGCTGGACTCGTCCGGGAGCGGGGCGGAGGCTTTCCGGGCGTTCGGGCGCTCGGCCTCGACCTGCCGCGCGCGGGGCTCGTCCAGGTGAGCATGAACGTCGAGGACTGGGAAGCCGCTGCACTGCACGAGATCGTCGGGCGCGTCGAGGCAGAGGCGGCGGCGCGGGGCGTCGAGGTCGTCGGATCCGAGCTCGTCGGGCTGATGCCGGCGGGCGCCGCGGTCGCTGCTGCGGGGCCCGTGCTGCGGATCGACGGGTTCGATCCGTCGCGGGTGCTCGAGCTTCGGCTGCTCGAGCGCCAGGGCTAGACTCGCCGCGTGATCCAGAGTCGCGCGCTGAGCGGCGAGGACCTCACCGTCGACCACGTTTGGGACGTGGCGGTCGAGGGGGCGCCGGTCTCGCTCGCCGACTCGGCGCGCCAGCGGATGGAGGCTGCGCGGGCCCTCGTCGAGCGCGCCGCACACGGCTCGCAGGAGCACACGTACGGGATCAACACCGGCTTCGGGCGCTTCGTGTCGGCCTCGATTCCGGAGGAGCTCACCGAGGAGCTGCAGCTCCGCCTCCTGCGCAGTCACGCGTGCGGGGTGGGGGAGCCGTACCCGCCGGAGATCGTGCGCGCGGCGATGGTGCTCCGGGCGAACGCGCTTGCGAAGGGCTACTCGGGCGCCCGGGTCGAGACGGTGGAGCTGCTGATCGAGTGCATCAACCGCGGTGTGCTGCCGAACGTCCCGAGTCGCGGATCGGTCGGCGCGAGCGGCGACCTCGCTCCGCTCGCGCATCTCGCTCTGCCGCTCGTCGGGGAAGGGCAGGCGTGGCTCGAGGGCGAGCTGCTGCCGGGCGGCTTCGCGCTCGCCCGGGTCGGGCTCGCGCCCGTCCGGTTGCAGGCGAAGGAGGGGCTCTCGCTCATCAACGGCACGCAGTTCATGGCGGCGATCGGCGCGCTCGCGCTCGTGCGAGCGTGGCGGCTGGCGCGTGCGGCCGACCTCGCGTGCGCGATGTCCCTCGAAGCGCTCCAGGGCTCGCGGGCGAGCTTCATGCCCGAGATCCACGCGCTGCGGCCGCTGCGCGGGCAGGCAGCGTCGGCGGCGAACGTGCTGCGGTTGATCGAGCACTCCGCGATCAACGAGTCGCATCGCTGGTGCGACAAGGTGCAGGACGCCTACTCACTCCGCTGCGCACCGCAGGTGCACGGCGCGTGCCGCGACCTGTTCGAATACGTCGAGTACACGGTCGGTGTCGAGGTCAATGCTGCGACCGACAACCCGCTCGTCCTCGTCGAGCTCGACGAGCTCGTGTCGAACGGCAACTTCCACGGGCAGCCCGTCGCGTTCGCGCTCGACGTGCTTGCACTCGGACTGTCCGAGCTCGCGAACATCTCCGAGCGTCGCCTCGAGCGGCTCGTCAACCCGAGCCTCTCGGAGGGACTGCCGCCGTTCCTCACCGTCGACGGCGGCCTGAACTCCGGGTTCATGATCCCGCAGTACGTGGCGGCCGCACTGGTGAGCGAGAACAAGGTGCTCGCGCATCCGGCGAGCGTCGACTCGATCCCGACGAGCGCCGGGCAGGAGGATCACGTCTCGATGGGGAACGCCGCCGGGCTCAAGGCGTGGCAGGTGCTCGCCAACGCGGAGCACGCCCTTGCGATCGAGCTGCTCGCGGGTGCGCAGGGCGTGGAGTTCCTCGCGCCGCTCGAGCCGGGTGTGGGGGTGCGTGCGACGCGCGCCTTCGTGCGCACGCTGTCACCGCGGCTCGGCGAGGACCGGCCGCTCGGCGGTGAGATCGAGGCGGTCGCGGCGGCGATTCGCAACGGCTCGCTCGTCGGTTCCGTCGAGGCCGAGGTCGGGGAGCTTCTGTAGTGGCTGTCGCGCGGTCGGTCGAAGAGACGGTCGAGGCGCTCTGCGGCGACCTTTCGTCGATCCGCGCGCCGCGGGGCTCGGAGCTGAACGCGCGCTCGTGGTCGACCGAGGCGCCGCTTCGCATGCTGCTGAACAACCTCGACGCCGAGGTCGCCGAGCGTCCCGAGGAGCTCGTCGTCTACGGCGGGTCCGGGCGTGCCGCGCGCTCGCACGAGGCGCTGAAGGCGCTCGTCCGCACGCTGCTCCGGCTGGGGGACGACGAGACGATGCTCGTGCAGAGCGGCAAGCCCGTGGGCGTATTCCGGACGCATCCCGGCGCGCCGCGGGTCCTGATCGCCAACTCGCTGCTCGTTCCGCGCTGGGCGAACTGGGACGAGTTCCGCCGGCTCGAGGCGCTCGGTCTGACGATGTTCGGCCAGATGACGGCCGGCTCGTGGATCTACATCGGGACGCAGGGGATCCTCCAGGGGACGTACCAGACGTTCGCCGCAGCGGGCGAGACGCACTACGGATCGCCCGACCTCGCGGGGCGGACGATCCTGACGGCCGGGCTCGGCGGGATGGGCGGCGCGCAGCCGCTGGCGGCGACGATGTCGGGGGCGGCGATGCTCTGCGTCGAGGTCGATCCGTCCCGGATCGAGCGGCGGCTGGAGACGCGCTACCTCGACGAGGCGACGGACTCGCTCGACGACGCGCTCGCTCGCGTGCGGGCGGCGGCCGCGGAGCGTCGTGCGCTCTCGGTCGGGCTGCTCGGGAACGCCGCCGAGGTCGTGCCCGAACTCGCTCGGCGTGGTGAAGCGTTCGATCTGGTCACGGATCAGACGGCGGCGCACGATCCGCTGACGGGGTACGTGCCGGTCGGGCTCGACGTGGACGCGGCCGCAGCGCTTCGCGCGTCGGATCCGGACGAGTACCTCCGGCGCGCACGTGTGTCGATTGTGCAACACGTCGAGGCGCTCCTCGAATTCGTCCGTCGGGGCAGCTACGTTTTCGATTATGGCAACAATCTTCGCGGGGAGGCTTATGAAGCTGGCGTAGAGGAGGCCTTCTCATACCCGGGCTTCGTCCCGGCCTATATCCGGCCGCTCTTCTGCCGCGGCGTCGGCCCGTTCCGGTGGGCGGTGCTGTCCGGCGATCCGGCAGACATCGAGGCGATCGACGAGGCGCTGCGGGCGCTCTTTCCCGGCGACGCGCTGCTGCAGCGGTGGCTCGAGCTTGCGCCCGGACGGGTGGCGTTCCAGGGGCTGCCCGCGCGGATCTGCTGGCTCGGCCTCGGCGACCGCGCGAGGGCCGGCTTCGCGATCAACGAGCTCGTGCGGAGCGGACGCGTGCACGCGCCGGTCGTGATCGGTCGCGATCACCTCGACTCCGGGTCCGTGGCCTCGCCGTACCGCGAGACGGAGGCGATGCGTGACGGCTCCGACGCGATCGCCGACTGGCCGATCCTCAACGCGCTGCTGAACGTCGCCGCGGGCGCGACGTGGGTGAGCGTCCACCACGGCGGCGGGGTCGGCATCGGCAACTCGATCCATGCGGGGATGGTCGTCGTCGCCGACGGAACAGACGACGCGGCCGAGCGCCTCGAGCGGGTCCTGACCGCCGATCCCGGCACGGGCGTCATGCGGCACCTCGACGCCGGCTATCCGGAGGCTGCGGCTGCGGCGGCCGAGCACGGGCTCGAGCCTCCGATGTCCGGCGGCGCCGGCAGCGGATGAGCGATCGCCCTGCGCGGCGACTGCTGATCCGCGACCTCGAGCAGCTCGTCACTCCGGCGGGTCGGTCCGCGCCCCTGCGAGGCTCCGATCTCGCGACCGTCGACGTCCTCGAAGACGCCTACGCGCTGTGCGAGGACGGCACCGTGGTGTCGGTCGGGCGGATGGCCGACCTCGGGCCGCTCGCGGGCGACGTGGTCGAGCTCGACGGACGGGGGCGCTGTGCGATCCCGGGCCTCGTCGACTGTCACACGCACCCGGGCTTCGCAGGCGACCGCGTCGAGGAGTTCGCGCTCCGCGCTGCCGGCGCGTCGTACGAGGAGCTGCATGCCGCCGGTGCTGGGATTCTCTCGACCGTCCGGGCGACACGTGCCGCGAGCCACGACGAGCTCGATAAGGTCGTGCGCCGTCACGCGGGCTGGATGCTCCGCCACGGCACGACCACGTTCGAGGGGAAGTCGGGCTATGGCCTCGACCGCGACACCGAGCTCGCGTCGCTGCGGGCTGTCGCGGGTGCGGGCGGCATCCCGACGTGGCTCGGCGCGCACGCGGTGCCTCCCGAGTTCGACGACGCCGACGCCTATCTCGACTTCGCGCTGTCCGAGGTCCTCCCGCAGGCGGCGACCCTCGCCGAAGCCGCGGATGTCTTCCTCGAGCGTGGGGCGTTCGACCGGGACCAGGCACGCCGATACCTCGAGGCGTGCCGCGACGCCGGCCTCGCGCTCCGCCTCCACGGCGACCAGTTCACCGCGTCCGGTGCGATCCCGCTCGCGATCGAGTTCGGCGCCCGCTCGGTCGACCACCTCGAGGCGACGGGCGAAGAAGGGATCCGCGCGCTCGCTGCGTCCGACGTCGTCGGCGTCCTGCTGCCCGCGAGCGCACTCTTCCTCGACCGCCCGATGCCGCCGGCCCGCTCGCTCGTCGACGCGGGCGCGGCCGCGGCGCTCGCGACCGACTTCAACCCCGGCAGCGCCTTCTGCGAGAGCCTGCCGCTCGTCTGCTCGCTCGCGTGCACGCAGCTGCACCTCTCGCCGGCAGAGGCGCTCGCGGCGACGACTGTCAACGCCGCACACGTGCTCGGTCGCGCAGACCGCGTCGGCCGAATCGCCCCCGGCTACGCCGCCGACATCGTCCTGCTCGACGCCCCGGACTGGCGCTACCTCGCGTACCACCTCGGCGGTGACGTCGTCGACGCGGTCATCCGCGGTGGCGAGCCCGTCTGGCAGCGTTCCGTGGCCGCCCGCGAGCTACCCTAGTCGCGATGCCGACGCGCAAGCAGCGACGCCGCCAGGCGAAGAGCCGCCGGCACGACTACGAGTACGTCTACGTCGACGAGGAAGGCAACGAGATCGAGGTCGACGCCGACGAGGTGAAGGCTGAGCGCACCGCGTCACGCAACGGCCGCGCGAAGCCGAACCCGCGCACCGCAACAGGCGCCCGCGTCCAGCCTCCCTCCTGGCAACGGGTCGCCAAGCGCGGCGCGATCTTCGCCCCGCTCATGTTCATCACGGTCATGCTGACGAGTCGCGACGCCTCGCTGCTGCAGCAGATCCTGCTGACGTTCTGGCTGATGGCGATCTTCCTGCCGTTCAGCTACTTCATGGACTCGTTCATGTACCGGCGCTACCTCAAACGCACCGGCGCCGCGCCGCCCAAGCGCTAGCGCGCGAGGTCCCCGCGGTAGTGGCCCTCACCGGGCCACGGCGCGAGCAGCAGCAACACCCGCGCCCCGGACTCGGTTGAGATCGCGTGCCGCTCGTCGGGCTCGAACCGAAACAGCATCCCGGGACGCCCGTCCACGCGTTCGCCGTCACCCTCGACGACCACCGCGCCGTCCACGACGACGAGCCAGGCCGCCTCCTTCACCTGGTGGTCACCGAGCTGCTGGCCGGGCAAGAGACCGATCAGCACCGCACGCGCCTCCCCGTCGGCGGAGTGGAGCACGACGGGCGAGCGGCTGCCGTCCGGTGTCTCGATCTCGAGCAGGTTCCAGCTCTGCACGGCGAGGCGATCCTAACCCCCCGACTAGACTCAAACGCCCGATGGCGCCCGTCGTCGACACGTACCAGCTCGGTCCCGTCGGGACGAACTGTCACGTCGTCCGCGTCGACCGGGACGCGACCCAGGCGGTCGTCGTCGATCCCGGCGGTGACGCCGCGCAGCTCCGGCTCGAGCTCGCTCGGCTCGGCGCTTCGTGCGCGGCGATCCTGCTCACCCACACGCACTTCGACCATCTGGGCGCCGTCGCCGACCTCGCCGAAGGCACCGGCGCGCCCGTCTACGTCTCGCCCGATGCGAAAGGCGCGCTCGAGAACCCGCTCGGGCCGCCGGGCCTGACGATCCGCGGGTACGACCAGGCGCTCGACGTAACAGGAGGAGCGAACCTCGACGTCGGCGGCATCTCGTTCGAGGTGCTCGACGTCCCCGGCCACGCGCCGGGACACGTTTCCTATTACGCCGACGGCGCGCTCTTCTCGGGCGACGTCCTCTTCGCGGGCGGTGTGGGCCGGGTTGACCTGCCGGGCGGCGACTGGGACACGCTCCTCGGCTCGATCCGGCTCCTGTCCGAGCGCTATCCACCCGAGACCGTCGTCTACTCCGGCCACGGGCCGGCGACGACGCTCGGAACCGAGCTCGCGCACAACCCGTTCCTCGCCGAGCTCCGCACACCGCAGCAGTGAAGTACAAGGCCCCGCGCGGCACGCACGACATCCTCCCGCCGGAGCAGCCCCTCTGGCAGCTGGCCACGGGCACGCTCGCCGAGGTCGCCCAGACGTACGGGTACCGCCGCATCCAGACCCCGGTGTTCGAGGAAGCCGAGCTGTTCCTGCGGACGTCCGGGGAAGGCTCCGACGTCGTGCAGAAGGAGATGTACGTCTTCGAGGACCGCAGCGGCCGCAAGCTCGCGCTCCGACCCGAGGGAACGGCGCCGATTTGCCGCGCCTATCTCGAGCACGGCATGCATCGCGAGCCGCAGCCCGTGAAGCTCTACACGCAGGCGACGATGTACCGGTACGCCGCGCCCCAGAGGGGGAGGTACCGCGAGCACTGGCAGCAGTCGGTCGAGGCGATCGGCTCCGACGATCCCGCCGTCGACGCAGAGCTGATCCAGCTCTACACCGAGGTGCTCAGGCGACTCGGCGTCACGCAGTGGGAGCTCCAGCTCAACTCGATCGGCGACCGCCACTGCCGGCCCGCGTACGTCGAGCGCCTCGAGCGGTGGCTCGACGAGCACGACGACGCACTCGACGACGACGCCCGCCAGAAACGCGCGACGAGCCCGCTCCGCGTCTTCGACGTGAAGGACCCCAAGGTGCGCGCGGCGCTCGCCGACGCCCCGAAGATCGGCGACTCGCTCTGCGACGAGTGCAGGGCGCACTTCGCGGCCGTGCGCGAGTACCTCGACGCCTACGGCGTGCCGTACACCCTCGAGCCGATACTTGTGCGCGGGCTCGACTACTACACGCGCACGACGTTCGAGTTCCTGGGGCCGGAGGAAGGCTCGCAGTCGGCGATCTGCGCCGGCGGCCGGTACGACGGCCTGATCGAGCAGATCGGCGGGCCGCCGACGCCGGGCATCGGCTTCGGTGCCGGGGTCGAGCGCCTGCTCGACGCGCTCCGCAACGAAGGGATCACCGCCGAGCCGCCGCAGCTCGAGCTGTTCTTCCTGATCGAGCCCGACGCCGATCGCGCGGCAGCGCTCGTGGAGCTGGCGAAGCTGCGCGCCGCGGGCGTCTCGTGCGACACCGACTACGCCGGCCGCTCGATGAAGGGCCAGCGGACCCAGCTCGCGCGCTCGGGTGCGCGCGGCTTCGTTCACGTACGCGCCGACGGCGCGACGATCAGGTACGGCGACGACGAGCAAGACGTTCCCGTCGACGCGGTCGCGGCTACGGTGCTCGGATGAACGAGTGGCGCGACCTCTACTGCGGCGAGGTGACCGCAGACCGCGTCGGCGAACGGCTCACGCTCGCAGGTTGGGCCGCGCGCCGCCGCGACCACGGCGGGCTCGTGTTTATCGACCTGCGCGACCACACGGGGCTGATCCAGCTCGTGATCAACCCCGAGCGGGCGCCCGAGGCCGCGGCGGTCGCGCACGAGGTGCGCAACGAGTTCGTGCTGCGCGCACGCGGCGAGGTCGTCCGCCGGGCGCCGGAGGCGGTCAACCCGAACCTCGCGACGGGCGAGGTCGAGGTGCAGGTCGACGAGCTCGAGATCATCAGCCGCTCCGAGCCGCTGCCGTTCCAGCTCGACGAGGAGAACGTCGACGAGGGCACCCGGCTCCGCTACCGCTACCTCGACCTGCGGCGCGACCGGATGCAGCGCAACCTCCGCCTCTCCGCGACCGTCGTCGCGGCGATCCGACGCTTCATGGACGCCCAGGGGTTCGTCGACGTGTGGACACCGAACCTCACGAAGGCGACGCCCGAAGGCGCGCGCGACTTCCTCGTACCGGTCCGACTGCAGCCGGGAACCTTCTTCGCGCTCCCGCAGTCGCCGCAGCTCTTCAAGCAGATCCTGATGGTCTCCGGCTTCGACCGCTACTACCAGATCGCGCTCTGCTTCCGGGACGAGGATCTCCGTGCCGACCGGCAGTTCGAGTTTCGCCAGCTCGACCTCGAGCTCGCCTTCCCGACGCGCGAAGACGTCTTCCGCACGCTCGAGGGCGCGGTCACCGCGACGTTCGAGGCGCTCGGGAGGACACCGCCCGCGACACCGTTCCGGCAGATCCCGTACGAGGAGGCGATGCTGACGTACGGGAGCGACAAGCCCGATCTTCGCTTCGGGCTCGAGATTGAGGAGGCGACCGAGCTCACGCGCGGCTCGGGGTTCGGCGTGTTCGCGAACGCACCGGTCGTCCGCTTCCTGCGCGTGCCGCGCGAATTCTCTCGGGCCGATCTACAGCGCCTCGAGACGGTCGCCAAGGAGTGGGGTGCAAAGGGTCTCGCCTACCTGGTCTTCGAGGAGAACCGCGAGGTCCGCTCGCCGATCGCGAAGTTCCTCTCCGAGGAGGAGCTCGAGGCCCTCGGCGGCCAGCCCGGCACGACACTCCTGTTCGTCGCCGACACCAAGCCGGTCGTCGAGCGCGTCCTCGGCGCGCTCCGCTCGCAGCTCGGCGAGGAGCTCGACGAGATCGATCGCTCGCGCGACGAGTTCGCCTGGATCGTCGACTTCCCGCTCTTCGAGTGGAAGGAGGACGAGGGGCGCTGGACGTTCTCGCACCACCCGTTCACCGGCATGAAGCCCGGCCACGAGGACCTGATCGAGACGGACCCCGGCCGCGCGGTCAGCCTCGCCTACGACCTCGTCTGGAACGGCTGGGAGCTCGGCTCCGGCTCGATCCGGATCCACCGGCCCGACATCCAGCAGCGCGTGCTCCGCGCGCTCGGCCTGTCGGATGAGGAGATCGAGGAGAAGTTCGGCTTCCTGCTCGAGGTGATGCGGATGGGGCCGCCGCCCCACGGCGGCTTCGCCCTCGGGATCGAGCGGTTCGCCGCGCTGCTCGCCGGCGAGTCGAACATCCGCGAGATCGTCGCCTTCCCGAAGACGGCCAGCGGCTCGGAGCCGATGACCGGGGCCCCGACGACGATCCCGGACAGCGTGCTCGCCGAGCTGGGAATTCGGACCGTCACGCCGAATTAAGCCTCGCGGCCGCATAGGCCGATGGAGTGGTCATACTTGTAGGGCCGTCGTCGGCGGCCGCAGAAGGAGAGCCGAGAGCAACCATGTCCACACCGCAGGAACCCGGTCAATCGGCCGCGCCGTCGCTGACGGCACTACCGAGACTCGAAGATCTGCCGCAGGCGCCCGGCGGCGGCTACGAGGCGGACCGCGTGCGCGACGCGTTCGACGCCTTCCGCCGGCACTCGGCGCAGCTCCAGGCGCAACTCCGCGTGCTCCAGGCCGCTGGACGAACCGCGCCGGTCGAGCCGACCGGCCACGCCGTGCGGATGGACGCCCTGCACCTGATCCGTTCCGCAGCCGAGTTCGCCGACACGCTCGAGCGCGACGCCCAGCAGGCGTCCGCGAACCAGCTCGCACGCACGGAGGAAGAGGTGCGCGGCAAGCAGCGCGAGCTCCAGGAGCGCGAGGCACAGGTCGAGCGCTACCGCCAGGAGTCCGAGCGGCAGCGGGCCGAGATCCTGAACACCGCGCGCAACGAGTCGCGCGAGCTCCTTCAGACCTCGCAGCGCGACGCCACGCAGGAGCTCCGCGAGGCCGAAGCCCGCGCGGCACGGCTGCTCGAGCAGGCGCGCCACCAGGCGACCGAGCTGACGAACTCCGCGAGGGCCGAGGTCGAGCAGACGCTCGAGTGGGCCCGCGCCCAGGCGGCCGCGATCATGGCCCGGGCCCAGCAGGGCGTCGAGCAGCTGCTGGCGTCGGCGGGGCTCGGCGAGGATCAGATCTCCCGGGTCGCCGACGCGATCGTGCGCTCCAACGAGCAGTCGGCCGAGGGAACACGGCAGCCGGGGTCGATGCCGGCCAGCCCTTCCGCCGCGATCGCGCAGCCGCCGGTCTCCGCCGCGCCGCCGGAAGCGGAGCATGCCTCCGAGACGCCCGCGGACGAGGGCGAGCCGGAAGAGCATCAGGAGTAGCGCGCCGTGAGACGGCGCGTGTTCGGGCCGCAGTTCATCATCGAGGCGCTGTTCCTCGCCGCGGTCGCGCTCGTGGCCGGCTTCGCGGGGCTCGACCCCGTGGCGATCGTGCTTCTGATGGCGGTCGCGTTCCTCCTCGTGGTGGCCTTCGATCTCTTCGTCTCCCGCGCCGCGCGGGCGCGTCGAGACGCGCCCGACGTGACCGAGGAGGAGCCGATTCCCCTCGAACCGACCCACGTCCACGTGCTTCGGACCGGGCCTGAGATCGATCCGCAACCCGTGCTCGTCGGTATCGAGGAGAAAACGCTGCCGCCCGAGCCCGACCCACCCCCGGCGCCCGAGCCGATCCCGCCCGCAGAAGAGGTGTTGGAGCCGGAGCCGAAGCCCGAGACGCCGAAGCTCGAGGTGGTGCCTGACCCCGAACCGGAGCCGGAACCCGAGCCCGAGCCCGAGCCGGAGCCCGAGCCGCAGCGGGTCGTGGCGCTCCCGATCGCCGCGACGCCGCGCGAGTGGAACGTCTGGGAGCTCGAGCGCCTCGTGCGCGAGCGCGGTCAGATCCAGGACGACGAGCGCTCGTTCCTCCTCGTCTACCTCCGCGACTTCGCGACGGCGGAGGGAACGCTTCCCGTCGACTTCGACGGGCTCGTCCGAGAGTCGTTCGGCGAGCTCCTTGGAGCCGGCCGGTGATGTCGCACGGCCTCGCACGCCGCGGGCTGGCGCTCGCGGCAGTGGCGCTGCTCGGAGGCGTGCTCGCGTTCGCCGCAGCCTCGTGGGACCGAAACAGCGGGACGGCCGCCCCGCAGCCCGCGGAGCAGGTCCCGGTCCCAGGCGCCGGCTGGTACGACGCCCTCGCCGCGCCGTACCCGGCGTCGTCGAAGCGAGAGCGCACCGCCTGCGGCCAGAAGCTCGGCCCGAAGATGCTCGGTGTGGCGCACCCGGTGCTCCCGTGCGGCGTGAAGCTCTTCATCGCGTACGGCGACAAGGTCTTCCTGACGCAGGTCGTCGACCGCGGGCCGGCGGTCCCTGGACGCGACTTCGACGTCACCCGCCCGCTGGCAGCGCGGCTCGGGCTGAAGGGCACGCAGCAGATCCGCTGGCGCTACGCCCGGTAGACCGAGCGCTCGCCTCCCAAGGCTCCGCCGCCCGCCCACGAACCGTTGAGAACCTCGGTTCTCAGGTGGGTGCTTAGTCGGCGCCTGACGCTTTCGCGCTCGCTACCGAACGTCGGCTCCCTTGGTGATGCTGTTGGTTCAACAGTTGGCCCGCAGGCGGGGACGAAGCCGGGCCACCTTAGCGGAGCTCATCGGTCGCGTGGGAGGCGAGGCGCTACGGTGACCGGATGATCGAGCTGATCGGAGATTCGTCGCGCGGCGGGGAGTGGGCGCTGGTCCGGCTCGTCGTCGAAGGGGACGTCATCGTCGATGCGGACGCGCCCGGGCTCGAGCGGCCGCTCGTCGGGCTGACGCTCCTCGAGGCCGCGGCGGTCCCCGGCGAGACGCTGGCTGCCGACGCGCTCGCGAACGCGATCGGCCCGGTCGTGCGCGCCGATCCGTCGGAGAGCCGCGTCGCCGTGGCGATGAGCGGCGGTGTCGACAGCGCGGTCGCGCTGGTCTCCGCGGGGCCGGACGCTGTCGGCGTGACGCTCCGTCTCTGGCTCGACCCCGACGGCCCCGACGCGGAACGCGCGTGTTGCTCGCCCGATGCCGTGATCGCGGCGCGCACAACGTGCCACGCGCTCGGGCTCCCGCACGTCACGCTCGACCTTCGTGAGGAGTTCCGGCGAGCGATCGTCGAGCCCTTTGTCCGGGGGTACGAGCGAGGCGAGACGCCGAACCCCTGCATCCGCTGCAACGGGAGCTTCCGCTTCGCGGAGTTGCTCGCGTTCGCGGAACGCGTCGGCGCAGTGCGGCTCGCGACCGGCCACTACGCGCGGATCGTCGAGCACCGCGGTCGCACGCTGCTCGCGCGTGGAACCGACCCGGCGAAGGATCAGTCGTACATGCTTGGACGGCTCGACCCGTCGTTCCTCTCGCGTCTCGCGTTCCCGCTGGGCGCGCAGACGAAGGACGAAACCCGCGACCAGGCGAGGCGCGCCGGTCTCGCGGCGGCCGCCCGGCCCGAGAGCCAGGAAGCGTGCTTCCTCGCCGGCGGCGACTACCGGTCGTTCCTCGAGCGGCGCGGCCTGAACGGCGAGGGCTCGATCGTCGACGAGGACGGGAACGAGCTCGGCCGGCACCACGGCATCTGGCGCTTCACGTCGGGGCAGCGGAAGGGGCTCGGCGTCTCGGCACCGATGCCGCTCTACGCGCTCCGGACCGACTCGGCGACCGGCACGCTCGTCGTCGGGCCGCGCGAGTCGCTCGCGACGACCACCGTCGAGGCACGCGGCAGGCTGTTCGTCGACGTCGATCGGGTCGAGGCCAAGCTTCGCTACCGCTCGCCCGGGATCGCCGCGACCGTTGCCCCGATCGAGGGCGGATTCCGGCTCGAGCTGGACGAACCGGCGTTCGCCGTCGCCGCCGGACAGGCTGCCGTCCTCTACGAGGACGAGGTCGTGGTGGGGTCAGGCGTGATCGCATCCGCTCCGGACGCCTAAGATCGCGCTCGTACACGTGTCTCTCGTGCTCGCTTTCACCTGGAACGACCTCGTCGACCTGGCCCTCGCGGTCTTCCTGCTCGCGATCGGCATCTCGCTGGGCTACGCATTCGTGCGATTGGGCGGAACTTTCGGGCGGCTTTCTGCGTTCATCAAGGGAACCCAGGAAGAGCTCCTTCCGGTCATCAACAAGACAGGAGGGACCGTCGACCGAGTGAACGCTCAGCTCGACAAGGTCGATCTCGTCACGGACAGCGCAGTGGATGCCGCAAACAGCGTCGATACAGCAGTTCGCGCCGTGAGCTTCGCGATCCAGCGACCGGTGCAGAAGATCGCAGGCGTTGCCGCGGGCGTCGCGCACGGCACTGCTGCGTTCCGGGTGGAGCACGATGTGCGCAGCGCCGTCGAGCGCGGCAAGGAAGCCGCCGCACGGCGCGAGCGCGAGCTCGGTGACGAGCTGGGACGCGTGGACGAGGAACGACCGTGAGCCAGGACGAGATCACTCTGCGGCTGCCGAGAGAGCGGCCCTTCTTCGGCGTGGCGCATCTCGTGATCGGAGGACTGGCCGCGCGGCTCGATCTCAACCTCGAGCAGCTCGAGGATCTGCAGGTCGCGCTTGCCGAGCTCCTCGAGCAGGAGGAGACCGACGAGCAGATCACCGTCTCCGTTCGCGTCGAGGACGGCAATGTCCACGCCCTGCTCGGGCCGTTCGACGAGGCGCTTCGTGACCGGCTCGACTACAAGTCGGTAAACGGGGTCGACCTTCGACGGGTGCTCGAGACGGTCGTCGACGGCGTCGAGGTGACGCAGCGGAACGGCTCGCTGTGGGTCGAGCTGACGAAGACGGTGCACTGATGCCCGAGCGCAACGACCGCGAGCTGCTCCGGCGCTACCACGAGGAGGGCGACCTCCAGGCGCGCGAGCAGCTGATCGAGCAGTACATGTCGCTCGTCCGCTCGCTCGCCCGTCGCTACTCGTACCGCGGCGAGCAGCTGGACGACCTCGTCCAGATCGGCGCGATCGGGTTGATCAAGGCGATCGACCGGTTCGACCTGGAGCGCGGGGTCGAGCTGACGACGTACGCGACGCCGAACATCATCGGCGAGATCAAGCGGCACTTCCGCGACAAGGGGTGGTCGGTGCGCGTCCCCCGCGGTCTGCAGGAGCTGAACGTGCAGCTGTCGCGGCTCATCGAGCAGCTCACCGTGCAGCTCGAGCGCTCGCCGACGATCGCTGAGCTCGCGAAGGCGTCCGACTCGACGGAGGAGGAGGTGCTCGAGGCGCTCGAGAGCGGACGCGCGTACTCGACGCTCTCGCTGTCGACCGGCGGCGGCGGCGACGGCGACGACGAGCTCGATCCGCTCGAGTCGATCGGCGAGGAGGAGCACGAGTACGAGGTCTCGGAAGACCGCGCCGTGCTCGAGCCCGGCTTCCGCGCGCTCGACGAGCGCGAGCGCCGGATCCTGCACCTCAGGTTCTTCGAGGGCCTGACGCAGTCGCAGATCGCGCAGCAGGTCGGGATCTCGCAGATGCACGTCTCGCGGCTGATCCGCCGATCCCTCGAGAAGATCCGGGCCGAGATCGCCGAGGAAGAGCCGGCCGAGCCTCGCCGGGCGGCGCAGGGCTGACCGCCCGGTAAGGCGAGTCTCCCCACCCCTCGGGGTGGGGAAGTGGGCCCTTCCACCCGCCTCCCGCGGTCGAGGCTACCCGCGAAGTGGTGCCGTGTCCGTCACGGCTCCGGGGCGCCTTCGTGACGATCCGTCCACAGCCGCGGCTCGCCGGGACCCGGCCCTGCTAGCCCGCAAGCTCGAGGTAGCCGCGGTGCACCGCCTCCACGTTGTTGCCGTCCGGATCGAGCAGGTACGCCGCGTAGATCCCCGGTGCGAACTCCTCGTAGCGCGCGCCCGGCGCGCCGTTGTCGCGGAAGCCCGCCGCCACGCCCGCGCGGTTGAAGTCGTCGACCGCCTGCCGCGACGGCGCCAGGAACGACAGGTGCAGGTTCGTCGTCACCGGCCGGTCGGGGCGCACCGCGAGGCGCGCGAACATCACCCACTCCTCCGTCTCGGACACGACCGGAATGCCCAGCGGGGCCGTCACCGTGCGGTAGAAGCGGACGCTTTCCGGCCAGTCCGAGCACCCGATCTGCACGTGGTCGAAGACGTTTCGGAAGAGGTCGAACGCCATGAGGCCTCCGTACACTAGGGCCATGGAGACGACCGCCGACCTGAGGGAAGGGTTCCTTTCCTACTTCGAATCGAAGGATCACAGGCGGCATCCGTCGGGTTCGGTGATCCCGCCGCCCGACGACACCTCCACGCTCTTCGTCGTCGCGGGCATGCAGCCGCTCAAGCGCTATTTCCTCGGCCTCGACACGCCGCCCGCACGGCGCCTCACGACCGCGCAGAAGGTGATGCGCGCAGGCGGCAAGCACAACGACCTCGACGACGT
>DASTHC010000129.1:0-21224 GCA_035718485.1 Gaiellaceae bacterium
CATCTGGTCGCGATCGACACCCTCGAACATGACTGCGCGAGCGATTGCCATCTTCGCCTCCTTGCGATTGACGACGAACGGATTGGCCACTTGTCCGGGCCAGTCTCAAAGCGTTACACAGCCATTCGCTCGGGTGACACCGGAACACACGACACCTGTCCCGGCCGCAGAGACTCTGTAACTACTGAGCTTCGGTTTGGCCTGAGTCAATGCGGCGCGGGCGGCCGAACTCGCGCTCAGCACACTCCGGGCAATACGCGCGAGCAACGGCTCCTCGTCCTCACCCGGAACATCAACCCGCAGAAGCCGCCACTCCCGCGCATGGTCGTCGGCGAGCAAGAGGCACTCCTGGCACCACAACCCCACGGCGACAACATACGCCGCTGCACCGGGCGGATCTACTGGCCGAGCGATTTGCTCCAAGTGGACCAGGGCCCGTCTGGAAACTCGACACTCAGCGCGGCAGATGCAGGTCCTTGAGACATGTCGCACGACCTGCGAGAGTGGCCGCCAGGGCGTTTGGACCTTTCGCCGGAAGCTGCGTTGCTTCCAAGCTCGCTTCGTTTCCCGCGTCCGGCCTGTGCGCGAAGCCGAGCAGGATGTTGCTGCTCGAACAGGGAGAACCACATGACCTTTCGAAGCCACGCGCGGCGGTTTCGCTTCAGCGTGCCACTAGCCGCACTCGGTCTGCTCATCATCGCCGCCACAGCTCCAGCGCAAGCGACTGTCGGGGACTTCAGCTTTCAACAGACCGAGCAAATCACCGACGAGGTGAGTTGCACCGGACAGCCTGGGGGCTCCGGCTCGAACACGGCGACCACCATCGGACAATTCGTCGACACCGGACAGACCTTTCACGTCCACGGCACGACAACCCAGGACTACCGGATCGACTGGCCGGACGGGACCTACATCGTCAGCCACTCGCTCAGTCACTTCGAGTTCAACACCAACTCACTCGAGTTCGTGTCCACGGAGGCCCAGCAGGATCGCGGAACGCTCTACGGCCCCGACGGTCAGGCCATCGGGAGGGTGACGGTGTTCACGCTCACGCACACGGCCTGGAGAGACACCAACGGCAACGGCCAGCTCGATTCCGGTGAGATCACGGCGAGCGTCGACCAGTTTCGCGTGACCTGCCTCTAACCACGTTCGGCCGCCGCCGAGCTCGGCGTCTCGTTCGGCACCGCGAAGTCGTGGCTATGGCCCGGCCAGAAGCGCACACAACCGCGGCGCAGAACGAGTACCAATCCTGTGCCAATCGAGGCCCAAAACGGCCGTTTCTGACCCGTCGTGACCCGGGTTGTCCACAGCCAATAGAAAGAGAAAAGCCCCACCTGAGCAGGGCTTTTCGATGGAGGCCCATACGGGATTCGAACCCGTGCCGCCGCCGTGAGAGGGCGGTGTCCTAGGCCACTAGACGAATGGGCCCCGAAGGAGGGTTCAGTGTAGCGGCACCCGGGGCAGGATCGAGCCATGAGCTGGCTCGACAAGCTGTTCCGCCGGGACGGAGACGTCGAAGGGGAGCGTGCTGGCGGCGTCGGCGTCTGGGTGACCGACGACAAGCACCGCGCGAACAAGCAGCAGGGCGATCCGGGCGCGCTCGAGGTCGAGGGCGACCCGCGCGGCGGGCTCCAGGACGACGAGTACCGGAGCGCCGACCCGCGGGACGTCGTTGCGGCCGAAGGTGTCGCGATGAGCGGCCCCGGCGGCGCTCCGGTCGACGGGTCGACGCCCGACGAGCGGCGCGAAGAGCAGCGCTAGGAAATCCGCGCGAAGCGCTGCACGGCCGCGAGGAGCTCCTCGCTCTTCTCTGCCGCCGCGTGCTCGTCGCCCGACGCGAGCGCGCCCGCGACGCAATGCTTGACGTGCTCGTCGAGCACCTCGAGCGCGACGCTCTCGAGCGCCTTCGAGACCGCGCCGATCTGCGTCAGGACGTCCATGCAGTAGCGGTCGTCCTCGACCATCTTCTCGATCCCGCGAACCTGGCCCTCGATCCGGCGCAGCCGCTTGCCGAGAGCGTCCTTGTCGTAGCCGTGTTCAGTCATGTGCGCACGCTCCTGAAGCGTCGAAGTCTGAGGGAGTTGCCGACGACGAACAGCGACGAGCACGCCATCGCTGCCGCCGCGACGATCGGGTTGAGGAGGCCGGCGACCGCGAGCGGGATCGCGGCGACGTTGTAGGCGAACGCCCAGAAGAGGTTGCCCTTGATCGTCCCGAGCGTCCGTCGGGCGAGCCGGATCGCGTCGGCCGCCGCACGCAGGTCGCTCGAGACGAGCGTGATGTCGCTCGCCTCGATCGCGACGTCGGTGCCGGTACCGATCGCGACGCCGAGGTCGGCCTGGGCGAGCGCTGGCGCGTCGTTGATCCCGTCGCCGACCATCGCGACGACGGCGCCGGACTCCTGGAGACGGAGGACCTCGTCGACCTTGCCGTCCGGGAGCACGCCGGCCACGACACGCTCGATCCCGACTTCCGAGGCCACACGACGCGCCGTCACCTCGGCATCGCCAGTGAGCAGGACCGCGTCGAGCCCCAGCGCGCGCAACTCGGCGACTGCCTCGGCGCTCGTCGGCCGAACCGAGTCCTCGACAACGAACGTGCCTACGTGCTCGCCGTCGACCGAGACACCGGCGCGGCCCACCTCGACCCGACGGCCCTCGACGACGCCGACCACGCCGCTTCCGGGAAGGTTTCTGAACTCGTCGACGCGCGGCAACGAGCCGAACCGCTCGCGTGCCGCGTTCGCGACCGCGAGCCCAACGGGATGCTCGCTCGCCGCCTCGACGGCGCCGGCGAGCCGGAGCACGTCCGGCGGAAGTCCGTCGACGAGCGTCATCCGGCCCTCGGTCACGGTTCCCGTCTTGTCAAGCACGACGGTCGTGATGCGGCGGGTCTGCTCGAGCACCTCGGGCCCCTTGATGAGGATCCCGAGCTGCGCGCCGCGGCCCGTGCCGACCATCAGCGCCGTCGGGGTGGCGAGCCCAAGTGCGCACGGGCACGCGATGATCAACACGGCGACCGCCGCCTCGAACGCGCTCGACACGTCACGCGAGATCGCCAGCCAGCCGGCGAGCGTGGCGAGCGCGAGCACGAGGACGACCGGCACGAACACGGCCGACACGCGGTCTGCGAGTCGCTGCACGTCGGCCTTGCCCGCCTGAGCGTCGGCGACCATCCGCGCGATCTGCGCGAGCATCGTCTCCGAGCCGACCCTCGTGGCGCGCAGGACGAGCCGGCCGTACGTGTTCACCGTCGCGCCTGCGACCTCGTCACCGGCGCGAACGTCGACGGGAACGGGCTCGCCGGTCAGGAGCGAGCGGTCGATCGCGGACTCGCCGTCCTCGACGACACCGTCGGTCGCGATCTTCTCCCCGGGCCGGACGACGAACCGGTCTCCGACCGCCAGCGCGTCGACGTTGACGACGACCTCGCGCCCGTCGCGCAGCACGCGCGCCTCGCGCGCTCCGAGCTCGAGCAGTGAGCGGATCGCGGCGCCGGACCGTTGGCGCGCGCTCGACTCGAGCCAGCGGCCGAGGAGGATCAGCGTCGTGATCACGGCGCCGACCTCGAAGTAGGTCTCGCCGACGCCGAACAGAAGCGCGACGACGGACCACGCCCAGGCGGCGAGCGTGCCGATTGAGATCAGCGTGTCCATCGTCGCCGCGCCGTGTCGCGCGTTCAGCACGGCAGCTCGGTGGAAGGGCCAGCCGGCCCACAGGACGACCGGTGTGGCGAGCGCGAAGCCGAGCCACTCCCAGCCGTCGAACTGGAGCGCCGGAACCATGAGGGCGACGAGCGGCACGGAGAGAACGGCCGCGACGATCAGGCGCGTGGGGCGGTCCTGTGCGCCTGCGCGCGTGCCCGACGCCGGCTGCGCGCGGTAGCCCGCCGCCTCGACCGCGCCGAGGAGCTGATCGAGCCGGACGTGCTCCGCGTCGTACCGCACGCGGGCCGACTCGGTCGCGAGGTTCACCGCGGCATCGACCCCGTCGAGCCGGTTGAGCTTTCGCTCGACGCGAGAGACGCAGGCGGCGCACGTCATGCCCTCGATCTCGAGCGTGATCGAGGAGGTCGCGCTCACGCGGCTTCGTACCCCGCTTCCTCGATCGCCGCGCGCACGGCGAGGTCGTCGACGCCGACGCCGCGAACGACCACGAGCTTCGTCTGGAGGTCGGCCTCGACGAGGTCGACTCCCTCGACGAGCGAGACCTCGCGCTCCACCGCGGCGGTGCAGCCGCCGCAGTGCATCGTCGGGACGGTATAGGTGAGTTCTGTCATGCGCCTAGTGTACCCCCTGGGGGTATCGATCCTCCTGCTCCTGAGCGGCTCGGCGGCGGCGCGGCCGCTCCTGCGGCCGGCTCCGGAGCTGACCGTTCCCGCGGGCTGGGTCGCCGAGCGATACGCGTCGGGGCTGACGCGTCCGACCGCGATGGCCTTCGGACCCGACGGCCGGCTGTACGTCGCGCAGGAGTCGGGCCAGATCGTCGTCGTCGGTCTCGGGAGCACGAAGGCGCGGGTCGTCGCGCGCGGCTTCAGCGAGCCGCTCGGGCTCGCGTGGAAGGGCAAGCGCCTGTTCGTCTCCTCGATGGGGCGGCTCGACAGCCTCGACCTCGTCGGCAAGCGCCTCGTCGGCCGCAGGACGCTGCTCCGCCGGCTACCGAACGGCCGCCACCAGCAGGACAACGTCGTCGTCGGACGCGACGGGAGGTTGTACATCGGCAACGGCTCGACGTGCGACGTGTGCGCGGAGAAGGACCCGCGGAGCGCGACCATCCTCTCGGTCAGACCCGACGGCCGCGACCTGAAGATCGTCGCGACGGGGCTGCGGAACCCATACGGGCTCGCGGTGCAGCCGAGAACGGGGCGCCTCTATGCGACGGTCAACGGGCGCGACGACCTGGGCGACGAGCCGGCCGAGATGCTCGTGCTCGTCAAGCAGGGCCGCGACTTCGGCTGGCCGGGGTGCTGGCCGAGCTTCGCCGAGAAGCGGCTGAAGGGGAGCTGTGCCGGCGTGACTCCGCCCGTCGCCTACCTCGAGCCGCGCTCGGGCGCGGGCGGGATCGCGTTCTCGCGCGACGGCCGGACCGCCTACATCGCGCTCTGGGGCCAGTACCTCGCCACGACGCACGGCCGCACGGTCGTGCGCGTCGAGCTCGCTCCGGACGGCTCCGTCACCGGCCAGCGCGTCTTCGCGAGCGGCTTCGGTCACCCGCTCGCCGTCCTCGTCACCCGAGCCGGCGCGCTGCTCGTCTCCGACTGGGATCGCGGTCGCCTGTACAGGATCCGTCCTCGCTGAACGTCCGTAGGAGAAGCGAGGGGGAGAGGAAAGGCGAGAGGGCCCTGCGGCCCTCTCGCCCGTTCGTACTAGACCTTCTCGGTCAGCGGTCGGCCGAGCTGCTTCTCCCACCAGTCCGACTCACGTTTGTCGAACTGTCCCTGCAGCTGGCCCACGTAGGACGCGAGCTGGGTCTCCTTCTTGCCAAGCCGTTCCTCGAGCTCCGCGACTCGCAGCTCCCGCCTCTCGAGCTTCTCCTCGCGGAGCTCAAGGTCGGCCTCGACGCGCGCTTCGCGCGCCTCGACCTCAGCCTCTCGCTCGTCCATCTCGCGAATCCGGTCGGACAGCGACTCCTCGGTGTTGTTGAGCCGCTTCTCGCGCCGTTCGAGCCGCTCGCGCTGTGACTGCACGAGGGTCTCGCTCGAGACGACCTCGGCCTCACGGGCGGCAAGCTCGCGCTCGCGCTCGACCAGCGCCTGCTGCTTCGAGTCGAGCTCGGCGGCCATCCCCTCGTCGCGCTCCACGCGGCGAACGGTGGCGAGTTGGCGGTTCAGCTCGGCTTCGCGCGAAGCAAGCTCGCTCTCGCGCTCGTCGAGCGACGCGATCCGGGCATTCGTGGATTCGTCCAGTTCGCCGAACGTCTCTGCACGCGTTTCCAGCGAGCGTTCGGCAGAGCGGAGGCGTTCTTCACGTTCGTGCAGCTCGCTCTCGCGCTGCTCGACCGTTTCTTCGCGGGCGGTCAGCCGCCCGTCGACCTTGGCGAGCTCGCGCTGCTTCGCAAGCAGCTGCGACTCGGTCTTCGCAAAATCCTCGTCGCGCTCGCCGAGCCCGTTCTCGCGGACGGCGAGCGCGGCCTCGCGTGCCTCGACCTTCGAAAGCATCTCCTGCTCGCGCGACTCCATGTCCTTCTCGGCCCGCGCGATCGCACGCTCGCGCTGTGCGAGCGCGGCCTCCTGCTTCGCGAGGTTCGTCACGGACTCGGTGCGCTCGCGGTCGGCGCTCGAGAGCTCCCGGAACTTCGACTGGATCTGACGTTCGCGGTCGGAGGTCATCGCCTCGATCTCGGCGAGCTCGGCCTTCATCTCCGCGAGCCGCTTCTGCTCGTCGGCGACCGACTCGGCACGGTCGATGAGCTCCTTCTCGCGCGCTCCGAGCTCGTTCTCGCGCGACGCGATCGTCGCGGCGCGCTGGTCGAGCTCGGCGGCGCGCAGGTTCAGGCCCTGCGGCCCCGCGAGCTCGCGCTCGAGCATCGCGGCCTGTTCCGCCATCGCCGCCCGAAGGTCGCGCTCGCGCGCGAGCGCAGACGCGAGCTCGGTGCGGACGACCTCGACGTCTGGGCCAGGGCCGGGGAAATCCTCGTCGGCCTCCGCGACCGGGAGCGGCGGCGCCGTGTCGGCCAGCACTTCCTCGGCGACGATCTGCGGCGGCAGCTGCTCCTCGGCTGCGGCGTCGTCCTGTCGCTTCTGCAGCTGCCGGCGAAGGCCGGTGCCGAAGCCCTTCTCGGTCGGATGGTTGTCGGGCATCAGAGGATCTCCTTGAGGCTCAGAACCGCCGGCCCGAGGACCACGAGGAACATCGCCGGGAAGATGAAGAGGACCGTCGGGAACATCATCTTGATCGGCGCCTTCATCGCCTTTTCCTCGGCGGCCATCTGGCGACGGTTCCTCGAGTCCGCGGCCTGCACCTTGAGGATCCGGCCGAGCGAGATGCCGAGCTGGTCGGCCTGGATGATCGCTCGGCTGAACGCGGCGACCTCGGGCGTGTCGACGCGCACAGCGAGCTTCTTCAGCGCATCGTGGCGGCTCTCGCCGATGCGCATCTCGCCGAGCGTGAGGGCGAACTCGTCGGCGAGCGAGCCCTCGAGGTTATCGGTGAGCTTGTCGACGGCACCGTCGAAGCCGAGTCCCGCCTCGACGCTGACGGCAAGAAGGTCGAGCGCGTCGGGCAGCTCCGCGCGGATCCGCTCGCGACGGGCGCGTGCCTTCATCGAGACGTAGATCCCGGGAAAGGCGAATCCCGCGAAGCCGAACCCGACCGCGAAGAAGAGCGTCCCGACGAAGCTGACCGCCGATCCGAGGAGCAGTCCGAGCGCCCCGAATCCGATCGCGAGCGCCGCCTTCAGGGCGAGGAACGTCGTCGGCGAGATCTTCTGGCTCATGCCCGCGGTCATGAGCTTCAGCTGGATCGACTCGACGGTCACGCGCGGGTTCACCCGCAACGCGAGCCGCGAGAGCCGGGTCGCCGCCGGGAAGATCACGCGCTCGCGGAACTTCAGACGCTCCGGGCCCGTCCTGATCCGTGGCCGTGCGTACGTCGAGGCTCGCCGGAGCGCGAGCGCACGCTGGCGTGCACCGACGCTGACGACCTCGGTGGCGAGGAAGACCGCGCCGAAGAGACAGACGACTGAGAGTGCGAGCAGCATCAGGCGGTCACCCCTTGAAGTTGACGATCTTCTTGAGGAGGAGGCTGCCGATGGCCATCATCACCAGCCCGGAGAAGATGATCTTGTGCCCCGCCGACGTGCCCCAGAGCGGGGCCATGTACTGCGGGTTGATCAGCGTGAACATGCCGGCCAGGAAGAACGGCAGCCCGATCAGCACGTACGCCGACATCCGGCCCATCGCCGTCAGCCCCTTGATCTTGCGCATGAACTGCTGACGCTCGCGGACGGCGTCGGCGACCATGTCGAAGATTCCGGCGAGCGAACCGCCGACCTGGCGCTGGATCGTCACCGCCGTGATCACGAAGTCGAGGTTCTTCGAACCGATGCGCTCCGACATCTCGGCGAGCGCGTCGTCCATCGGACGGCCGAGGCTCGTCTCGGTGAGCACGCGCTTGAACTCGTCGCTTGCGGGGGGCTGCCCCTCGTCGACGACCGCCTGGAGCCCCTGGCGGAAGCTGTGGCCGGCCTTGAGCGACGCGGCGATGGTGATCAGGATGTCCGGCAGCTGGTCCTCGATCGCGCTCAAGCGGCGCTTGGCCTTGAACGACAAGAACCCGACGGGCAGGAGGCCGCCGGCGAGCATCGCCAAGATGCTGACCGGAGCGGACGCCGCGGCGATCGCGGACACGAAGCCGAACAGGAAACCGCTGCCGAGGCAGATGTAGAAGAACTCGACCGTCCGCAGCGGGAGGTCGGCGCGCTCGATCTGGCGGTGGAGCTTCTTCCAGAAGCCCATGTGCGCCAGCGACTTCTCGGTGGCGGAGAGCATCCCCGACGCGGCGGCGAACCGCTCGCGCGGGCCCATGCGCGCGCGGCGCTTGCGGGTCTCGAGCGTGTGCGGCTCGATGCGGCGGCGAAGCCTCGTCCCGCCGGGTGTCGCGAGGACGAGCCCGACCGCGAAGATCGTCATGCTGCCGACGAGCAGCGCGAGGAGCATCGTGCCGAGGTTGTTCTCGTAGACGAAGCCCGGGATGAGCTTCGAGCCAGCGCCCGGCTTCACGATCGCCGACGACGCATCACCGGGCATCCGAACCTCGGTCTCGTGCGACCCGAAGCCCGGGAACGTCGTCCGGAGCTCGACGTTGTCGCCCGGCCGCGCGGCGGAGAGGTACGTGACCCGCCACGTGCGCTTGAGCTGCTCGGCGATCGCGCTGTACGCGTCGGCGACGGCCGAGCTCGAGCCCGCCGGGAAGTACGAGCCGCCGGTGGCGGCGGCCATCTCCTTCAGGGCCGTAGGCGAGAAGTCCTCGCCCTCGATCCCGATCGCGTAGACCGACGCGCCGGCCCGCTTGGCCTGGACGGCCGCGTTCTCGAGCGTGGTCCGGCTGGAAACGTCGTCTCCGTCTGTGAGCACGATCAGCACGCGGCCGGCGTTCGGCTCGTCTGCGAGCGCGCGAGCGCCGAGCGAGACTGCGTCGTAGAGCGCCGTCCCCTGCTTGCTGTCGACCGCGAGCGACTCGAGCGCCGCGTCGGAGTCGATCGTCGCGCTCGAGAACCCGGTCAGCCGGACCGCCTGCCGGCCGAAGCCGATCAGCATGACTCTGTCGGCCGGCGGCTTCGTGGCGATGAACGATCGGGCGGCCGAGACCGCGTTCTCGAGCGCCGCGCCGTTCATCGAACGGGAGCGGTCGATCAGGAGCGCGATGCTCTTCGTGCGTCCGAGGTTCTCCGCCGCGAAGCCGACGACCGGCTCGCCGTTCTCGAGCACCGTCGGTGCGGTCGAGGACGGCGTCGGCGTGACCACCGAGTAACGCAGGTTCGGGTAGTCGGAGGTGTCGACCCTGCCGACCTGGAGCGAATCCGCAGCGGCCGCCGGCGCTGCGAAGGCGAGTGCTGCGATGACGATGAGGGAGGCGGCCCGCATCGTCAGCTCCCGTAGGACGCCGCCGCGAATGCGGGGCGGTATGGATTGTCCTGCTCGAAGAAGTTCGGCTGGAGCATCACGCCGTTCGCTGCCATCTTCTCGAGGAAGTGCGGCTTGAGCCCGTTGCACGAGAGCGGGAGCAGCAGGCGCGACGTGTGGCCGGCCGCCATCGCCTCCTCGTCCGGAGCCCGCGCGATGAAGATGTCCTGCAGCGTGATCACGTCCGACTCCATCCCGAGCACCTCGGAGATGTGTGTGCAGCGACGTGAGCCGTCGACGAGGCGCGAGATCTGCACGAGCACGTCGAACGCGCTCGCGATCTGCTCGCGGATCGCCCGGTGGGGAAGCTCGATGCCGCCCGTCATCACGAGCGTCTCGAGGCGCGACAGGGCGTCGCGAGGCGAGTTCGCGTGGATCGTCGTGAGCGAGCCCTCGTGGCCCGTGTTCATCGCCTGGAGCATGTCCAGGGTCTCCGGGCCGCGGACCTCGCCGACGATGATCCGGTCGGGGCGCATGCGCAGGGCGTTCCGGACGAGCTCGCGGATGCGGATCTCGCCGCTGCCCTCGATGTTCGGCGGGCGGGACTCCAACGTGATCACGTGCTCCTGCTGGAGCTGGAGCTCCGCGGCGTCCTCGATCGTGACGATCCGCTCGGTGCCCGGCACGTACGCCGACATCGCGTTGAGCATCGTCGTCTTACCGGTGCCGGTACCTCCGGAGATGAGCACGTTGAGCTTGCCCTTGACGCACGATGCGAGGAACTGCGCCGCTTTCGGCGTCAGCGAGCCGAACGTGATGAGGTCGTCCATCGTGTACGGATCGCGTGCGAACTTCCGGATCGTGAGCGTCGGGCCGCGCAGTGCGAGCGGCGGGATGATCGCGTTGACGCGGCTGCCGTCCGGCAGTCGCGCGTCGACCATCGGCGACGCCTCATCGACGCGCCGACCGACCTGCGACACGATCTTGTCGATGATCCGCAGCAGGTGCGCGTTGTCGACGAAACCGGTGTTCGCGCGCTCGATCTTGCCGTTGCGCTCGACGTAGATCCGGTCGTGCGCGTTGACCATGACTTCCGTGATCGAGTCGTCGTTGAGAAGCGGCTCGAGCGGGCCGTAGCCGAGGATGTCGTCGGTGATCTCGCGGACGATCTGGCGGCGCTCCTCGCGCGTCAGCGGCGTCCGGTCGATCGCGAGCTGCTCGGTGACCGCGTGGAACACGCGCTCCGAGAGGTCCTCGGTCGTCTCTCGCTTGAACAGCTCGGGCCCGAGCTTCGCGATCACCGCGTGGTGGATGCGGGTCTTGAGCTCGGCGTAGGGGTCGTGGGCCGGCTGGGAGGTCGGCTGCGGGGCGTGGTGCTCGGCGCCCGTGAGGGTCGGGACCTCGGCGACGGACGTGCCGTCGCCGGTCCCGTTCTGCTGCTTCGCGATGCGGTCGTGGAGGCCCATCTGCCTACCTCGCGACCGCGAACATCTTGCGCTTCGCCGGCTGCGGCGCGGCCTGGGCGACGATCGCCTTCGACATCGACCGCACCGCGCGCGAGAAATCGCAGCCGCCGTCGGCGACGACTGCCGGCATCCCGCGGTTGACCGCGAGCGGCACCGCGCGATCGCTCGGGACCTCGAAGTCGATCTTCACGCCGAGCGCCTGCTCGACCTCCGACTTCTTCATCCCGACCTTCGAGTTCGCCCGGTTCAGGACGTACCTGATCTTGTTCGCGGGGAACGAGAGCAGGTCGAGCGTGTGCAGGCTGAGCTTGACGTTCTTCAGGGTCGGAACGTCGAGCCCGCACAGCACGATCAGCCCGTCCGTGCGGTCGAGCGTCGCGAGCATCGGGCCGTGGAAGAACGGCGACGTGTCGACGACGATCACGTCGTACGACTCGCGCGCGACTTCCAGCAGCCGCGTGATCTTGACCTCGGTCACGAGCTCGGCGTCTTCCGGCCGGAGCGGCGCGGGGAGGACGTCGAGGCCCGATCCGTGACGCGTCGTGTAGCCCGCGAGCTTCTCGGTGTCGAGCTCGCCAGGGGCGACCACGAGGTCGTAGATCGTCTTCTCCGGCTCGACGCCGAGCATGATCGCCGCGTCTCCGAACTGGAGGTCGAGATCGAGCAGCAGGGCCCTCTTGCCCTCGTACTTCGCGAAGCAGGAAGCGAGGTTCGTCGCAGTCACCGTCTTGCCGGTCCCGCCCTTGGGCGAGAAGACCGTCAGGATCTGACCGCGGCGACCGTGGCCGCCTTCCGACTGGAGCCGCCGGCCGACGTGCGCCGCCTTGCGAATCGCGAAGACGACGTTGTCGGCGAGCTGCGGGAGCAGCAGGACGTCGGCGACGTCCGCGTCGAGCGCCTGCTCGAGCAGTGCCGACGCCTCGCCCGACGCGAGGATCACGACGGGCGACTGCGTGTGCTCGCGGACCTGCGCGAGCTCGTGCTCGGGCAGCGTCGACGAGCGCGTGGCGTGGAGGATGCACTGGAGGTGACCGCCGGTCAGCGCCGGTGCGGCCTCCGCGACGTGCTCGCTCCACCCGACGAGGTCGAGGTCCGGGTGCTCGTTCAGCGCGTCCCGGAGCGTCTCGAGCCCGTCACAGGAGCCGGTGACGTAGATGCGGATGCTCATGTCAGTTACCTCCATTCCCGAGCTGGTTCGCCCGGCCGAGCTGGTTCGCCGGCAGCCCGTCGCGGACCGCCGACGGGATCGTGGTGAGACCCTCGGGGCTGTCGGTCGCATCGGCCGGAGCCCGGAGGTCGAGCCACCATTCGTGGTCCTCATTGCCCGCGCTGACCAGGAACAGCTTGTGAGCCTGCGAGTCGGTCAGCTTGAGCACGATCGTGTACGCGCCGTCCGAAGCGGACGACGCGATCTTCGAGTCGATGCTCCCGCTCTGCGGCGCCTTCAGCACCGGGATGTCGCGGAGCAGGACGCGCGACACGTTGATCTCGCTCGAGATCTTGAAGTTCGCGAGTACGTCGACGTGATCTCCGGTCTTGACGATCCCCGAGAGCAGCTGATTCGCGTGGCCGTTGATTGCCATTGCGCGCTGGTTGCCCTTGAGCTCGCCGTGGATGCCCGAGCGCCCGGTCGTGTTGAAGCGGCGCGCGCTGAGCTGCTCGCCGCCGTAGATCCATTGAGACGTCGTCTTGCCGTCCATCAGCTTCAGGTCGAGGACGGCGACCGGGACGACGTTCTTCTGCAGGATCTCCTTCTGCTCGATCTTGCCCTCGAGGCTCGACGTGGGCGTGCCCGGCGGGATGTCCGTCTTGGCGACGAACACCTTCACCTTCTCCTGACCCTTCTCGAGCCGGCTCTGGTAGTTCGCCACGTACAACGCGGTCAGGAAGGCAGCCAGAACCGCGAGCACGACGGCGAGGATGATGTTTCTGAGGCGGTAGGTCATGTGAGTGGTTCCTCTTCCTCTAGTCGTGGCTCATTCGATGAGCTCGATTGAACGAACGCCCAAGTCGTCGGCGGGATCACCCGAATGGCCCTCGATGCCCTCCCAGACCATGCGGGTGAAGTAGCCGTGCAGGATTCCGTTGTTTCCCTGCACGTCGTAGCTGGTGATCACGAAGCCGATCCAGCCGATCACCTTGTATTCGAAGTTCGTGCCCTGGGCGCGCGTGTTCGAGTAGACGGGGAACAGCATCTCCGTCCCGATGCGCTTCGTCAGCGCGTCTCGAACGGAGCTCGAGTTGAACTTCGCGCCCGAGTCGGAGAAATACCAGTCGATGGGCATCCAGCCGTCGTAGCCCTTGAGCAGCCAGCTCTCGAGGATCCCGGGACCGGTGCCGCCGCGCGAGCCGTCGATGTTGATCAGGCGGAACGCACCAGGGCCGACCTTCTCGAGCTCGAGCTCGGTCGGCTGGTTGAAGCACGGCTGGGGGTGGCAGCCGGCGATCAGCGGGTGCCGTTCGTCGACCGCAATCGGCGCCGCGTATCGCGCCTCGTTCGGGCTGAAGGCGCGCGCCGTCGCCTCTGCGCGGATCGTCACCGAATTGACGCCGAACACCCTCGCGAAGAAGCCGGGTGCCGGACGTTCGAGATGAACCTTGATCCGATCGGATCCCGGGAACGTCACGCTCGGCGAGCTTCCGCCGTTCTTGGTCGTGTACTGGTTGGCAAAGACCGAAGCCTGGCCCGCGTCGGGGAGGCCCTGCGCGCCGGCGAGCGCCGCTGAGTCCGCGACGGCCTGGAGGTCGCGCTGCGACCGGAACCAGGTACCGAGGTCGATGACGAGCGCCGCCATGCCGAGCAGCGCTGCGACGAAGAAGGTCGTGAGGACGAGTGACTGGCCGCGCTCGCTGCGAAAGCGGTTCATTCCATACGCTCCGTCGTCTTGGCCTGGAGGTTCCCCGCCTTGACGGCGATCCCGAGCAGGCTGATCGAATAGGGATAGGTGAGCGTCACCGTCACGTCGGCGCCCGGCCGGTCGAGCGGACCGACGGTCGCGACCGAGCACGTGAGCTTCGACTGGTCGAGCGTGTCCGCGGAGGAGCGGGCCATGTTGCAGCCCGCGGTGGAGGGATTCCCGTGCCGGCTGACCGCCGCCTTGCGCGCACCTGCGCGCGCCGCGTCGGTGACGGTCACGTAGTTGTTGTAGAGGATCCCGAACTGGATGATCCCGAACAGGAGCAGGCAGAGGATCGGCAGCACGATCGCGAGCTCGGTCATCGCCTGACCGCGCTCGCTTCTGATCTCGACTCTGTTGCGGCTCTGTCTCATCTCTCTCGCTCGGTCGGTTTGGGGATGGTGGGGCCCTCCTCGAGGGAGGGCCCGACCAGGCGTTTCGGAACTACGGGAGCAGCGCGACGACGGCGTTGATCGCGTCGTCGATGCGGCCGCCCAGGGCGAGGAAGGCGCCGACGGCCGCGATCGTGATCACGCCGAGGACGACGCCGTACTCCGCCATCGTCTGACCCTCCTCGCGCGTGCGAAGAGCGTCGATCCAGGTGCGGAACGTCATGTCGGATTCACCTCCCTTCCATCGATCGGTGCGCGCACCGGCGCGCGGAGAGGCCGTACCGATGACAGCGAGGTGAGAAGGCTGCTGAGCAGCTCTTGCAAGGTCGAACTCGGCAGACGCGGTCACGCTTCTTCCTTCTCCCTCTCTTGTCTCGGCGTGGCCGCAACGCCTGTGTTCGTTGTTGCGTGTTTCGGAGCGCCGTTCGGGCGCGGAGACCCTCGATCGAGTGAACTTGGTGCCAGGTGAACCGACGATCACTCGCGGCGAGGGAGGCGTGCTCCGCGCCCTGTCCGGCGTGAACTACGGGAGCAGCGCCACGACGGCGTTGATCGCGTCGTCGATGCGGCCGCCCAGGGCGAGGAAGGCGCCGACGGCCGCGATCGTGATCACGCCGAGGACGACACCGTACTCCGCCATCGTCTGACCCTCCTCGCGCGTGCGAAGAGCGTCGATCCAGGTCCGGAACGTCATGTGAGATTTCACCTCCCTCGAGCGCGAGGAGGACGAAGAGTGGAACTGAGGGTCAAACTGGACAAGGCGTCGGTTCGGCAACTCGGCCACTCCTTACTTGGGTCACGACGCGCCGCCACGCCTTGGTCTCGTGCAACGATCATCGGTCGGGTCCGGGACTTCGGCGCCCCTCAGACGGGTGATCGGCGACGGATCACTCTCGTGAGGGAGCGACTCTCCCCCGCAACGAGCGATATGGAGAACACGTCCGTGGCGGCCGCGGGTGCGTAACGACGATCCGCGTCAGAGGTCGGGCGGCCTCTGCGCCCAACGGAGGGAGCGAGAGAACCAATGGATGGGAAGCACCGTTTCCGGAAGCTCGCCCTCCGACTGCTGTTCTTCGCCTTGCTCGGCTGGGCCGTCGCGCTGGTGCGCGCCGTGCTGCCGCGACGGGGCTGGGACGAATGGTCGGAGGACGAAAGCGCGTGGAAGCCGAAGCCGGCGGCCGTCGCGAAGGTCGTCGCCGAGCCGAAGCAGGCTCGCCGGCCGTTCAGGTCGCACCGCCTCGTGACGAGCTTCGGGCTCGTCGCGGTGTTCTTCGCCGCGGCGACGTTCACCGCCGGCGCCGGCGACATGCTGTCGAAGGCGCTCGATCCGGCCCGCTGTGCCGCGCTCATGCAGACGACCGGCGAGGACGAGAGCATCTGCGCGCAGATCGCGCAGGAGCAGGCGCTTCAGGCCGCGCAGGCAGACGCCGAGCAGGCCGCAGCCGAAGCTGCACCCGAGGCAGAGGCGGCCGCACCCGAGTCGCTCCCCGCCTCCGAGACCGCCGTGCCCGAGGCTGCCGCCTCCGACGCGATGTCGGAGTCGCAGTCCGTCGATGCCGAGGCGTCGCCCGACACGGGTCAGACCGCCGAGGCGCCCGACGCGTCGTCGTCCGAGCAGGCTCCGGACGCGAGCGCACCGGCAGCGTCGACCGAGTCGTCGGACGAGGACCTCATCCTCGCTCCGGACACCCCTTCGGCGAAGCCCGCCAAGGGCACGAGCCGCCACTGGGTCGTGCGCCGCGCGAAGGAGCGCAAGACGGCTCCGGTGGAGCACGAGGGCGGGACCGCGACGGTCTGGCTGAACCGTGAGCTCGGCGATCCGACGCCGCCCGCGAAGCGGCTCGCGCCGAAGTTCGCCAAGAACCTCCAGCGCATCTCGGCCGTGAACGGCGTCAGCTGGGCGCTCGTGCTCGGCGTGCTCCGCGCCGAGGGTGCACGTGATCGCGTTCCGGCGACGGTCAAGGAGCTGAACACGCTCGCCCGCGGTCTGGCCGCACATGGCGCCGCCGGCAGCGAGTGGAACGCAGCGCTTGCGCTGTCGGGCCGCACCGGCTTCGCCGACCGCGCCGTGGCGCTCGCACGCTACAACCGTGTCGTCGGGCTCTACGGGCTCGTGCACGGGCTCGAGGCCGCGAAGCCGCGGCTTACGCAGCAGCTCCTCGCGGACACGCGGGCCGACATCTACTCGGCCGGCCGCGACGACCTCGAGCAGGGCAAGATCGACGTCCGCACGGTCGTCGTGATCAGCTACCTCGCCGAGTCGTTCGGCCAGGTGACCGTGTCGAGCCTCTTCAGCGGGCATCGCAAGTACGCTCGCCCGGGAGTCGTCTCGGCGCACATCTACGGCCACGCCGTGGACATCGCCTCCGTCGGCGGGACCTCGATCGTCGGGCACCAGCAGCCGGGCAGCGTCACGGAGAAGGCGGTGCGCTCGATCCTGCTGCTCCCCGTCGAGCTCCAGCCTCGACAGGTGATCTCGCTGCTCGGGATGGGCGGTCCGTCCTTCCCGATGGCAGACCACTACGACCACATCCACGTGGGGTTCTAGGACTACCGATGGCGCGTCCCCCGGTCACCGTGCGGGTCGACGATCGCGTCGTCTGCGAGCGCTGTCTCGTGGCCGACCGGCCGTGGGCCCGCATGCGTGGCCTGCTCGGACGCTCGGAGCTGCCGCGGGGCGAGGGGATCCTCCTTCGCCCCGCCGGCTCCATCCACACGTTCTTCATGCGCTTCCCGATCGACGCGGTCTTCGTCGACGGAGACGGCAAGGTCGTCGGCGTGGAGCGCGAGCTGGGGCCGTGGCGGACCGCACGCCGCCGCGGCGCAAAGGCGGTGCTCGAGCTTCCGGCCGGCGAGGCCGACGCGCGGGCGCTCTCGGCGGGCTCGACGCTCGCCGTCGGGGTCGCATGACCTACGGCGACACACTCTCGTCGCTGCGCTCGACGCTCTCGAACGTACAGCACACTGCGCGGCTCGAATGCGACGCGCGGGTCAACGGTCTCTCGTCCGAGATCGAGCGGCTCGACACGCAGCTTCGCGAGCTCGGCGCGCCCGACCTTCGCGCGGCCCAAACGCACCACGAGCTCCTCGTGACGATCGCGGTCCTGCAGGACGAGCTGGCAGAGCTCGAGCGCGGCCGCTCCGTCGCGCTCCGCTCGATCGACAGGCTGCGCGCAGCGGTGCGCGACCTCCAGCCGTTCGTGCGGCAGCGCGCGCTCGCGTAGCTCTTCGGCGGCGCTCTGCGCCGTTGCATCGCCGAACGAGAAAACCCCGCCTGAGCGGGGCTTTTGTCGAGGCTGCGGGGCTAGGATTCGAACCTAGACTACTCGGTCCAGAGCCGAGCGTCCTACCGTTAGACGACCCCGCAAAGGGGTTGCCAGTGTAGCGCTAGGTTTCGAGCCGGTACACGGGGACGAGGCTCTTCTCGGCCTCCGTGTCGATGTGCGCGACGACCTCGACGTAGGGCTCGAGCCCCGACCCGGTCAGCTTCGCCTTCAGCACCTCGTCGACCTGGAAGATCCCCGACGAGTTGTTCATGACGATCTCGATCTTCACCGGGCGCTCGTCGCCGTCCTCGATCACTACGTCCTCGATTGCCGCTGCCGAGAGCGAGTGGATCGAGACACGCCCACGCTCGAACGGGATGCGCGAGCGTCCCTGCTCCATGTCGAGGGCGTCCGCGACGCGCACGATCCCGGCCTCGAGCGTGAGCGGCTTGCCGTACTCGCGGTGGCTCGTGATCATCTGCAGCACCTCGCTGGCGATCACGGTCTTCTCCGGCTCGTCGTAGATGCCGTCGAGCAGCTCTTGGAGCTTCGGCTCGGCGAGAAAGAGGCTGAAGTCCTCGTGGCCGTCGCGGTGCACTGCCATGCCGATGCAGTGCGTGAGCGCGCCGAGCGTCACGGCGACCTCGGAGTCGTCGTTCGAAAACCCGTAGTCGCGGACGAGCGACGGCTCGACGCCGTGCTTCGTCAGCTGGCGCAGGAGCTTGAGCGCGATGTTCGTGACGATCTGAATGTGCACCCACGAGTGGTCGTTGATCTCGAGCCGCGCGACGGCGTTCACGTTAGCGACGTGCCACCACGCCTTCAGCTGCGTGTCGGCGTTGACGCGCTGCACGATCGTTCGCAGCTTGCGGTTCGCGCGCGAGGGCACGTTGATCTTCATGCGGGCGACGGCCTCGGCCGGCGTCAGGCGTACTTCGCGCTCGGCCTCCGCGGAGACCGGCGACTCGATCCGGTCTTCGGTCTCGGGATCGAGGCCCATGCCTCGAACCCTAGTGCCTAGCCGGTGCCGGAGCCGTCGGTCGGCGGGAGTGCCGGGCTCGGCGCGTCGTACGCGGGGGCCGCGGGCGCCGCGGGCGCTTCACGGAGCTGGACGAGGGCGAAGTACATGAGCGTCCAGGCGACCGCGACGAACGGGACGACGATCGTGTTCGAGATCACGTCGGAGACGAAGGTGTCGACGTTGTCGGGCAGCCAGGACGTCGCGATCCCCAGAATGATCCCGGCGACGATCACGGCTGCGATCGTGATCACGATCACCCCGAAGACGTTCCAGCCGTTCCCTCGCACGAGCTCGCGGCTGCGGCCGAACGACTCGCCGGCCGACTTCCCCTCGAGCACGATTGACGGGACGATCAGGCTCCAGATCGTGAGCAGGTAGAGGCCGGGGACGATCAGCAGGACGAGCCCCACCGCGATCCCGAGGCCGGCCAGGATGCCGGCGATGATCAGCGCGGGGAGCCGCGGCTGGACGCGCCGGAACATCTCGCCGATCGAGAGGTCCTGCTTACCGTCGCGCACGTCCTGCACGGCCTCGACGAGCGCGCCCTGCAGCCAGAAGGTGCCGACGATGCTGGCGAGCCCGCTGATGATGAACCCGAGCCAGCCGAGGAGCAGGCCGAACACGAGCGCGATCGCACCGAGGATCACGTAGACGATCAGCGCGAGTGGGATGAACGTGCGCCAGTGCGCCTTGTACATCTCCCACGCTTCGCGGACGACTGCGGTCGATTGCATCGCCGCGCGACCCTAACAGGATCCGCGGACGTACGAGCTAGGCGACTTCGGCCCAGTCGCCGTACAGCGACGTGTACAGCCCCTGCTTCGCCATCAGCTCGTCGTGCGTTCCCTGCTCGACGACCTTGCCGTGCTCGAGGACGACGATCAGGTCGGCGTCGCGGATCGTCGAGAGCCGGTGGGCGATGATGAACGCGGTGCGCCCGGCGAGCAGTCGGTGCAGCGCCTCCTCGATCCGGCGCTCGGTCCCGATGTCGACCGACGACGTCGCCTCGTCGAGGATGAGGATCCGCGGATCGGCGAGGAGCGCCCGCGCGAACGCGACCAGCTGGCGCTGCCCGAGCGAGAGGCGCGTGCCGCGCTCCTGCAGGTTCGTCTCGTAGCCGTCCTCGAGCCGCATGATGAAGTCGTGCGCGCCGACGGCCTGCGCCGCCGCGACGATCTCCTCCGGGGTCGCGTCCGGCTTGCCGAAGGCGATGTTGTCCCGGACGGTGCCGGCGAAGAGGAAGCCCTCCTGCGGGACGATCCCGAGCTGGCGGCGGAGCGAGTCCTGGGTCACGTCGCGCGTGTCGATCCCGTCGATCGTGATCCGGCCCTGCTGCGGCTCGTAGAAGCGCGCGAGGAGCTTCGCGATCGTCGACTTGCCGGCGCCCGTGTGCCCGACGAGCGCCACCGTCGTCCCGGCAGGCACGTCGAGGTCGATCCCGTGGAGCACCTCGGGCCCCGTGCCGTAGCGGAACCGGACGTCGTCGAACGCGACGTTCCCCTCGATCGGCGGCAGCGCCCTCGCGTCGGGTCGGTCGCGCACCTCCGGCTCCTCGTCGAGCACGCCGGTGATCTTGTCGAGCGCGGCGACGGCGGCGAGGAACGTGTTGTAGAGCTGCGAGAGCTGCTGGACCGGGTCGAAGAAGTTCGAGACGTAGAGGATGAACGCGAACAGCGTGCCCGGCGAGGTCTGGCCATGGAACACGAGCCAGCCGCCGAAGCCGATCACGATCGCCGTCGCGGCCGCCGAAAGGAAGTCGACGAACGGGAAGTAGAGGCCGTTCAGCACGACCGTCTGCTGGTTCGCCTCGCGGTAGTGCGCGTTCACGTCCTCGAAGCGCTGCTGGTTGCGCGGCTCGCGCGTGAACGCCTGCACGACGCGCATCCCGGCGATGTCCTCGGCGAGCGTCGCCGTGACGAGCCCGAGCCGCTCGCGCACCTGGCTGTACGCGCGGGCCGATCGCGTGCGGAACATGCGCGTCGCGATCACGAGCGCCGGGATCACCGTCACCGTCGCGAGCGCGAGCTTCCAGTCGAGGAAGAAGAGGATGATCGCGGTGCCGATGAGCGTCAGCGAGCTCTGCACGAGCGTCGTCACGCCGTCCGTGACGAGCTGGTCGAGCGCGTCGACGTCGTTCGTGAGGCGGCTGATCACGACGCCCGCGCGGTTGCGCTCGTAGAAGCCGAGCGACAGCCTCTGGAGGTGGCGGAAGAGGTCGTTCCGGAGGTCGGCGAGGATGCGCTCGCCGGTCCACCCGGTGAAGTACGTCTGAGCGGAGCCCGTGAAGAGGCTCGCGACGCCCGCCGCGAGCATCAGTACGACCAGCAGCGTCAGGAGCTGGAGGTCGCCGCCGCGGACGCCGTCGTCGATCGCGACCTTCGCGAGGTACGGCGGGATCAGGCCGGTCAGCGTCGCGAGCAGGAGCGCGACCACCGCGAGCGTCGTGCGCAGCCGGTAGCGCTTCGTGTAGCGGGCGAGGAAGCGGATCCGGCGGACCGTCGCGCGCCACGACCAGTCGCGCACCTCGCCGCCGCGCTGCACCGTCAGGTGGCTGCCGGGCTGCCAGACTCTCATGCGTCGCTCCCTGCGGTCGCTCCCGTGGGGGAAACCCTGTTTCC
>DASTHC010000130.1:0-13606 GCA_035718485.1 Gaiellaceae bacterium
CTTCGTCGACGCGTTCGTCGACTCGGCCCCGCTCGTGCGGGCGATCGCCGACGCCGCGTACCGCCGCGGCGCCCGCTACGTCGACGTCGTCTACGTCGACAAGGAGGTGCAGGCCGCGCGCATCGCGCATGCCGGCGAGGAGACGCTCGGGTCTGTGCCCGACTGGTCGCTCGAGCGGCTCGAGGCCGCGCGCGGGAACGCCGTCGTCTCGGTCTCGACGGAGGACGCGTCGTCGAGGCGCAGGCGGCTTCGGGTGTCGAGGTCGTCCGCGCGCAGCTCGCGGCCGACGGCGGGTCGCACCTCGGCGAGGTCGCGCTCGTCGACAAGGACTCACCCGTCGGCCGCTCCGGCCTGACGTTCTTCACCACGCTGCTCGACGAGGACGCGACGTGCCACATCGCGTACGGGCACACAGCCGGCTGCACGGACGGCACCGACGACCTCGACGCCGACGAGCTCGTGGCGCTCGGCGTCAACGTCTCGGCGATCCACACCGACTTCATGGTCGGAGGGCCGGAGGTCGAGGTGGACGGGATCGAGCGCGGAGGAGCAGCCGTGCCGCTCCTCCGCGACGAGACCTGGATCCTCGCCTGACCTACTGCTCGAGCACGCGGCTGGCCTTTGCGACGCCGCGGCTGAGGACGTAGGCGATCGTCGTCCACTGGAAGAAGCCGAGCCAGGACGACGTTCCGAGATCGTCGGCGATCCAGCAGACGAGCATGGCGACGATCAGCGCGAGGAGGTAGACGGCGAACTCGGCGTTGCCGGGGATCGGCAGGCGCGCCACTTCGGGCATGTTCGACCAGGGATACGAGCTGCCGGAGGGCGGCGGCTCGTCGGGAGGCGTGGTGGACATCGCAGAACTCCTTTCGGGGGCGTCCGCCTCGTTTCTCGCTGTGCTCCGGGTTTCCTACGAGAGATCGTCGGCTCGGCCGTAGCGCACCGCGCGCTCGACCGACCGCGGATCGGCGCCCGCCTCGAGCAGCTCCTGCCGGCGTTCTCCTTCCGCGAAGAGACGGAGGAAGAGCCAGGCGAAGGCCGCGAAGGTGACGAGCGAGCCCTCGATCATCATGATCGCGCCCGCGGCCGCCTGGTCGGAGAGCCCGACGTTCGCGTACGGGTCGTAGAAGACTTCACCCGACCAGAGGAAGACGTTGGCGAGGACGGTCTCGACGAGCCGCACGACGACGATGTATGCGAGCTTCGCAGCCGACCCGAACCACGCGGGCGCTGGAAGCACCTCCACGACCGGCGCCCACATCACCAGACCCGCGGTGAAGAACGAGAGGTGCTCGAGCGCGTGCACGAAGCCGTTCTCGATCGCGGCGTCGTAGGCAAAGGGGAGGTGCCAGAGGTAGAGGTTCGCGATCCAGAGCGGCAGCGCGACGAGCGGGTGGACGAGGACGCGGAGCGCCTGCATCGGCGGCAGCGCGAGCAAGGGTCGGAGCAGCGGGCCGTTGAGCCCGACGAGGAGCGCGAGCGGCGCAAGGTCGCCGAGCAGGATGTGCTGCACCATGTGGAACGCGAACCGCTCCTCCCCGAGCGTCGCCACCGGTGAGACGACCGACGCGAGGAGCAGCAGGAGCCCGAGCCCGAAGCTCGCGATCTTCCAGCGGGGAACCGGGGTCCCGCGTCGCTCCAGCGTGCGCGCCCGCACGCCGTACGCGACGCCGACCATCACGATCGGCGCGAGCTGCAGCGGGTCGAGCGTCCAGTCACCCATCGGTCGAACTCTAGAATCGCCGTTCGGTGCACCTGTTCCACTACCACCTCGTCACCAGCAAGGTGCGCCAGGTCGAGGCGCGATACCTCGGGAAGCTCGGGTTCGACCTCGTCGGGCGCCACGGGCGGATCGCCGAGGACCTGACCTCGTTCGAGTCGGGCGTCTCGTGGGAGGAGCTCGAGAGGCTCGGCTTCAAGCTGCGGCTTTCGGAACTCGAGCGGGGAGGCGTCAACGTCGTCGTGCAGCCCGGGCAGTGGGAGCTACCGCGCGTCGACCACATCGGGCTCGCGCTCGACGACGACGAGTTCGACGAGACGCTCGAGCGCGCCGAGGAGCTCGAGCTCCGGGTGCAAGACCACGGCGGCCGGCGCACGTTCGTCTCGACCAACGGCGGCTTCAGGCTCGAGGTGCACCCGCCGCGCGAGTGGCTGGAGGAGCTGCTGAAGGGCGGAGAGCAGTTCCGGCTCGGGGAGCTCCACCTGGTCGCGGACGACCCGGAGCAGAAGGCGAGCGCGCTCGCCGAGGTGCTGGGGCTCGCGCCCGAGGGGACGACCGTGGCGCTCGGGGACACGATGGTGCGGTTCCGCGGCGGCGGCCCGCAGGGCCGGCCGCAGCTCGCGGCGGAGCTCTTCCTCTAAGCGCGCGCCGGGCCGTTCGAGCGCAAGTAACAGTCTGTTACTTGCTCCTCGCCCCGGCGCGCGGTCCCGGGGACCGCGGCGTCGTTCAGTCGTCCTGCGCGAGCAGGTCGCCGTAGACCGCGAGCGAGGTCGCGGCCAGGCGCTCGGCGAGCGAGCCGATGTCGCGCCCCTCGACGACCGGCACGAAGACGACGCCGGCTCGGTTGACGTTGAACCCCTCGAGCTCGACCGTCCGCTCCGCGGTCTCGCGCCAGCCCTGGATGCCGGCCTTCCGGACTGCGGCGCCGTCGTCGGAGATGTCGATCCGAATCCCGCGCTTCCGGACACGGACGCGCACCGGATCCGCCCCGTCGTACGTCAGCCCCGAGTCGAGGACCACCTCACCCTCGTCGCCCCAGGACGCCCGCACCTGATCCAGCTGCTCCGCGATCGTCAGGGCTCCATCGTAGACTCAGCGTCTCAGGTGGAGGGGCAGACGTACGAGTCGTCCGGCGTCTCGCTCGCAACGGCCGGCGCGGTCGTCGAGCGGCTGCGCGCGGCGGTCGAGTCGACGGGTGCGCGTCAGTTCGGCACGTTCGCGGGGCTGCACCCGCTCGACGACGGCCGCCTGCTCGCCGCGTCGACCGACGGCGTCGGGACGAAGCTCGTCCTCGCGCGCGAACGCGGCCAGCTGCGCGCCTGCGGCGCCGACCTCGCCGCGCACTGCATCAACGACGTGATCACGACCGGCGCCGACCCGCTCTTCCTACTCGACTACGTCGCCGCGAATCGGATCGAGCTCGAGCAGGTCGCCGAGCTCGTCGAGGGAATGGCCGAGGTCTGCCGCGCGGCCGGGTGCGCACTCGTCGGCGGCGAGACCGCAGAGCTGCCCGGGATCTACCGCGACGAGGAGCTCGACTTCGCCGGCACGTGCGTCGGGATCGTCGAGCGCGACCGGCTGGTCGACGGCTCGCGCGTCGAGCGCGGCGACGTGATCCTCGGCTTCCCATCCGCAGGCGTCCACGCGAACGGGTTCACGCTCGTGCGGCGCATCCTCGAGCTCGAGGACTACGACGGGCCCGACCTGCTCGCGCCGACCCGCCTCTACCTCGACGACGTCCGGCGGCTCCGCGATCGCGCCCACGCGTTCGCGCACGTCACGGGCGGCGGCATCGAGGGCAACCTGAGGCGGGTCGTTCCCGACCCGCTCGACGTGCACATCGACTGGGTCGCGTGGGAACGCCCGCCCGTCTTCGAGTGGCTCGCGCGTCACGTCGACGAGGACGAACTGCGCCGCGTGTTCAACCTCGGCATCGGGTTCTGCGCCGTCGCACCGCCGGGAACCGATGGAACCGTGATCGGGGTGATCGCGTGATCGGCGTCCTCGTCTCGGGCGAAGGGACGAACCTGCAGGCGCTGCTCGATGAGGGGCTGCCGATCGCGGGCGTCGCGTCGAACCGCGTCGAGGCACGAGGGCTCGCGCGAGCCGAAGCCGCGGGCATCGCGACCGCCGTCTTCCCGCTCGAGGCATACGAGAGCCGCGACGAGCGCGACGGCGCGATGGCCGAGTGGCTCACGGCGCAGGGCGTGGAGTGGGTCGTCCTCGCGGGCTACATGCACCTACTGCGCCCGTCGTTCCTCGACCGGTTCCCCGAGCGCGTGATCAACGTGCACCCCGCACTGCTCCCGCAGTTCCCCGGCGCGCACGCGATCGAGGACGCGCTCGCGGCGGGCGTGCGCGAGACCGGCGCGACGGTGCACTACGTCGACCAGGGCGTCGACACCGGGCCGGTGATCCTGCAGGAGCGGGTCGCTGTCGAGGACGCCGACACGGTCGAAAGCCTCCGCGCGCGCATCCAGGCGGTCGAGCACCGGCTTCTCCCGAAGGTGGTGAAGGACCTCTGCGCGCGCTGATCTCGGTCTACGACAAGTCCGGCCTCGAGCAGCTCGCCCGCGGCCTCGCCGACGCGGGCTGGGAGCTCGTCGCGAGCGGCGGCACGGCCACGGCGCTCGAGGAGCTCGGCCTCGAGGTGCAGCGAGTCGAGGACGTCACGCAGGCGCCGGAGATGCTCGGCGGCCGCGTCAAGACGCTCCACCCTCGCATCCACGCGGGCATCCTCGCCCGTCGCGACCGTGACGACGACGTCGCCACGCTCGACGAGCACGACATCAGCCCGTTCGACCTCGTCTGCGTCAACCTCTACCCGTTCTCGCAGGTCGTCGCCAAGCACGGCGTCCGCGAGGACGAGGCCGTCGAGATGATCGACATCGGCGGCCCGTCGATGCTTCGCGCGGCCGCGAAGAACTTCGCGCACGTTGCGCCGGTCTGCAGGCCCGACCAGTACCCGGTCGTGCTCCGTGAGCTGCGGGAGCACGGCGAGATCCCGCTCGAGACACGCCGCTGGCTCGCGGGCGAGGCGTTCACGACGACGGCCGCCTACGAGGCCGCGATCGCACGCTGGTTCAACGAGGTGGAGCTCTTCCCCGACGGGTTCATCCCGTCGTTCACGAAGGTGACCGAGCTGGCCTACGGCGAGAACCCGCACCAGCGCGCGGCGTACTACGCGGAATCGGGCGCACGTGTGCACCTGCTCTCCCGCGTCGAGCAGCTGCACGGCAAGGAGCTCTCCTTCAACAACCTGAACGACCTCTCCGCGGCGCGCCTGCTCGCGCGCGAGTTCACGCTGCCGGCGTGCGTGATCGTCAAGCACGCGAATCCGTGCGGCGTCGCCGTCGCCGCGACGATCGAGGAGGCGTACGCGAACGCGCTCGCGTCCGATCCGACGTCTGCGTACGGAGGCATCGTCGTCCTGAACCGCCCGGTCTCGCCCGAGCTCGGCGCAGCGCTCGCGCAGCAGTTCATCGAGGTGCTCTTCGCGCCCGGCTACGACGAGGCCGCGCTCGACGCCCTGCGTGTGAAGCAGGGCACGCGGATCCTCGCCGACGACGAGCGGCGCCGTCCCGACCGCGGGGAACGCGACTACAAGCGCGTGCTCGGCGGCCTGCTCGTCCAGGACCGCGACCTCGACGTCGAGGACCGCGAGGGAATGCGCGTCGTCGCCGGCGACCCATCGGAGGAGCAGTGGGGAGACCTGCTCTTCGCGTGGCGCGTCGCGAAGCACGTCACCTCGAACGCGATCGTGCTCGTCAAGGGTCTGCAGACGGTCGGCGTCGGCGCCGGGCAGCAGTCACGCGTGGACGCCGTGCGCCTGGCGGTCGAGAAGGCGAAGGAGCACGGTCACGACCTCACTGCGGCCGCGCTTGCGTCGGACGCGTTCTTCCCGTTCGCCGACGGCCCGCAGCTCGCGCTCGACGCCGGCGTCTCGTCGGTGATCCAGCCCGGCGGCTCGAAGCGTGACGACGAGGTCGCCGAGGCGATCGAGGCGGCGGGCGCGGTGATGGTGTTCACCGGCCGCCGCCACTTCCGCCATTAGGGACGGCTGAACCGGTAGAACGGCTGCCCGCCGACGTCGTTCGTGTTCGCGACGAGGACCGAGACGAAGTCCTCGAGCACGCGCGCGTTCTCGAGCGTGCCCCCGTAGACCGGATCGAAGCCGGCGTCGCGGATCAGCTGCTCCGTCACCGCACGGGCCTCGTCGTCCGCGGCGAACAGGTTGCCTGGCGGCGGGTCCTGGCTGTCGATCTTGTCGTAGTTCCGCGCGAAGTTGAGGTTGAACGACTTCGCCACAGGACCGTTCGTCCGCGCCTTCACCTGATCTGCCAGTGACTCGAACCCCTCGGCCCGGCCGCCGAACGCGTTGGTGGCGTCGATCACGACCTTGCCGTCGAGCCCGGTGACCTTCGCGACCGCGTCGTCGATCGCGCCGGAGGGCACCGCGACGAGCACGGCGTCGGCCTCCGACGCGTCCCCGCCTTCCTTGCCGAGTTCCGTCACGTCGTGCCCCGCGTCGCGCCAGCGGCGGGCGAGTCCACCGCCGATGTTTCCCTTGCCGATCGTGGTGATCTTCATGGTCGAATCTTGCCGGTCGCACGGTAGGGTCCCGCAGCGTGGCGCGGGACTACCCCACCGTCCTCGACCTCGTCGGCAATACGCCGATCGTGCGGCTCGACAGGATCTCGCAGAGCGTGCCCGGCTCGATTCTCGGCAAGCTCGAGTACCTGAATCCGGGCGGCTCGGTGAAGGACCGCATCGGCCTCGCGATGATCGAGGCCGCGGAGCGCGAGGGGAAGCTGAAGCCCGGCGGGACGATCGTGGAGCCGACGTCGGGCAACACGGGGGTCGGCCTCGCGATCGCGGCGGCGCTCAAGGGCTACCGCTGCATCTTCGTGATGCCCGACAAGATGAGCCAGGAGAAGATCTCGATGCTTCGCGCGTACGGCGCGGAGGTCGTGATCACGCCGACCGCGGTCGAGCACGACTCGCCCGAGTCGTACTACTCGGTCTCGTCGCGCCTCGCCGAGGAGATCCCGGGCGGCTTCAAGCCCGACCAGTACTCGAACATGTCGAATCCCGAGGCGCATTACCGGATGACCGCGCCCGAGATCTTCGAGCAGACGGAGGGCGGCGACATCGACGCGATCGTCATCTCGGTCGGGACGGGCGGCACGATCTCCGGCGTCGGGCGCTACTTCAAGGAGCACAAGCCCGAGGTGCTGATCGTCGGCGCCGACCCCGAGGGCTCGGTCTACACCGCAGAGGACGAGAGCGACCTCCACCCCTACCTCGTGGAGGGCATCGGCAAGGACACGTGGCCGAAGACGATGGATCCGGACGTCGTCGACGAGTGGGTGCGCGTCTCCGACCGCGACTCGTTCCTCACCGCGCGGCGCCTCGCGCGCGAGGAGGGGTTGCTCGTAGGCGGTTCCACCGGCTCGACCGTCTGGGCGGCGATCGAGGTCGCGAAGCGGCTCGGCCGCGATGCGCGGATCCTGACGCTGATGCCCGACTCCGGCCGCTCCTACATGTCGAAGTTCTACGACGACAACTGGATGCTCGAGCACGGGTTCGTCGAGCGGCAGGCCCCGGCGCCGACCGTCGACGAGCTGCTTCGCTCCAAGACGCTCGAGGAGGCCGACGTGCCGCAGTTCGTCACGATCTCGGCCCATCAGAAGGTCGGCGAGGCGATCGACGCGATGCAGCGCTACTCGATCTCGCAGCTCGCTGTCGTCCGCGACGGCGAGGTGGACTCGCTCGCCGACGTGATCGGCTCGCTCCAGGACCGCGACCTGCTCGACCGCGTGTTCCGCAATCCGGACGCGCTGCACGAGGACGTCGCGAACGCGATGCAGCCGCCGCTCCCGGCGGTCGAGGTGAGCGACTCGCTCGACGACGTGTTCGCGACGCTCTCGGGCCGGACGAATGCTGTCGTCGTGGCACGGAGCGGACGGCCGGTCGGGGTCCTCACGCGGTCCGACCTGCTCGAGTACCTCGCGCACAACCGGTGATGCGGCTCGGGGTCGTCCTCGCCGCGCTCGCGCTCGCGGGCTGCGGCGGCACGGACGAGCAGGCCGCGACGACAGCCCAGCTGCCGCAGCAGCCCAAGCCGGATCCTGCGCCGCTCTTCTACCCCGTCGCCCGAGGGTCGGTGCCCGGGTGGCTCGAGCGGATCAAGCCGCTGAAGGGCCTCGGTCGCTGGCACAACGCGATGCTCTCGCCGGACGGCGAGACACTGCTCGCGCAGTGGACGGCCGAGTGCGAGATCCCGGTCGCGTTCTTCGTGCCGGTCGAGATGCGCAAGCCGCGGCCCGTCGCGCCGACGCGTTACGAGACCGTCGCCGTCGGCTGGAACGCGACGGACGGGCGGGCGTCTTCTTCAACGGCGGCGCGTGCGGCGGCGGGCCCGAACGGCCCGGCCTCTACCTCGTCTCGCTCGACGGCAAGCGCGAGTTCGTCACCGACGACGTCGACGAGGTCGAGCGCTGGCGGGCGGAGAGAAGCTAGGAAGCTTCGGCGACCGCGTAGGTGATACCGGCCTCCGGCACCTGCCGGACGTCGGCGGCGTCGGCGAAGAGCCCGTCGCGGGAGAGCAGGAACAGCTCCGGCACGATCTCCGCGCGGATCTCGCCCTGCGCGTAGACACGGACGATCGAGCTCTGCGAGACGACGATCGCGACCGCCCGCGTTTCGCTCGTGATCGACGCGGCCGCCGCGTGACGGGTCCCGAGGCCCGGCATCAGCGTCGTCGTCGGGTCGACGCTGATGTATCGCGCGGCGGAGACGAACGTCCCCGTCTTGTTCACGACGAAGGCGCCGTCGAGCTGCGCGAGCTCCTTCACGGTTTCCCGGAACTCCGCGCGCCGCACGTCGAGCAGCTCCTCGGCGTGGCCGTAGAGCGGATCCAGGAGCAGCGGCTGCGACTGGTCGAGCACCGCCTCGACGTCGCCGATCACGAACAGCGTTCCGATCTTGCGGCCCTCGCGCCCCTCGCGGGCGATCTCGACCGCCAGCTGCACGAGCTCCTCGACCGTCTCGCGCATCGTCTCCGCGCAGCGGGCGCTCTTCGCGACAGGGCCAAAGATCCGATCGAGGTCGGTCATACGTCTTGAAACGCGGAACGGTCGCGCGGCATTCCGACGAAGCGGTAGCCGAGCGCCCGGATCGCGCCGAGGTCGATCAGCGACTGCTCGAGGTCGGCGCTCGCGACGCCGTCCAGATACCGCCAGAGGTACGGGAACTCCTCATAGGACCGTTGCTCGAACCGACGCCTGAACGCGGCCAGGAGGACGTCGGAGGCCGTGACGGAGCTGTGGTGCGCCTCCCACTCCGCGGCCCCGGGCCGCTCGTTCCCACGACCGGCTGCGGCCAGGATCCGGCGCTGCCCCTCGTACCAGTCGGCGGTCGGCCCGTCGAGCCGGTCGGGGCCGAACTCGTCCGCGACGAACGGCCCGCCGCCTTCGAGCGCCCGGGCGACCCGCTCGAGGTTCGGCTCGAGCCCCTCGCCCATGTGGTGGAAGACACGGTTCGCGACGACGGCGTCGAAGCGGGCGTCCTCCTCGAGCTCCTCGAGCTTGATCCGCCGGAAGAGCGGGCCGTCGGGCGCCGCCGGGTCGATCGCGAGGACGTCGTATCCCGAAGCTGCGAGCTTCCGCGCGAGCTTGCCGTCGCCGCAGCCGACCTCCAACACCCGGGCGGGCGGACTCGGCAGATTCGCTAGAACGAAGTCCGTGACGGAGAGCACGCCGGTCGAGGTTACGCGCGACGAGGCCCGGCGCATCGCGGTTCGGGCGCAGCTCCTCGACGGGAGCGCACGGAACGTGCTCGACACGGTCAGGCAGCTCGGGTCCCTCCAGCTCGACCCGATCTCGACGGTCGCGCCGCCCCAGCACCTCGTCCTCTTCAGCAGGCTCGGACAGGCGTACGACCAGGCCGAGCTCGATCGGTTGCTCTGGGAGGAGAAGAAGCTCTTCGAGTGGAGAGCGTTCATCTGGCCGCTCGAAGCGCTCCCGATCATCCGCGCCCGGATGCGGCGGCGAAACCGGGGCAAGTACGCCCACGAGCGCCGCGGCGCGGAGTTCTTGCGGACGAACGCGGCGTACCGGCGCTATGTCCTGCGCGAGCTTGCTCGGCGCGGGCCGCTGCTCTCGCGTGAGCTCGCCGACGACTCCGTCCGGACGTGGACGTCGCACGGCTGGTACGGCAACCGCAACGCGTCGATCATGCTCGACATCCTCCAGTCCCGAGGCGAGGTCGCAATCGTCGGGCGTCGCGGCAAGCAGCGGCTCTGGGGCCTCGCGGCCGACTGGTATCCCGAGACGGAGACGATCACGGACGTCCAGGCGGAGCAGCTGCTCGACGAGCGGCGCTTCCGCGCGTACGGCATCCGCTACGACAAAGGCCGCTGGTTCGCGCATCCCGACGCGACGGACGGGGCGGTCGCGGACCGCGCGACGCTCCTCTCGCCGTTCGACCGGCTCATCCACGACCGCGACCGCGCCGAGGCGCTTTGGGACTTTCGCTACCGGCTCGAGATGTACGTCCCGAAGCTGAAGCGCGAGTACGGCTACTACGTGCTGCCGCTCCTCGTCGGCGACCGGCTCGTCGGACGGGCCGAGCCGAAGTTCGACGGCAAGACGAAGACGCTTCGCATCCTCGGAGCGTGGGGCGACACCTCGAGGCTCGACGACGCCGTGAGGGAGCTCGGCGCCTGGGTCGGAGCGGAGCGGATCGAAGGCTGAACGTCGTTTGCGGGCAAACGCCCGAGGGCATTCCAAGGTGTCCTGGCAGGTCTGAATCGAAACGAAGGAGCGGTCATGTCGACAACTGACCTTTGGACGTACAACGACAGCGCTCTCGTCGGAAACGCCCTCGTCGGCCTCGAGGTCGTGGCTGTGGACGGGGAGATCGGCAAGATCGACGAGGCCACCGACGATGCAGGCACCAGCGGCATCGTCGTGGACACGGGCGGCTGGATCTTCGGGAAGAAGGTGTTCCTCCCGGCAGGCGTGGTCGATCGCGTCGATCTCGACGAAGAGAAGGTCTACGTCAACCGTACGAAGGACGAGATCAAGAACGCGCCGGAGTACGACGACAAGAACGGCGCCGACGACGACTACCGGGCGAAGCTCGGTGCGTACTACGGCGACCGTGACGAGAGACGAGGTGACTGATGGACACCTGGGTCTGGATCCTGATCATCGTCGCCGCCGTGGTCGTGCTGGCCGCGGTCTTCATGGCGATGAGCCGACGCAGGAAGGTCGACTCGCAGCGAGCCGAAGCCGGCGTCTTGCGAGATCGCGCCGACGTGCGTGAGACGCAGGCGCAGAGCGCCGAGGAGGCGGCAGAGCGAGAGGCACGCGAGGCGCGCCGCAGGCAGGAGCTCGCCGAGCAGCGGGCCGAGGAGGCCCGGCACGAGCGCGACGCCGCGCAGGCGACGGCCGCCCGCGCGGACGACGTCGACCCGGACGTCAAGTAGAGAGCTTCCGGCGCCCGCGCCGACTCGGCTCGGGCGCCGCTCTCTACAATCGCTCCCGTGGACTTCGAGACGCGCGCGATCCACGAAGGGCAGGAGCCCGATCCGGCGACGGGTTCGCTGATCGTCCCGATCTACCAGACGTCGACCTACGTGCAGGAGGCGGTCGGCGAGCACAAGGGCTACGACTACTCGCGGGTCGGCAACCCGACCCGGACCGCGCTTCAGACAGCGCTCGCGTCGCTCGAGGGCGCAGAGCACGGGATCGCGTTCTCGTCCGGCCTGGGCGCCACGACCACGCTGATGCACCTGCTCAACCCAGGCGACCGAACGGTGCTGATCGCCGACGTGTACGGCGGCGTCTATCGGATGACGTCGCAGGTGTACGAGCCCAAGGGTTACGTGTTCGACTACGTCCCCGCCGACGCGTTCTCGAACCTGCGCGAACGGCTCGACGAGAACACGCGCATGGTGTGGATCGAGACGCCGTCCAACCCGATGCTGAACGTCGTCGACATCGCGGCCGCCGCCGAGGCTGCGCACGACGTCGGCGCGATCCTCGTCGTCGACAACACCTTCGCGACGCCGTACCTCCAGCAGCCGCTGTCGCTCGGCGCCGACGTCGTCGTCCACTCGACGACGAAGTACCTCGGCGGCCACTCGGACGTCATCGGCGGCTTCGCGGCGACGAGCGACCCGACGATCGCCGAGCGCCTGCGCTTCCTCCAGAAGTCGCTCGGCGCCGTGCCCGGGCCGTTCGACTGCTGGCTCGTGCTGCGGGGGATCAGGACCCTCGCGCTCCGGATGCGCAAGCACTCGGAGAACGCGGTCGCGATCGCCGCGTGGCTCGACCGGCACCCGCTCGTCGAGCGCGTCCTGTATCCCGGGCTGCCGACGCATCCGGGCCACAAGATCGCTGCGCGGCAGATGCGCGAGTTCGGCGGGATGATCTCGATCCTCGTCGGCTCCGAGGAGGAAGCCGTCGAGATCGTCGCGCGCACGAAGCTGTTCAAGCTCGCCGAGTCGCTCGGCGGCGTCGAGTCGCTCATCGAGCACCCCGCGCGCATGACGCACGCGTCCACGGCGGACGCACCGTTCGCCGCGCCCGCGAACCTGATCCGCCTGAGCGTCGGGATCGAGTCCGCGGAGGACCTGCTCGAGGATCTCGAGCTCGCGCTCGTTCGCACGACTGCGGCAGCCGGCGCTTGAGCCCCGACCCGATCGACCTTCACCACCAGGGGACGGGGCGGGTGATCGGCTCGTATCTCGTGGAGACGAGGGACGGGCTCGCGATCTTCGACTGCGGGCCGGCGTCCGGCCTCGACCCGCTGCGGGCCGGGCTCCGCGAGCGCGGTGCCGAGCTCGCCGACGTCCGACATCTGCTCCTCTCGCACATTCACCTCGACCACGCAGGTGCGGCCGGCGCGATCGTGCGCGAGCACCCGCACGTCACCGTCCACGTGTCCGAGGTCGGTGCGCCGCACCTCGTCGACCCCTCGCGGCTCGAGGCGAGCGCACGACGGCTCTACGGCGACGCGTTCGACGCGCTGTGGGGCGAGCTCGTCCCGGTGCCCGAGGCCAACGTGGAAGTCGTGGGAAACGACGTGCTCGGGCTCTCGTGCTTCCCCTCGCCGGGGCACGCCTCGCACCACGTCTGCTTCCTCGCGGACGACGGCACGCTCTACGCGGGCGACGCCGCCGGCGTCCGCATCGCGCCGAGCCGGTTGGTGCTTCCGCCGACGCCGCCGCCCGACATCGACGTCGCCGCGTGGGACGCCACGCTCGACGACATCGAGCGGCGAGCGCCGGAACGACTCGCGCTCGTCCACTTCGGCGTCTTCGATGACGTCGAGCGCCACCTCGAGGCGCTGCGCACCCGGCTCCACGACTGGGAGCGGATCGTCGAGACCGGCGCGAGCCAGGAGGAGTTCGTCGAGCGGGCGCACGCCGGGCTCGGCGAGCTCGACGACGCGGACTTCGAGGCAGTCGAGCGCGCGATGCCGATGTGGCAGTCCTACGCGGGCTTGAAGCGCTGGGTCGAGCGCGTCAAGCCCAGCCGGTCACCAGCCAGCGCCTCCGCGTGAACCGGACCCCGAGCGTCGCGAGGCGCACGCAGATCAAGACGAAGAGCGCGGCCCAGACGCCGACGAGCCCCCAGTCGTAGTGGAGGGTCGCGAGCGCGACGGCGACCGCCGCCGCCATCGCCGCCAGCATCGACCACATGAGGTAGCGCGCGTCGCCGGCGCCGATGAGGATCCCGTCGAGCGCGAAGACGGCGCCGTTCAGCGGCTGCATCAGCGCGAACAGGAGCCAGATCGCCTGGGCGCGCTCGACCACCGCCTCGTCGCTCGTGAACGCGTAGGGCAGCACGCCCTCGAGCGAGAGCATCACCGCGG
>DASTHC010000131.1:0-60560 GCA_035718485.1 Gaiellaceae bacterium
ACCTCACGCAGCTGCAAGAGCTGCTCGAGAAGCACGTGCGCGAGACCGACTCACGCCGCGGCACCGAGATCCTCGAGACCTGGACGCGATCGGCTCTAGCGTTCCGGCTGATCGCGCCGCAGGGAGCGGGGGAGGCTGTGCGGGCAGCCTCCCCCGCGTAGCGCTTACGACTCCAGCGCCGGCCGCGTCACCGGGACGGTCTCCGCGCTCCGCTGCGCGTGCGCGAGCCCGAGATGGCCGTGCGCCTCGGTCCCGTAGCCGCCAGGGACCGGGATGTAGAACTCGGGGTAGCCCCACATGCCGTGCTCCGAGACGTCGAGACCGGCCGTCTCGACCTCGGGCTCGACGCGGATCCCGAACGTCGCCTTCATCACCCAGAGCGACGCGAACGACGCCGCGAACGTGAAGACACCGACGGCGAGCAAGCCGACCGCCTGCACGCCGAGCTGGTGGAAGCTCCCCGTGTACCAGAGGCCGCCGGTCCCGGTCGCGAGGTTGTCCGCGAGCGCCGGCACGGCGAAGATCCCGGTCGCGAGCGTGCCCCAGACGCCGGCGAGCCCGTGCACCGAGACGGCGCCGATCGGGTCGTCGATCCGGATCCGCTCGACCGCCAGCACGCCGAGCACCGCGATCGTCCCCGCGACCGCGCCGATCACGATCGCTGCCCACGGCGCGACGAACCCGGCCGCCGCGGTGATCGCGACGAGCGCGGCGATCACGCCGTTCAGCATCATCGAGAGGTCGGGCTTCTTGATCACGATCCACGACGTGATCACGGCTCCCAGCGCGCCGGCGGCTGCGGCGACGTTCGTCGTCAGCGCGACGTACGCGAAGTAGCCGATCTTGTCGCCGGTGATCACACCGAGCGTGGAGCCCGGGTTGAAGCCGAACCAACCGAACCAGAGGATGATCACGCCGAGCGTGACGAACGCCATGTTGTGCCCCGGGATGGCGTTCGGCTTCCCGTCGGCGCCGAACTTCCCGATCCGCGGCCCGAGCAGGAGCGCGCCGGCGAGTGCCGCGAGCGCGCCCTGGTAGTGCACGACCGTCGAGCCCGCGAAGTCCTGCATCCCGCGCGAGAAGAGCCAGCCGTCGGGGTGCCAGATCCAGTGCGAGACGACCGAGTAGATGAGCGTGAAGACGACCCCGAACGCGAAGTAGACCCACAGCTTCGTCCGCTCGGCCATCGCGCCCCAGACGATCGCGAGCGACACCGCGGCGAAGACGACCTCGAAGAGGTAGCCCGCACCGGCGGGGATCGTCGAGAACCAGCTGAACGGCGAGACGCCGATCGCGAGCAGCTCGTCGACCGACGGGGCGAAGCCGGAACCGCCGACGATCCCGTTGCCGCCGTCGCCGAACGCGAGCCCGTAGCCGACGAGGTAGTAGATGATCGACGCGATCCCGAGCACGAGCACGTTCTTCGCGGCGACGTGGCCGACGTTCTTCATCCGCGTCAGCCCCGCCTCGAGGAAGGCGAAGCCGGCCTGCATGAACATCACGAGGATCGCCGCGACGACGACCCAGATCGTGCTCGCGGCGATCGCGAGCTCCTTGTTGCTCATCCGACCCTCACCTCCTCCAGGCTCGTTCCGGTTCGGTTGTGCATGACGTTGGCGATCGGGGTCGTCCAGACGAGGCCGTCGCCCGACTCGTTGCCGCTGCGCGCGGAGTCGACGATTGCGCCGACGACCGCCTCGGCGATCTCGTCCGGGACGACGAACGTCAGGACGGCCTTGGGGAGGAACCGCGACTCGAAGACGCGGCCCCGGTACTCGTGCGTGATCCCGCGCTCGCGGCCGTGCCCGATCGCCTCGACGACCGTCACGCCCACGTGGCCGGTTTCCTCCTCGACCGCGTCGATCACCGTCTCGACGCGCTCGCGGATGACGACTGCTTCGACCTTGACCATCATGCGATCTCCTTGCTTCGGCGTTCCAGGAAGACGACGTCCCGCCAGGCGCCGTCGAGCTGTCCGATCCGCTCACGCACGCCGACCACGCGGAAGCCGCACGCGACGTGGAGCCTCAGGCTGGCGAGGTTCTCGGGGAAGACGCCGGCCTGGACGGTCCAGATCCCGGCGGCCTCGGCCTGCGCGACCAGGGTCGAGAGGAGCGCATGTCCGACGCCCTGACCGCGGTGTCCGCGGCGGATGTAGACGCTGTCCTCCACGACCCCGCGGTAGCACTGCCTGGTCGAGACACGTGAGAGCGCCGCCCAGCCCACGACTTCGTCATCGACACGTCCGACGAGGCGGTGGTGGCCCATGTGCGCACATGCCCACTCATCCCACGAAGGGACGGTGGTCTCGAAGGTCGCGTTCCGCGTGGCGATGCCCTCCGCGAGGATCGCGCTCACCGCGGGCCAGTCGCCCGCGGTGAGTACGTCGACCTGCAGTGCATTGGCCGTAGCGATCACGCGTCGTAGTAGAGGGAGAACTCGGCCGGGTGCGGGCGGAGACGCACCACGTCGACCTCGTTCTCGCGCTTGTAGTCGATCCAGGTCCGGATCAGCTCCTCGCTGAAGACGCCGCCCTCGGTCAGGAAGGCGTGGTCGCGCTCGAGCGCGTCGAGCGCCTCGGCGAGCGAGCCGGGCACCTGCGCGACGCCGCGGTCCTCCTCGAAGAGGTCGTAGTCCGCGGGCTCGCCGGCGTCGAGGCCCTTGGCGATGCCGTCGAGGCCCGCCATCAGCATCGCCGCGAACGCAAGGTACGGGTTCGCCGCCGCGTCGGGGCAGCGGAACTCGAGGCGCTTCGCCTTCGGCGAGTCCGAGTACATCGGGATGCGGATGCACGCGGAGCGGTTGCGCTGCGAGTAGACGAGGTTCACCGGCGCCTCGTAGCCCGGGACGAGCCGTCGGTACGAGTTCGTCGTCGGCGCGCAGAACGCGAGCAGCGCCGGGGCGTGCGCGAGGAGCCCGCCGATGTACGCGCGGGCGAGCTGCGAGAGGCCTGCGTAGCCCGACTTGTCGGCCATCAACGGCGTCCCTTCCTTCCAGAGGGACTGATGCGTGTGCATCCCCGAGCCGTTGTCGCCGAAGATCGGCTTCGGCATGAACGTCACCGTCTTGCCGGCCGCGCGTGCGACGTTCTTGACGACGTACTTGTACGTCATCACCTGGTCGGCCATCTTCGTGAGCGAGTCGAAGCGGAGGTCGATCTCGCACTGGCCCGCCGACGCGACCTCGTGGTGGTGGAACTCGCACCTGATGCCGAGGCGCTCGAGCATCAGCACCATCCGCGTGCGGAGGTCGCTCAGCGTGTCGTGCGGCGCCGGCGGGAAGTACCCCTCCTTCTCGCGGATCGTGTTGCCGAGCCCCGGCTTGCCGGAGTTCCAGTACCCCTCCGCGGAGTCGACCGCGTAGTGGGAGGTGTGCGGGGCGAGCTCGTACGAGACCTCGTCGAAGACGAAGAACTCGCACTCCGGGCCGAAGTACGCGCTGTCCGCGACGCCCGTCGAGCGGAGGTAGTCCTCGGCGCGCTTCGCGACGAGCCGCGGGTCCCTGTCGTACGCCTCGCCGGTGAGCGGGTCGCGGATCTCGCAGAGGAGCGAGAGCGTCGGCGTCTCGGTGAACGGGTCGAGGATCGCGCTCGTCGGGTCCGGCATGAGGAGCATGTCGGACTCGCTGATCCCCTGCCAGCCGCGGATCGAGGAGCCGTCGAACCCGAGGCCCTCGTCGAACGCCGATTCGTCGAACGACGTCACCGGCAGCGTCATGTGCTGCCAGCGGCCGAACAGGTCGCAGAACTTCAGGTCGACCATCTTGGCGCGCGTCTCGCTCGCCCACTCGAGCGCCTCCCGGGCGCCGGGCACCGTGCCGTTTGCCAGGTAGTGCTTCGTCTCGATCTCCGACATCTCGCTCCCTCCGCGTTGGACCACGAAAAAAGCCCCAGGACTCCGAGAGTCCTGAGGCTCCATTGCCTCGGCCGGCGCCTACGGCGGCGCGCGACCTGGTTCGCACCTTAGCGCAGTCGAAGGACGGCGTCGATCGAACTAGACGATCGGCCGTGTGGTCGCGCACCGGCCGCACGGGACGTGCCCCGAAGCGTTGGGTCCGGGGTCAGACCCTGGACGGCGCACTGGCGGACACGTCCTCTCGGCGAGCCCGCTCGGCACGCGGCCAGGGCACGCGGACCCGTCCCGAGGCGCCACGACCAGGGTCTGACCCCGGACCATGCCCCTTCGGGCGTGTCCGAGCGTCCGAACGGCCCTGTCCGTCAGCCGCAGTGGCGCAGCTTCGCGCAGGCCCGGGCGATCGGGATCGCGAAGTTGACGTTCTGGCCGCCGCCCGCGACGAGCACCCCGACGACGCGCCCGCGCCGGTCGAGCGCAGGCCCGCCGGAGTTCCCCGGGTTTGCCGCGGCATCGGTCTGGATCAGCCGCTTCGTCACGCGGCTGACGACACCGGAGGTGACCGATCCCTCCAGCCCGAACGGGCTGCCGACGAGCAGCAGCTCATCGCCCGGCCGCGGCGGCTTCGTCGTCGCCTCCTGCCAGAGCGGCTCGATCCCCTTCGGGCGGCCGTTCATGCGGATGAGCGCGAGGTCGTGCTTCGGGTCGACGCCGGCGATCTCGCCCTGCCAACCCGAGCCCTTGCGCTTCAGCGTGACGTTGCTCGTCAGCGTTCCCTCGACAACGTGGTTCGCGGTGAGGACGTACGTCGAGTCCTCGTCCATCCACGCGACGAAGCCGGTGCCGATCCGCCCGCTTGCCTCGACGGTGAAGACGCTCTTCAGGACGCGCGCAGCGAGCGGCGCGATGCCCGACTCCTTCCGCTTGAGCCGCTGCTCGGCGGTCCCGAGCCGGTTGACGACGTTCTCGTTGTCGGCGGAGAGCGCGTCGACCTGTCGCTCCATCACGGCGAGGTCGGACTGGAGCGCGGCACGATCCGACGCGAGCAGCAGGAACGCGGCGCCGGAGATCGCGACGGCGAGGAGCGACAGCGCGAGCGTGGCGATCTGCAGTCGCCGTCCGCCCGTGCTCGTCTCGTCGAAGCTCTCGAACATCTGACCCTCTTTCGAAATCGGCCGAGCACGGCTCAGAGGTCTCCCCCGAAAGGGGGAGTTGGCGCGGAGCCATGGCTGCTGCTAGCCTCGAAGGTCTGATGTTGCTCCGACGCGGCTGAGCTCGTTCACCGGCGCCACGCGCTCCTCCTGAGAGCGCGGCTCACGCGCGCCTGTTCTCGCCCGTTCACGAAATCAAGGAGCAACGATGTTGGACACAGCTCAGGAGATCACGATGGCGCCCGAAGTTTCGCGCGACGGCGTGGCCGCGGTCGACGTCGTCGATCTCCGTAAGGACTTCATCCGACGCAAGAAGCGCGAAGGCCTCCGCCGCGCGCGGAAGCGCGTCGCTGCCCTCGACGGGGTGTCGTTCACGATGCCGAAGGGCGAGACGCTCGCGATCCTCGGGCAGAACGGCTCGGGGAAGTCGACGCTCGTCCGTCTGCTCTCGACGCTGCTGCTGAACGACGGCGGCCGGGCGGTCATCTTCGGCCACGACGCGGAGCGCGAGCCGCGCGCGGTGCGGCGGCTCGTCAACCGCGTGTCGGTCGAGGCGAGCTTCTTCAAGAAGATGTCGGCTGTCGAGAACCTGAGCTACGCGGCGCGGTTCTACGGGATGGCGCCGTCGCAGACGCGCGACCGGATCCCGGAGATCCTCCAGCGCGTCCGGTTCCCGAAGGACCGGCTCGGCGACTCGATGGAGAACCTCTCGCGCGGGACGCAGCAGAAGGTCGCGCTCGCGCGAGCGCTCCTCACCTCGCCGGTGCTGCTGCTCCTCGACGAGCCGACGACGGGCCTCGACCCGCGCTCGAAGCTCGAGGTGCAGGAGTTCATCCGTGAGATCCGCACGTCGCACGACGCGACCGTCCTGCTCTGCACGCACGACCTCGCCGAGGCCGAGACGCTCGCCGACCGGATCGGGATCCTCGACGCGGGCAAGCTGATCGCGCTCGCGCCGGCCGACGAGCTCAAGCAGCGGTACGAGAGCGAGACGCTCGAGGACGCGTTCTTCGCCGCGACCGGGAAGACGCTCGAGGACGGAGAGGAAGGAGACGACGAATGAAGGGCGCAGCGGCAGTGATGCGGGCCGAGCTGATCGGGCTCGCAGGCGTCGTCGAGCGGAACGTCTACCTGACGAAGCGCTACTTCCTCTGGGACGTCGCGTTCTTCGTCTGGACCGTCGCGAACACGCTGACGATCGTCTTCATCGCGAAGGGATTCGAGGCGACCGGTGCCGTGATCGACGTCAATCGCGCCACGACCTCGCTCCTGATCGGCGCGGTCATCTGGGCGTACCTGGGGATCATCTTCGAGTTCCTCACGGAGACGGTTGCGTGGGAGCGCTGGGAGGGCACGATCGAGTACACGTTCATGGCACCGCTCTCGCGGTCGATGCACCTCGCCGGCCAGGGCGTGTTCGCGATCATCTACGGGCTCGCGCGCGCAGCGCTCCTCTTCGTCGTCGTCGCGATGTTCTTCGACCTGAGCCTCCCGGACGCGAACTTCCCGGCCGCGCTCCTCGTCGTGACCGTCGCCTCGGTCTCGTTCATCGGGATCGGGATGATGACCTCGGTGATGCCGCTCATCTCTCCGGAGAAGGGCATGCAGCTCGGGTTCATCGCGCAGGGGATCCTGCTCGTGGTGTCCGGCGTCTACTACCCGGTGTCGGTTCTCCCCGAGTGGATGCAGTGGCTTGCGAAGATCTCGCCGGCGACGTATGCGCTCGAGGGTGCGCGGGAGGCGATCATCGAGGGTGCCGGCATCAGCGCGATGTGGGACGAGATCTGGCCGCTCATCATCATCGGGATCGTCTCGGTGCCGCTCGGGCTCTGGGTGTTCGCGCGCGGTGAGCGATACGCCAAGCACCACGGAAAGCTCAAGCGCTCAGGGTAGTCGTAGAGGGCTGAAGGTCCTGGCGCCGTTCCGCGTCAGGGACTTCGCCCTCTACTGGACCGCGCGGACCGTCTCGTTTCTCGGGGACGGCGTCATGTACGTCGCGCTTCCGTGGCAGGTCTACGAGCTCGTCAACTCACCGAAGGCGATGGGCGTCGTCGGCGCGCTCGAGACCGGCGCGATCCTCGCGTTCGTGCTCTTCGGAGGCGTCGCGTCGGACCGGTTCGAGCGAAAGCGCGTGATCATCGTCTCGGATCTCGTGCGCGCGCTCGCGGCCGGGGTCGTCGGCGTGCTGGCGATCTCGGGCGACCTCCAGCTCTGGCACGTCGCGGCGATGTCGGTCGTCTTCGGCCTGGGTCAGGCGTTCGCGGGACCGGCGTTCGGGTCGATCGTTCCCCAGCTGGTGCCCGACGACCTGCTCGTCCCGGCGAACTCGGCGCTCTTCACGGTGAACCCGCTCGCGATGCGGTTCATCGGGCCGGCGCTCGGAGGGTTCGTGATCGCCGCGTTCGGGACGGGCGCCGCATTTCTCGTCGACGCTGCGTCGTTCGCCGCCGGCGCGATCGCGATCGCCTTCGTTGCGGCTCGTCCGGCGGCGAGGCTGCTCGAGGAAGGCGACCAACGCACGGTGTTCGAGGACATCCGTGAGAGCATCCGGTACGTGCGCGCGCACGTGTGGCTCTGGGGCACGCTGCTCTGGGCGCTGCTCGTCCTCCCGCTCGCATGGGGCCCGTACGCGGTGCTCGTGCCCTACCTCGTCAAGAACGAGCTCGGCGGGGACGCGCAGGATCTCGGGCTCGTGTTCGCGGCGGGCGGGATCAGCTCGGTGCTGATGGCGCTCGTCGTCTCTCAGGTCGGCGTGCCGCGCCGGCACATCGCGTTCATGTACGCGATGTTCGGGCTCGGCGCCGTCGACCTCGCGATCTACGCGGCCACGCAGACACCCTGGCAGGCGATGCTCGTCGCGTTCGTGACCGAGTGCGGGTGGACGGGCGGGCTCGTCGTCTGGAACACGCTCGTGCAGAAGGCCGTTCCGTCCGAGCTGCTCGGGCGCGTGCGGAGCGTCGACTGGATCGCGTCGATCGGGCTCGTGCCGCTGTCGTTCGCGGTCGTCGGCCCGATCGCCGACGTGGTCGGGGTGCGACCGGTGATGGTCGCGTGCGGCGTCGGCGGCGTGCTGCTGAGCCTCGCGGCGTTCCTGCTGCCGGGCATGCGCGATACCGAAAGTCAAATCTCGCTCAGCGGACCGTGACGTTCGTTTCTCCGCCGGTCGACCGGACGGGCGGAGTAGGTTCGGCCCGACAAGGGAAGGACGTGGGCGTGCGTGCGGTCATCGGGGTCTTGCTCGCCGTGCTCTTCGGCCTCGTCGCCGTGCCCGCGCTCGCGGCGGAGGACGTGCAGACGCTGCGCTTCGTCGCGACGCTCTCGTCCCAGCAGTCGGTCGACGTCGGGGCCGCCGGCGCGTCGACGGGCGACCTCCGCTTCACGGCGTACACGCTTCGCCGCGCCGCCGCCGACGCGGATCGGCCGAGCGGCGCACAGGTTGGGACGCAGTCGAGCTCCTCGACCGTGCTGGTGCGGGGCTCCGCCGACCTCGTCTCCACGTCGGTGGTTCCGACCGGCTCGATCACCGCGGGCGGCGTCGTGCGCGGAGTCGCGCGGACGCTCGCGGTGCTCGGCGGCACCGGCGCGTACGCGAACGCGCGCGGAACACTGACGGTGAAGCGGCTCGACGCACGCCGCTCGCTGCTCGTGTTCACGCTCTTCACGGCGAACCGCGGCGATGCGGGGCCGCAGGGACCGGCCGGTCCCGCCGGACCTGCGGGGGCGGCCGGCGCGGTCGGCGCAACCGGAGCGACGGGCGCGGCTGGAGCGACTGGTGCCGCGGGCGCGACGGGACCTCCCGGCGCGACCGGTGCCAACGGTCCTACGGGTGCGGCCGGTCCTGCGGGTCCGGCAGGACCACCCGGCTCGCAAGGTCCTCCCGGGACGCCCGGTGCGGACGGGCTCACGGGGCCCGCGGGCCCGGCGGGTCCCCCCGGTTCGCAGGGGCCACCGGGAACGCCCGGTGCCGACGGATTGACTGGGCCGGCGGGTCCCGCAGGGCCGCCCGGTTCGCAGGGACCGCCCGGAACGCCCGGTGCGGACGGCGCGGCCGGTCCGGCAGGTCCGGCAGGTCCGGCGGGGCCTGCCGGTGCTCAGGGTCCGGCCGGTGCGCAGGGTCCAGCCGGTGCGCAGGGCCCGGCGGGAGCACAGGGGCCAGCCGGCCCGGCCGGAGCGCAAGGTCCGGCGGGTCCAGCCGGCGCCCAGGGCCCGGCCGGCCCGGCAGGCGCGCAAGGCCCCGCAGGTCCCGCCGGAGCCCAGGGCCCCGCCGGCCCGCAGGGCGCGCCGGGCGTCTCAGGCCTCGTGCGGGTCACCGCCACCTCGGTCGTCGACTCGGCCACGACGAAGAGCGCGACCGCCTCGTGCGCCGCGGGTCAGCGCGCCCTCGGCGGCGGCGGGATCGCGACGTTCGTCGCCGGAGGCGGCACCGCGGCCGACCTCGCCCTCGTCGGCTCGCAGCCAACGGTCGACGGCAGCGGCAACCCGAACGGCTGGATCGTGACGGCGAACGAGACCGACGCGATCGCCGGGACGTGGTCGGTCACGGCGGTCGCTCTTTGCGCAACCGTCACCTGAGCGCGAGGTAGACTCGGGCCGTCCGGTAGGCGACGATGCCTCGGGCGCGACGGTCGCGCCTGGGGCTTTTGCGTTTTCGAGGAGGAAATTTCATGGCGCAGGTCGAGACGAAGAATCGAGCGACGTCGAGCGAGGACTCCCGCAAGGACGTCCTCAAGCGCGTCGACAAGGAGAAGGTCGAGTTCGTGCTCCTCTGGTTCACGGACCTCGAGGGGCACCTCAAGAGCTTCGCGATCACGCCGAGCGAGCTCGAGGGAGCGCTCGACGACGGGATGGGCTTCGACGGCTCGTCGATCACGGGCTTCAACGCGATCGAGGAGTCCGACATGGTCGCGATCCCCGATCCGGAGACGTTTCAGCTCCTTCCGTCGAAAGAAGGCGAGACGAAGGTCGGGCGGATGATCTGCGACGTCGTCACGCCCGACGGCAAGCCCTACGACGGCGACCCCCGCTACGTCCTGCGCCTCGCGCTCGAGCGCATGCAGTCGATGGGCTTCGACACGTTCAACGTCGGCCCCGAGCTCGAGTACTTCCTCTTCAAGGACGACGCGGGCACGGAGACGCTCGACGAGGGCGGCTACTTCGCGATGACGACGATGGACGCGGCGACCGAGCTCCGCAACGAGACGATCCGCGCGCTCGACTCGGTCGGGATCCCCGTCGAGTACCACCATCACGAGGTGGGCCCCTCGCAGCACGAGATCGACATGCGCTTCGCCCCGGCGCTCGACATGGCGGACCACACCGTCACGTACCGCCTGATCGTCAAGGAGGTCGCGAAGAAGGCGGGCTACCACGCGACCTTCATGCCGAAGCCGATCTTCGGGGAGAACGGGTCGGGGATGCACACGCACCAGTCGCTCTTTACGGACGGCCGCAACGCGTTTTTTGACCAGGACGACGAGTGGCACCTGAGCGACGTCGGCAAGGCGTTCATCGCCGGCCAGCTGCACCATGCGCGCGAGCTCTCCGCGGTCTTCGCGCAGTGGATCAACTCGTACAAGCGGCTCGTTCCGGGGTACGAGGCGCCGGTCTACGTCGCGTGGTCGCGGCGGAACCGCTCGGCGCTCATCCGGATCCCGCTCTACAAGCCCGGCGCCGAGCAGGCGACACGCGCCGAGATCCGCTGCCCCGACCCCGCGTGCAACCCGTACCTGACGTTCGCGGCGCTCCTGCACGCCGGGCTCGAGGGGATCGAGAAGGGCTACGAGCTGCCGCCGCCGATGGAGACGAACCTCTACCACCTGACGGCGGAGCAGCGGCGCGAGCGCGGGATCGTCTCACTGCCCGAGACGCTCGGCGAGGCGATCGACGAGCTCTCGCAGTCCGAGCTGATGAAGAAGGCGCTCGGCCCGCACATCTTCGACCGCTACGTCGAGCTCAAGCGGAAGGAGTGGGACGAGTACCGGGTCCAGCTCACCCAGTGGGAAATGGAGAAGTACCTGGCGGTGCTCTAGGCGGTCTGGACAACCGGGCCGGGGCGCGAGATGATGCGCGTTCCGGCCCGGATGGCTCTGCGGCCGAGCGGGCCGGCAACTGACGGCCGATCGCGGGGCGTACTCTTCGAAGGCGCCCCGTGGTCGTTCAGCCGCGAAAAATGCTGCGCATTTCCGCGGGTAGCGGGAACCGCCGGTTCCCTGCACCCCTCCCCCCCGGAAGAGTGAATGCTCTAGAGGAAGCTCTGGACGTTCTCTCGCGGGACGCGCAGGCCGATCACGCCGCTCGTGGCGTCGATCTGCTCGATTGCTTCCGCGGGAACGAGGTGACGCCGGCGGCCGAAGAACCCCTTGCGCACCGCGAGTGCGTCGGGCTCGTCGGGGCGCGTGCCGTACATCGGCGACTCGACCTTGCCGATCACCCGGCCGCGGGAGTCCGCGACGATGTAGCCCATGGTGCGGCGGAGGTCGTAGGCGAGGGCGCTCACTAACTCGAACGTATTCCCCGCCTGCAAGGAAAATCCCCCTGCTGCGGTAAGGATTGTGTTAATCGGGCGGGCTAGCCGGGCTTCGCGCTCATCGCCCACATCGCGACGACGTAGGCGGCGAGGAGGATCGTCGTCAGGACGGCGCCAATCCGGGCGAGCACGCTCGTGCCGCCGTCCGCGCGTCGGAGACGCCGATTGGCGATGCCGGTGACGATCAGCGTGATCAGCAAGAGCAGTGCGCCGAGGTCGGCCGTGATGTACCCAACGCCGATCCAGTCGGGCTCTTCCCCCTCGACGAAGTTCTCCTTCGAGAAGATCCACTCCGCCCCCACCCTCATCACGATGTACGCCGGAAGGACGAGCACGAGGAGTGTCCAGAACGCGAACCGGGTGTACGCAGCCGCGTCGCGCTTCCAGCCGAGGATGAGCGCGGTCACCGCGGTCACGAGGCCGCCGACGAGGAGCATCGCCCCGAAGACGTGCAGGAGGAGCGGGAAGTTCCAGCTGTCGGGTCGGATCGCAGCGAGCATCTCAGGCTCCCGGCTTGTAGATCATGTCGATCAGGATCAGCAGGACGGCGACCGACGAGACGATGTTCAGCCACATCGCGTTCCGGTTCTGGAGCAGCGCCTTCAGCTCGGCACTCGACTCGCCGCCGCGGTTCTCAGCGTCCAGACGCCCGGCGAGCTTCGCCGCCTCCATGTAGTTCTTCCCGCCGCGCTGTCCGGTGCCCGCGCTGATCGCCCAGAGCACGAGCGCGATCAGGATCCACCCGTCCCAGACCTTGTACGCATCGAAGTCGATCGCGAGCCAGATCCCGAAGATCAGCGTGCCGACCGTGCCGACGGCGACGAGGACGTTCGCCGGCTTCGCAATCCGGAAGTAGCGGAGTGAGTCGACGGGACGGTCGACGTTCCGCGCGGCGATCGCGACCGTCCAGAAGGTGACCAGCGCCGAGACGAGCGCGAAGGCGCTCGCGATGTGGAAGAAGACCAGCCAGTCGGTGAATGACACGAGTGCGAAACCTACGACATCCGGCGGACGGGCACAATCGACACGTGAACGAGAGCGAACGCCACCTTCGCCTGCTGACCGAGACGATCGAGGCCGTCAACTCGTCGCTCGACCTCGAAGAAGTGCTCGGGTTGATCGCGCGCCGCGTGGCCGACGCGCTCGAGGCGGACGCGTGCTTCGTCTACCTCTACGACGAGCCCACCGACGAGCTCGTCCTGCGCGCGACGCACGGCTCGCACGTCGACGAGCTGACGCGGACGCCGCGGATGCGCCCCGGCGAAGGGATCACCGGCTCGGCCGCGTCCGAGCGGTCGCCGGTGATGATCGCGTCGCAGGCGCATCTCGATCCGCGCTTCAAGTCCTTTCCGAACCTGCCCGAGGACGAGTACGAGTCGATCCTCGCGGTGCCGATCCTCGCCCGCGACGGCCGACTCGACGGGGCGCTCAACGTCCGGACGATCACGCCGCGCGAGTTCGCCCGCGGCGAGATCGACCTGCTCGTCTCGATCGCGACCCAGGTCGCGCAGTCGATCGAGCACGCCCAGCTCTACGCGCAGGCGCAGCGCCGCGTCCACGAGCTCGAGTCGCTCGCGCGGATCTCCGAAGCGGTGTCCGAGTCGCTCTACCTCGAGGAGTCGCTCGAGGCGATCGTCAAGACGACGATCGCGGCCGTCGGCGCCACCGGAGCAGCGCTCGTGCTCGAGGACGGGAAGATCGCGTGGCCCGAGGGACGGGCCGGCGCGTACGCGGTGCGGCTCCCGCTCCGCTGGAAGCGCCGGCAGATCGGCGAGCTCGTCTGCGACCGCGACACGCCGTTCACCGACGAGGAGCAGTCGCTGCTGGCGTCGATCGCATCGCACGCGGCGGTCGCGCTCGAGCACGGCCGCGCGGTGATGCGCGGCGTGCTCGCGCAAGAGATCCACCACCGCGTGAAGAACAACCTCCAGACCGTCGCGTCACTGCTCCGCCTGCAGGCGCGTGCGACCGACGTCGATCCGCGAAAGGCGCTCGAAGACTCGGTCAACCGCATCCTCGCGATCGCCGCGGTGCACGAGGTGCTGATGGAGCGCCGCGAGGAAGAGGTGGAGCTCGCCGAGCTGCTCGACCGGCTGCGCGCGACGCTCGTGCAAGGGCTCGCCGAGGGAAAGGAGGTCGCGTCGTCGCTCGAGCCCGTGCAGCTCGCCGGCGGGCGCGCGACCGCGCTCGCGCTCGTCTTCACCGAGCTGCTGCAGAACGCGCTCGAGCACGGCGGCTCCGCCGTGCGCGTGGAGCTCGTGCGCCGGAATGGCGACGTCCTCCTCGCAATCTCCGACGACGGCGAGGGGATCGACGGCGAGCCGAGCACCGGAACGGGACTCTCGATCGTGCGCGCGCTCGTGCAGGACGAGCTCGGCGGCTCGCTCTCGCTCGACTCGAACGGCGGCCTACGGGCCGAGGTGATCTTCCCCGCCTAGGAGGGCTCGGAGCGGGGCTGCCAGAGCTCGAAGCGGTTGCCCTCGGGGTCATAGCCCCAGGCGAACCAGCCGTTCTCCTCTTCCTCCATCTTGTCGTCGACGCGGGCGCCGGTCTCGCGCAGTTGCGCGACCATCGCGTCGAGGTCGCGGACGCGGTAGTTGACCATCGAGGACTGCTTGCGCGGCCAGTACTCGCTCGACGACGAGAAGATGCACCACACCGTCTGGTCGCCGGACTCCGCGACGAACGCGTCACCGCCCCAGTCCTGCACCTCGACGCCGAGGTGCTCTGCGTACCACGTGCGCAGCCGCTCGGGATCGCGTGCGCGGAAGAACACTCCGCCGATCCCGACCACGCGCTCCACGCGGCGACCCTACAACGCTGCGGCGAGGCGGCGGAGCCGGCGGGCGCGCCCGGTCAGGCGGTAGGTCGTCCACGGCGGGAAGCCGTCGTGCACGCGCCGCTCGACGAGGCCCGCATGCGCGAGGTCCTTCAGCGCGAGTGTGAGCGCGCGCGGCGAGACGCGGAGCGTGGTGCGCAGCTCGGCGAACCGCCGCTCCGCCGCGAGCTCGAGGACGACGGGGAGCGACCACTTCTTCAGCCCGACGTCCTCGAGGCCCTCGTCGCGGAGCGCGTCGACGAGCCGCATCGCAGCCGGGCCGAGGCGGCGCCCCCCCGCCGTCAGGACGTACTCCGGGCGAAGCGGGTGCCCGTAGCCGGGGTTTCGCGCGACGAGGTCGGCCTCGACGAGCGCGTCGAGCGTGCGGCGAAGCGTCTCTCGTCCCACGCCGAGCCGGTTGGCGAGCGTGACGAACTTCGTCCCACCGCCGCGGTGGAGCTCGGCCAGCACCGGCAGCGACCAGCGGAAGTGGAAGAGGCTTGACATAGAAGTAGTCGAAGTATAAAAAGAGGTACGGACAACTGCAAAGGAGGCAGTGATGACCGAGGCCGCGACCGACGCGACGACCGCATCGATCACTTACGAGACCGCGAACTTGACGATCTCCGTGAACGTGTCGAACCTCGAGCGCGCGATCGACTGGTACCGCGACGCGCTCGGCTTCGAGGTCGAGTACCGGGTCGACGAGATCGGCTGGGCAGAGCTGACGACGCCGTTCGGCGCGGTCAACATCGGGCTCAGCCAGACGGAGGACCAGCGCGCCGGCGGCACCGTGCCGACCTTCGGCGTCACCGACATCGACGCCGGCCGCCGCCACCTCGAGTCGCTCGGCGTGAAGCTCGACGAGACGTTCGACGTCCAGGGGATGGTCAAGCTGATGGGCTTCTACGACCCGGACGGCAACCCGTGGATGCTCGCCGAGACGTCGGAGACGTACCCGGGCCGGTAAGGAGGGCCTCCATACTGCGCGGGTGCGGATCCTGATCGCCGAGGACGAGACGATCATCCGGCTCGACCTGCGCGACCTGCTCGAGCGCGCGGGCTTCGAGATCTGCGCCGAGGCGAAGGACGGCGAGGAGGCCGTGGAGCTCGCGCGGCGTGAGCGGCCCGACGTGGCGATCCTCGACGTGAAGATGCCAAGGCTAGACGGGATCGAGGCGGCGCGCCGCATCCTCGAGGAGCGCCCGCTCCCGATCGTGATGCTCACCGCGTACGGGCAGGAGGAGCTCGTCGCGCGCGCGGTGGAGGCCGGTGTCTTCGGCTACCTCGTGAAGCCGTTCCGCGAGCAGGACCTGCTGCCCGCGATCCACACCGCGCGCGCACGGCACGACGAGCTGGCCGCGCTCCGCGAGGAGGCCGAGTCGCTGTCGGAGGCGCTCGCCGCTCGGAAGGCGATCGAGCGCGCGAAGGGGCTCCTGATGGCGAAAGAGGGGATCAGCGAGGAGGACGCGTTCGCGCGTCTACGGAAGGCGAGCCAGGTCTCCGGCCGTCCGCTGAAGGTCGTCGCGGAGGCGCTGATCGCGACGTTCTCTGACTAGAGCGCGAGCTCGAGCAGAACGCCCGCCACGAACAGCAGCGCGCCGGCGCAGACGAGCACGACGAGCTCGCTCGCGAACGGCGTCGCGTCCGCCTCGACCGCGACAGCCTGTGCGCGGGGCGGCGGAACGCCGCGCTGCTTGTCCATCGCCTCCTTGAGCAGCTTCTCCTTCTCTTGCCGCGCGACCTTCCGCGGGGACGCCGGCGCGCCGGTGAAGAACGCGAAGCCGATCACGATGGCGCCTGCGACGTAGAGCATGTACGCGATCCAGCGGAGGACGCTCTCGCCCTGCGCGAGGCCGAGCGCGATCCCGAGCGCGATCGCCCCCGCGACGCCGGCCGCGAACACGACTCCGAGCTGGCGCGCGGACGCGCGCATCGCGTCGGTCACGCCTGCGACCTCTCGAACAGCGTCTCCCACCGCGCGAGCAAGCCCTGGAGATCGTCGCGGGCGCGCCGGTGCTTCGCAAGCAGCTCGATGTTCGTCCAGTCGTCGGCGAGCTGCTGCTCGAGCTCGGCGACGGTCGTCTCGAGCGTCGCGATCTCGTCCTCGATCCGGTCGAGCTCGGTCGGCCGCGTCGAGCGCTTGCGCTCGGGAAGCTCGCGGCGCACGTGCGGCTTCGGCTTCTCGACCTTCGGCGGAGCCTCGAGCGCGATCCGCTCGTCGCGGATGCGCACATAGTCGGCCCACCCGCCGTCGTACGAGTTGATCCGTCCACCTTCGATCGCAAGCGTCCGCTCCGCGACGGCGTCGAGGAGCGCGCGGTCGTGCGAGACAAGGAGCACCGTGCCGGGGAACGCTTCGAGCGCGGCCTCGAGCGCCTCGCGACTCTCGAGGTCGAGGTGGTTCGTCGGCTCGTCGAGCACGAGGAAGTTCGCGCCCGACGCGACGACGACAGCGAGCGCGAGCCGGCGGCGCTCGCCTCCCGACAGAACCTTGACCGGCTTGTCGTGCTCGGCCCAACCCGAGAAGAGGAACTTCCCGAGCAGCGACTGCGCCGCCGGTCGCTGGAGGCCCGTCATCGACTGGACGCACTGGAGGACGGACCCGCGGTCGTCGAGCTCGACCTCCTGCTGCGAGAAGTACGCAGGCTGCACGCCGTGCCCGAGCCGCGTCCGCCCGGCTCCGGGCTCGCGGTTGCCGAGGATCGTCTCGAGCAGCGTCGTCTTGCCCGAGCCGTTCGGGCCGATGAGCCCCACGTGCTCGCCCCGCTCGAGCGCGAACGAGGCGTCGAAGAGCAGGTGCTTGTCGCCCGCTGAGAGGAAGAGATCCTCGACCTCGACGACCGTGCGTCCGCTTCGCGCCGGTTTCAGGAACTCGAACCCGAGCGAGCGCGAGCGCCGCGTGAGCAGCTCGATCTCGCCTTTGGCGGTCGAGCGTTCCTTCTGCAGCCGCTCGATCTGCGTCAGCTTCGCCTGTGCCTGCTTCGCCTTGTCCTTCTTGGCGCGGAAGCGCTCGACGAAGCGTTCGAGCCTCGCGATGTCGACGCCGATGCGGTCTGCGGTCTTCTGCGCGTGCTCCGCGCGCTGCGCCTTCTCGAGCCGCCATGCGTGCCACGGCCCGGCGAAGTACGTCGAGTGTCCCGCGACGAGCTCGAGCGTCGCGTTCGTCACGGCCTCGAGGAACCAGCGGTCGTGAGCGACGAGCATGATCCCGGCGTCGAGCGACTGGAGCTCTCGCTCGAGCCACTCGAGGCTCGCGACGTCGAGGTGGTTGGTGGGCTCGTCGAGGAGCAGGAGGTCCGGGTCGCCGCCGAGCGCGCGGGCGAGCGAGGCGCGCGTGAGCTCGCCGCCGGAGAACGTCGTCAGGGGCCGGTCGAGGTCGGCCTCGCGGAAGCCGAGGCCGCGGACCACCGAGCCCGTGCGGTCGCGCCAGGCGTACCCGCCCGCGTGCTCGAGCCGCGCCTGCGCCTCGCCGTAGCGGCGGAGCGTCGCCTCGTCGTGCGCGCCGTCGCTCATCGCCTGCTCGAGGCGCCGCAGCTCCTCCTCGGTCGCGATCAGGTCGCGCGCGCCCGAGAGGACGTATTCGCGGAGCGACAGGTTGCGCTCGAGCGGCGGGCGCTGGTCGTGCAGCGCGACGCGCGTCCCCTTCTGGAACGCGAGCTCGCCCCCGTGCAGCTCGGTCTCTCCCGCGAGGATGCGGAGGAGCGTCGTCTTCCCGGCGCCGTTCGGGCCGGCGAGTGCGACCCGGTCGCGCCGCTCGACTTTCAGGGACACGCCGTCGAAGAGCACGTCTCCGGCGAGCTCCTTGCGCAGGTTCGATGCGATCACCACGGCCATCGCGCGTAGGGTAGTTCGCATGCGGCTCTGGGCCGCCACGGGAGACGCGGTCGCGAGACTCGACGAGGACGGCGACCGCTGGACGGTCGTGCTGTCGCTCGAAGGCAGCGGCGCGCAGTGTCTGTCGCCCGATCCGCGTGCAGCGGACACGGCGTATGTCGGGCTTCGTGAGCGAGGGCTGTGGAAGACAACCGACGGCGGCGAGACGTGGCGCGATCTCGAGCTTCCCGAGGCAGGCGTGTTCTCGGTCGCCGTCAGCCCGGTGGACGGCGCGGTGTACGCCGGGTGCGAGCCCAGCCGGCTCTTTCGGAGCGAGGACGGCGGCCGGAGCTGGCGCGCGCTCGACGCGCTGCTGGACCTGCCCTCGCGGCCGACCTGGAGCTTTCCGCCCCGACCGTGGACCTCGCACGTTCGCTGGATCGCGCCCAGCCCTCACGACGCCGATCTGCTCCTCGTCGGGATCGAGCTCGGCGGGCTGATGCGCTCGGGTGACGGCGGCGACTCGTGGGCGGACCATCGTCCAGGCGCGCAGCGCGATGTTCATTCCGTCGTCTGGCACCAGCACGAGCGCGGGCGGGCCTACGAGGCGGGCGGCGGCGGCGCAGCCTTCAGCGTCGACGCAGGCGAGACGTGGTCAGCTGCGGACGCCGGCCGCGATCGTCATTACACCTGGGCCGTCGCGACCGATCCCGCCGACGCGAACCGTTGGTGGCTGTCCGCGAGCACCGGGCCGTTCGCCGCGCACGGCAGAGGCCATTCGCAGGCGCGCATCTTCCGGTGCGACGGTGGGGAATGGGAGCCCGTCACGACAGAGCTCGCCGCGATGCCGTACGCGCTGGCGGCCGGCGACGGTCGCGTGTTCGCAGCGCTCCGCGACGGCACCCTGCTCGAGACGCGCGACGGCGGCGACACGTGGGCGAGCGCTCGTTTCGAGGGCGCGGAAACCCTAGGGCTACACGCGCTCGCGGTCGCGGACTAGGCGCCGCGCGGCGTCCGCGATGTGCTCCGCGTCGATCCCCGCCGCGTTCAGCAGCTGGTCCGGCTTGCCCGAGTGCGGCAGGTCGCGGACGGCGAGCTTCGTCACGCGCGGTGCGTCCTCCAGGTCGGCGAGCGCCGAGAGCACGGCCTCGCCGAGCCCGCCCTCCGGCCAGTGGTCCTCGACCGTGACGATCGGCATGTGCAGCCCGCGGAGCGTCTCCGCGTCGATCGGCTTCACCGAGTAAAGGTCGATCACGCGTGCCGAGATGTCGTCTCCCTCGAGCGTCTCGGCTGCCTCGAGCGCCTCGTGCAGCGTGATTCCCGCCGCGATGATCGCGACGTCGTCGCCGTCGCGGACGGTCTTGCTGCCGCCGACCGGAAACTCCTCGTCGGAGCCGTAGATGACGGGCGTGTCCGCGCGCGTCGTGCGCAGGAACGAGATCCCCTCGAGGTCGCCCATCGCGCGCACGAGCTTCGCCGTCTGGTTCCCGTCGCAGGGGTACAGAACGGTCGACCCGTTGATCGCGCGGAACTCCGCGAGGTCCTCAAGCGCCATCTGCGACGGGCCATCCTCGCCGATCGAGACGCCGGCGTGCGAGCCGCACAGCTTGAGGTTCGCGCGCGAGATCTGCGCCATCCGGACGAAGTCGTAGGCGCGGCTCATGAACGCTGCGAACGTGGAAGCGAACGGCTTCCACGACAGCACCTGCAGCCCGATCGCGGCCGCGACCATCTGCTGCTCCGCGATGAACATCTCGAAGAAGCGTTCGGGATGCGCCTTGCCGAAGATGTCCGCGTACGTCGAGTTCGAGACCTCGCCGTCGAGCGCGACGACGCGGTCGTCTTCGGCGCCGAGCGCGGCCAGCGCGTCGCCGTACGCGCGGCGCGTCGCGACCTTCGACCCGACCTCGAAGCTCGGCCACTCGACCGGCGTCGGCCGGAAGCGGTGCGGCTCAGCGGGCTCGGGCTTGGGGACGTCGACGACGATGTTCCGAATGCCGCCGAGCTCCTCGATCGCCTCCTCCGCGATGGCCTTCCCGTGCCAGCCGTTTTGGTCCTCGACCTTGGAGTACCCCTTGCCCTTGATCGTCCTCGCGACGATCGCGGTCGGCTGGCCGGTCGTCGACCCGGCCTCCCGGTACGCGGCGTCGATCGCCTCGACGTCGTGGCCGTCGATCTCGATCGCCTTCCAGCCGCAGCTCTCGAGCCTGCGCGAGTAGTACGCAAGATCCCAGCCGTGCATCGTCTCGCCGCGCTGGCCGAGCCGGTTGACGTCGATGATTGCCGTCAGGTCGTCGAGCTCGTAGAACGCGGCGTGCTCGATCGCCTCCCACATCGAGCCCTCGGCCATCTCGCTGTCGCCGCAGATCACCCAGACGCGGAACGGCAGCCGATCGAGCTTCTTGCCGGCGAGGGCCATCCCGACGCCGATCGGAAGCCCCTGGCCGAGCGACCCCGTCGCGACGTCGACCCACGGGAGCGACGGCGTCGGATGTCCCTCGAGGCGCGAGCCGAACTGTCGATACGTGCCGAACTCCTCCTCGGAGAGCACACCGGCTGCGCGGAAGAGCCCGTACACGAGCGGCGACGCGTGGCCCTTCGAAAAGATCAGCCGGTCGTTTCGCGGGTCCTTCGGATCGTCGTAGTCGTAGCGGAAGTGTCCGGCGAGCAGGACCGCCGCGAGGTCGGCCGCCGACATCGACGACGTCGGGTGTCCGGATCCCGCCTTCGCGCTCGCGCGCACCGCGTCCACGCGCAGCTGCTGCCCGAGCTCGCGGTAGAGGTCGAAGTCGGCCATGCCCGTGTACCGTAACCAGTTGATGCGAGTCGCGGTCGCGTTCGACCACCGAGGCGTCAAGCTGCGCGAGTGCATCTTCGAGACGCTCGCCGACCTCGGGCACGAGGCGGTCGACCTCGGGACCGACGCACCGGAGCCGCGCATCGACTACCCGGACAAGGCGCGGGACATCGGCGGGGCGATCCTCGGCGGCGACGCCGAGCGCGGCGTTTTCGTCTGCGGCTCGGGGGTCGGGGCGTCGGTCGCGGCCTGCAAGCTGCCCGGGATCCGCGCCGCGATCTGCCACGACACCTACTCGGCCCACCAGGGCGTCGAGCACGACGACATGAACGTGCTCTGCCTCGGCTCAGAGGTGGTGGGCGCCGAGCTCGCCAGGGAACTCGTCCGTGCCTTCCTGCAGGCCGAGTTCGACGGCGGCGAGCGATACGTCAAGAGGTTGGAGAAAGTCGCACAAATGGAAAGAGGGATCGCACATGGCCAAGTCACGTCTGCATGAGCTGAGCGAGCACGGGCAGAGCGTCTGGATCGACTCGCTCTCGCGCCAGTGGCTGCGCGACGGGACGCTCGACAAGCTGATCGAGGAGGACGCCGTCGTCGGCGTCACCTCGAACCCGACGATCTTCCAGAAGGCGCTCTCTGGCGGCGACTGGTACGACGACCAGCTCCGCGAGCTCGTCGGACAGGAGGACGACCTGCGCGAGATCTTCTGGCACCTCGCGGTCGCCGACGTGACGGAGGCGTGTGATCGGTTCCGGCCGATCTGGGACGAGGGGAAGGGGCAGGACGGCTACGTCTCCCTCGAGGTCGACCCGGACCTCGCGTACGAGCGCGACACGACGGTCGAGCAGGCGATGCGCCTCCACGAGTCGGTCGACCGGCCGAACCTCTTCGTGAAGATCCCGGCGACCGAGCCCGGCCTCGGGGCGATCGAGGAGTCGATCGCGCGCGGCAAGTCGATCAACGTCACGCTGATCTTCTCGCTCGCGCGCTACGAGGCCGTCGCCGAGGCGTACATCCGCGGGCTCGAGCGGCTCGTCGAGTCGGGCGGGGATCCGTCCGTCGTCGCCTCGGTCGCGTCGTTCTTCGTCTCGCGCGTCGACACGGAGGCCGACCGCCGCCTCGACGAGGTCGGGAGGCCCGACCTGAAGGGCAAGCTGGCCATCGCCAACGCGAAGCTTGCGTACGAGCGGTACGGCGCGATCTTCTCGGGTGCGCGGTGGGAGGCGCTCGCGGCGAAGGGCGCGACGAAGCAGCGCTGCCTCTGGGCGTCGACCTCGACGAAGAACCCCGAGTACCGCGACGTGATGTACGTCGAGGAGCTGATCGGCCCCGAGACGGTGAACACGATGCCGCTCGAGACGATCCGCGCCTTCCAGCACCACGGCGAGATCCGCGGCGACACGATCCTCGAGGGGCTCGACGAAGCGCACGCGCTGCTCGAGGAGCTGGCCGAGGCGGGAGTCGACTACGACGACGTCGTCGACACGCTCGAGCGGGAGGGCGTGCAGAAGTTCTCCGACTCCCTCGCCGAGCTGCTCGAGGGCATTCAGGCGAAGCGCGGCGAGCTCGTGTCGGCGTAGTGGCGCGCACGGACGTCGCGCAGCTCGTCGAGCGGATCTGGAGTCGCGACCCGAGCGTCTGGACCGGCAACGGCGAGGCGCAGTGGCTCGGATGGCTCGACGAGCCGCTCCGCATGCGAGAGCGCGTGCACGAGCTGCTCGAGTTCGCGTCGAACGTCGACTTCGATCGCGTCTGCCTGCTCGGGATGGGCGGGTCGAGCCTCGCGCCGGAGGTGGTGAAGCGGCTGTTCGGCGTGGGGACGTTCGACACGCTCGACACGACCCATCCGAACGCTGTTCGCCGCGTCGCGTCGGACGGCACGCTCTTCATCTCGGCCTCGAAGTCCGGCTCCACTCTCGAGACCCGCTCGCACACGGACTACTTCTGGGACCAGACGGGCGGGGACGGCCGACGCTTCGTCGCGATCACGGATCCGGGATCCGAGCTCGAGTTGCTCGCCCGCGAGCGCGCGTTCGCCGGCGTCTTCCACGGCGAGCCGACGATCGGCGGCCGCTACTCGGCGCTCTCCGCCTTCGGGATCGTGCCGGCGGTGCTGATGGGGCTCGACGTGCTGCGGCTGCTCGAGCGGGCGGACGAGATGCGGGAGGCGTGCCGCTTCGAGGAGGGCAACCCCGGCCTCGAGCTCGGGCTCGCGCTCGGCGATGGCTGGCGCGAGGGCCGCGACAAGGTCCTTGTCGGCGGCGACTTCGGGCTCTGGGTCGAGCAGCTCCTCGCCGAGTCGACCGGCAAGGAGGGCAAGGGGCTGATCCCCGTCTCGTGGGGCGAGTCCGACGACGTGCAGCGCCCCGAGTTCCGGGTCGACGATCCGTACGAGGTCGGTCAGGAGTTCTTCCGCTGGGAGTTCGCGACCGCGGTCGCCGGCTCGATCCTCGGCATCAACCCGTTCGACCAGCCGGACGTGCAGGCTGCGAAGGACAAGACGAACGAGATCCTGTCGCGCGGCGGCGAGCCGTCGGTCGAGCCGCAGGGCGACCTCGACTCGCTGCTGGACGGCGCGCGCGAGGGCGACTACGTCTGCATCCAGGCGTTCGTCGACCCGGCTCGCGAGAGCGACCTCGAGCCGTTCGTCGACCGTGCGCGCGCCACGGGCCGACCCGTCTCGGTCGGCCTCGGACCGCGCTACCTCCACTCGACCGGACAGCTCCACAAGGGCGGCCCGAACACCGGCCTCTTCGTCCAGGTCGTCGACGACCTCGGCGAGGAGCTGCCGATCCCGGGCAAGCCGTTCGGCTTCCGCAAGCTGATCGCCGCGCAGGCCGCGGGGGACTACGAGGCGCTCCAGGAGCGCGGCCGCCGGATCGTCCGGGTGGCGCTGTGAAGTTCGCGATGGTCGGGCTCGGCCGGATGGGCTCCGGGATGACCGAGCGCCTGCGCCGGAACGGGCTCGAGGTGATGACGTACGACCCGAACGTGGAGTCGACCGCGGAATCGCTCGAGGAGCTGGCGACGCAGCTGGAGCGGCCGCGCATCTTCTGGCTGATGGTGCCGTCGGGCGACGTCACGGAGGCGACGTTCCAGGAGGCACTCGGTGTCCTCGACGAGGACGACGTGCTCGTCGACGGCGGCAACTCGTACTTCCGCGACTCGATCCGCCGCCACGACGAGGCGAAGGAGCGCGGGATCCATTTCGTCGACGTCGGCGTCTCCGGCGGCATCTGGGGGCTCGAGGTCGGCTTCTGCCTGATGGCCGGCGGCGATCCCGAGCCCGCCTCGCGCCTGACGCCGATCTTCGAGGGCCTCGCCCCCGAGAACGGCTGGGCGCACGTCGGCGGCCCCGGCTCGGGCCACTTCGTGAAGATGGTCCACAACGGGATCGAGTACGGCCTGATGGAGGCGTACGCCGAGGGGTTCGAGCTGATGAGCCACTCCCCGTTCGACCTCGATCTCGAGGAGATCGCGGGGATCTGGCGCTACGGCTCGGTCGTCCGCTCGTGGCTGCTCGACCTCCTCTACGAGGCGTTCAAGGACCACGGCGCGAAGCTCGAGGACATCGCGCCCTACGTCGAGGACTCGGGCGAGGGCCGCTGGACGATCAACGAGGCGATCGAGCTGAACGTCCCCGTGCCCGTGATCGCGAGCTCCCTCTTCGCCCGCTTCGCCTCGAGGCGCGAGATCAACTTCGCAGCGAAGGTCGCAGCCGCGCTCCGGAACCAGTTCGGCGGCCACGCGGTGCGCGCGGCAGAGAAGCGCGTGGAGGACCCTGACCGAAGTCGCTGAGAACCCGCTGCTCGAAGGGCTCGAGCGCCGCCGCACGCCCGACCCGTGCGTGTTCGTGATCTACGGCGCGTCGGGCGACCTCACGAGGCGCAAGCTCTTCCCGGCGCTCTACGCGCTCGCCTACCGGCGCATGCTCCCCGAGCGGTTCGCCGTGCTCGGGAGCGCACGCAGCCCCATGACGAGCGAGGACTTCCGCAAAGGGATGGAGGAAGCGGTGCGCGCGCACGCGCGCGTCGAGTTCAAGCAGGAGGTGTGGGACGAGCTCGCGCAGTCGACGTATTACGTCTCGACGGAGTTCGAGGACGACGAGGGCGGGGACCGCGTCGCCGAGAAGCTCAAGGAGCTCGACCACGAGCACGGGACCGAGGGGAACCGTCTCTTCTACCTCGCCGTCCCGCCGGTCGCGATCGCGATGCTCGTGCACGAGATCGGCGATCGACGAACCGGCGAGGGCTGGGCCCGGCTGGTCGTCGAGAAGCCGTTCGGCCTCGACCTCGCGTCCGCGCGCCGGCTGAACCACGAGATCCTCCGGCACTTCCGCGAGAACGAGGTCTTCCGGATCGACCACTACCTCGGCAAGGAGACGGTGCAGAACATGCTGGCGCTCCGCTTTGCGAACGGCATCTTCGAACCGCTCTGGACGCGGCAGTTCGTCGACCACGTGCAGATCACCGTCGCCGAGGCGATCGGGATCGAGGGCCGCGCCGCCTTCTACGAGAAGCTCGGCGCGTCCCGCGACGTCTTCCAGAACCACCTGCTCCAGCTCGTCGCGATCACCGCGATGGAGCCCCCGATCGACTTCGACGCCGACGCGGTGCGAAACGAGAAGGCGAAGGTCCTTCGCGCAATGGAGGTCGACGCCGTCGTCCGCGGGCAGTACGGGCCGGGCTACGTCGAGGGCCAGATGGTGCCCGGCTACCGCGAGGAGGAGGGAGTCGACCCGGAGTCGACGACCGAGACGTACCTCGCGGCGAAGCTCCGCATCGACACGTGGCGCTGGGCGGACACGCCGTTCTACGTTCGGACCGGCAAGCGGCTCCCGCGCCGCGAGACGACGATCGCCATCCACTTCAAGCGCGTCCCGCAGTCGCTCTTCGCGCACGCCGACGGGCTGCGCCCGAACGTCCTCGCGATCCACGTGCAACCCGACGAGGGCGTGTCGCTCGGGATCGGCGCGAAGGTCCCGGGCCAGGGGATGACGGTGCGAACGGTCAACATGGACTTCCTCTACGGCGGTGCGTTCCGCACCGGGCTGCCCGAGGCGTACGAGCGGCTGATCCTCGACGCGATGCGAGGCGACCCGACGCTCTTCACACGCGCCGACGAGATCGAGGAGCAGTGGCGCATCGTCGACTCGTTCCTCGTGCGCTGGGCCGACCAGGTGCCTGACTTCCCGAACTACGACGCCGGGACGTGGGGGCCCGTCGAGGGGGACGAGGTGTTGCACCGCGACGGCCGGTCCTGGGGACGGCATTGAGCGCCGTCCGCGACCAGGAGTGGACCGGGCGTGACGTGACGATCGGCCAGATCGACCGTGCCCTCGCTGAACTTCGCAGCGACGCGATGGACCTGCGGACGAGCGTGCTGACCCACGTCGCCTGGGCGCCGCCCGAGTGGCAGGACGCCGCGCGCGAGACGCTCGCCGGCATGGCGGAGCTGCACCCCTCACGCACGCTCCTCCTGTTCCCGCAGGAGGACGGCCGCGACGCGATCGACGCCGACCTCTCGCTCGAGTGCTACACGCTCGCGGAGCTCGAGCGTCACGTGTGCTCGGAGGTGATCGAGCTGCGCCTGCACGGTCGGGTCGCCCAGGCCCCGGCGAGCGTCATCCTCCCGCTCGTCCTCCCCGATCTGCCCGTCTTCCTGCGCTGGCGTGGGCAGCCGCCGTTCGGCGAGCCCGTCTTCGAGCAGCTCGTGAACGTGGTCGATCGGCTCGTCGTCGACTCGCGCGAGTGGCGGGAGGCTCCCGGGTGCTACACGAGCCTCGCCGAGATCTTCGACCGAGTGGCGGTCTCGGACATCGTCTGGGCCCGAACGCTCCGCTGGCGGCGCGCGATCGCCGAGCTCGACTCTGCAGCAAACGCGCGGCGGCTTCGCGTTCGCGGTCCGCTGCAGGAGGCATCGCTGCTCGCCGGCTGGCTGCGCTCGCGCCTCGATCGTGCGATCGAGCTCGACCACGCTGCGGCCGATCGGATCGAGCTGATCGAGCTCGACGCGCGCGAGGTCCTGGCCCGCGAGGAGCGCCCGAGCCCGAGCGAGCTGCTCTCGGGTGAGCTCGACCGTTTCTCGCGCGATCCTGTGTACGAGGCCGCGGCCTCCGCGGCCCTCTAGCGCGCGAGACGCGGGAGTACGCTTCTTGCAGGTGATGTTCTGGACGGAGATCCATCCCGGTGCCCGCTGAGCTCGCGAGCCGACTGCAGCGCGAGATCCAGTCCGAGCTCGAAGCAGCTCTGTCGCGGTTGCGGGCACTCCGCGGCCGGCTCGAGGAGCGCGATCTCGATCCCGACGCACTCGAGCGCGACCTCGAAGGGGCGATCTCCGACATCGACGCGACGGAAGCGGCGCTCGTCGCGAGAGCGTCCGAGCTCGAGGACGCGATCCGATCGCTGAGCGCGGAGCTCGAGCTCGGGATCGCGGACCGCACGCGCGAGCTCGCGGAGACGAGCGCTCGCCTCTCGACGGTCGTTCAGCAGCTTCCCGACGGCGTGCTCATCTTCGACGGCACGGGTGAGCTCCAGCTCGCCAACCGGCGTGCCGAGGCGCTCCTCGGGCAGCCTGCCGACCGGCTCGGGGTCGCGATCGACGCGATGCGCACGTCGCCCGGTTGGCCGCTCTTCCCCGTGCTGGAGACCGGCGAGCCGGCGAAGGTCGAGCGCCTCGAGCTCGACCGCAACGGGTCGACGCTCCTGGTGGAGGTCGACGTCGTGCCCGTGCGAAGCGACTCCGTGATCGTGGCGGTTGTTGTCGTCGTCAAGGACATCACCGATCGTGAGCGCCGCGACCGCGCGGAGCGCGACTTCGTCACGAACGCGGCTCACGAGCTTCAGACGCCGATCGCGGCGATCGCCTCGGCCGTCGACGTGCTCCAGGCGGGTGCGAAGGAACGTCCGGCGGACCGGGACCGGTTCCTGGGTCACATCGAGCGCGCGAGCACACGACTCGGCAAGCTCACGCGCGCTCTTCTCGTGCTGGCGCGCGCACAGAACCGCTCGGAGCAGCCGCGGACCGAGGTGATCCCGCTCGCCCCGCTGCTGCGCTCGATCGCCGAGATGACCGCCGGCCGTGCGATCGAGGTCAGCTGCCCGGACGACGCGGCCGTCATCGCCAACCGTCCGTTGCTCGAGCAGGCGCTCGCGAACCTGAGCGAGAACGCGGTCAAGTACGCCGGCGGTGAGGTGCGCCTCGCCGCCGGACAGGCGAACGGACGCGTGACGATCGACGTCGTCGACCGGGGGCCTGGCATCGCCGAAGCGCTCCAGTCGCACGTCTTCGAGCGCTTCTACCGCGGCGACGGCGAGATCGAGGGGTTCGGCCTCGGGCTCGCGATCGTCCGAGAGGCCGTTGACGCGCTCGGCGGCGAGCTCGCGTTGGACTCCGGGCCCGACGGCACGCGGGTCTCGATCGCCCTCCCCGCGGCACGGATCCGCGCGACGTGACGCGCATTCTCGTGGCAGAAGACGAGCCTGCGATTCTCGATGCGGTCGCGTACACCCTGCGCGGCGAGGGCTACGAGGTCGAGACCGTGGAGGACGGCGAGAAGGTGCTCGCGCACGCGCATCACGACGAGTTCGACCTGCTGATCCTCGACCTGATGCTCCCGAAGCTCTCGGGGATCGAGGTCCTTCGCCGAGTGCGAAGCACGAGTGCGCTTCCCGTGATCGTGCTGACCGCAAGGGCAGCCGAGGCCGACCGCGTGCTCGGGCTCGAGATCGGCGCTGACGACTACGTCACCAAGCCGTTCTCGATGGCGGAGCTCCTGAGCCGTGTCAGGGCGATCCTCCGCAGGCGCGAGCTGGACCGCGGCTCGCCGAACGGGCCGATCCGCGTCGGCGGTCTCGAGCTCGACCCGTACCGCCATCGCGTCGTCGTCGACGGTGATCCGCGCCATGTCACGCGCTCCGAGTTCAAGCTGCTGGCGCTGCTCGCCTCCGAGCCCGAACGACCGTTCTCGCGACGTGAGCTGATGCAGCACCTTTGGGAGAGCGACTACGTGGGCGACCAGCGCGCGTGCGACATCCACATCTCGAACCTCCGCCGGAAGGTCGAGCGAGATCCGACTCGACCAGAGCGGATCGCGACCGTTCGTGGGGTCGGGTACAAGCTCGTCCCCGTGTGAGCGAACCCAAAGAGAAGCCTGGGCAAACGCCAACCCGCGCGGAGCTAGCTTGCAGTTGTGGACCTGGACCCCCTGCGGTTCCGAATGACGTCGGTGCACGTCACGGACTCTGCGTACGTCCTGGCCCTCGCGGGGGAGGTCGACCTTGCGCAGGCGGCCGAGCTCGACGCCGAACTGGCTTCGCTGCTGAGCGAGGGTGCGAGCCACGTCATCGTCGATCTGCTCGAAGTGCCATTCCTTGAGTCGAGCGCGCTCGGCGTCCTTGTCCGCTACTCGAAACTGCTGCGGGCGAAGGACGGCGACCTCACGCTCGTGACGGACGATGCACGCATCACGCGAGTGATCGAGATCACGGGGCTCTCGTCGCACTTCCGGTTCGAGCGGACGCTGGGCGATGCGATCGAGGCGCCGCACCCGCCCCGCGCAGCGTTCAGCGCCTAGGGCTTTTTCGTCTTCTTCGGCGCCGCGACCGAGAACGTCGGCTTCGCCGCGACGATCCGCGTCGGGTCCGACCAGCCCATGTACTGCGCGTTCGCCGGCAGCCGCCAGCTGACGCCTCGCACGCGGTACCACCAGGTGCCCGGCGTGAGCGGAAGCACGGCCGACGTGGCGAGCGTCAGGAACCCAGCGGTGCCTCCGGAGAGCTCCGGCTTGAACGGGTAGCGCTTCTTGCTCCACTGCACGTGGTACGCGTCCGCGCCGAGCGCAGGCGTCCACGCGACGAGCGGCGCGCCGTAGAACGATGACGCGCTTCCGGTCGCCGAGACGAGGCGGCCCTTCGGCGAGAGCCCCGACGCGAACGGCGCGCCCGCGGTCACGAGCGTCGGCTCGCTGCTCTTGCCGAAGCGCATCACGCGGCCCGACGCGCAGACCTCCTGCGGAAGCTCGAGGTCGCGGTAGATGAGGTTGCCGGTCGTGCGGACGACGCCTTCGCCGACGCCGTGCGCCTGCTTGAGCGCGGTTGCGAGGCTGAGGATCGTCCCGTTCACGGCGGTGACCGTGACGGTCTCCTGGTTCGACGCGTTGCCGATCTTCACGACGTCGCCCGGTGCGAAGCCGCCCGCGACGGCGACGGTCAGGTCGAGCGCTCCGATCGCCGTGCCGGCGCCGCTGACCGTCGTCTCGAACGGGTTCGGGTTGACCGCCTCGACGGGGACGACCGTCCAGTAGTAGCCGCCCTCCGGCCAGTTCGAGTCCCAGAGGTCGACGGGCGCGCCGAGGTCGCCGCCCACGGTGATGCCGCCGGACGAGGGTGCCGGCGTGGTCGTCGGTGTGGTCGGGGTCGCCGGCGCGGCGGGCGGCGCGGGCGCTGCAGGATCCGCTGCCGCGGCAGCCGGGAGGCTCGTCGTGAGCTGCGGCTGCGGCAGCGACTCGGTCGGCGTGAGCGCCTCGAAGTCGGCGGTGTACGTCGAGCCCTGGTCGCCGTCGCTCAGGTACGAGCCGCGCGCGAGCGCGAGCGAGGCGGAGTCCTTCGGGAGCGTCTGCGGGCCGTACGAGCGCGGCGCATAGGCCGGCGCGCCCGTCACCGCGCCGGTGAAGACGCGGTTGACGCAGTCGCGGTCGGTGAAGACATAGACGCGGTAGAGCTCGGCGTCGGCGCCGGCGAAACTGCGGTTGCCGCTGTAGACGAACGCCGGCATCAGCCGGTGCGCAGGGTCGGTCGAGAAGCCCTTCGAGACGACGTCGGACACGGTCGCGAAGCCGTTCAGCGCACCGACCGCGAAGGGCGGGTTCACGGACTCGTAGACCGGGCTCCAGGGGCCGAACGACGTCGCGGGCAGCGCGTTCTGCCGGATCTTGCCGCCGCTCGAGATGTCCGAGCGCACCGTCCGGATGCGCCAGCGCACCTTGCCGGTCCAGGGCGCGGACTGGTGGAACGTCCAGAACTCGCGCTCGTCCATCACGTTCCCGCGGATGCGGACGATCTTCGGGATGTCGATCAGCCAGACGTCGTACGCCTGCGAGCCCTCGACCGGCGTCCAACGCAGCAGCCCGGGGTAGCTCGTGAGGGGTCGAGGGACGTCGGCCTGGCGCATGTTGAAGCCGAAGGGCTTGCTCCAGTTCGTCGCGCCGCCGGGAACGACCGCGCGCACGCGGGCGTAGAGCGAGTAGGGCGAGCCCGTGATCCACGGCAGCGTCAGCGTGAGCGATGCGACGGGCGACTTCAGCTCGGAGTCGGAGTAGATGATCCCGTTCTCGCGGAACGTGCTGCTCGTCGCGAGCTCGAACTCGTAGCGCTGCGCGCCGCGCACCGGCGCCCACGCGAACGCGGGCGTGCGCGAGTACTCGTGCCTGAGCGGCTCGTCGGCGCGAAAGAGGAACGCGCGGAGGCTCTGCGGACCGGCCTTCGTCGCGGCGGGAGCCGCGTTCGCCGACGTGGTCAGGAGCAGCGCTGCGAGCAGCGCAACGAGGAGGCGGGCCGGTGCCATCCCTTGGTGTTTCGGCAGTTTCTAAGCCGTGGCTGTCCCTCGAACGAGGGATGCCCCGGCCGCCAGGACGCGCGCGTCGTCCCCGGGCCTGCCGACGAGCTGCACCGACGCCGGCAGCCCGTCTTCGGCCGAGCCGCAGGGAAGCGCGAGCGCGGGCCAGCCGAGCAGGCTGAACGGATACGTGAGGCTGATCCCGCGCCGGCGGAACGCGATCTCGTCTGCGTCGGCGGGCGGCGGGACGAACGGCGTCGTCGGGGTGAGCACGAGGTCGACGGCGTCGGTCGCCTCGAGGAACCGGTCGCGGAGCTCCGCCCGTCGATCGCGCGCGCGCGCCGCGTCGGCGTCGGTGACGGCGAGGCAGGCTTCGATCTTCGGGCGGACGTTGTCCCCGTACGAGTCGGCGTGCTCGGCGAAGAGCTCGCGGTGGACGTCGGCGGCCTCGTGCATGAAGGCGGTGTACGTGTCCTCGTAGGTCGCTTCGGGCGACGGGAGGTCGATCGGCGTCCGCTGTGGGAATCGAGAGGCGATCTCCTCTGCGCGAGCCCGCACGAGCGGGTCGGCGAGCTCCGTCCAGGCTATGCCGACGCGCAGGTCCTCGAGCGCCGCGGTCGTCGGGTCGAAGCCCGGGACGAGCGCGAGCATCGCCTGCTCGCACGCCTCGACCGTCGTCGCCATCGGCCCGGCCGTGTCGTAACTCGGCGCGAGCGGGAAGCAGCCGTCGAGCGGCACGAGGCCCCACGTCGGCTTGAACCCGACGACCCCGCACCACGCCGCGGGGATGCGAATCGACCCCGCCGAGTCGGTGCCGAGCGCGACCTCGGCGAGGCCCGCGGCAAGCGCCGCGCCGTTTCCGCCGCTCGATCCGCCCGCGAGGCGCCCGGGGGCGGCCGGGTTCGGAACGGTGCCGAAGTGGGGGTTCTGCGACGAGATCCCGTACGCGAACTCGTGCAGGTTCGTCTTGCCGACGTTCGCGTACCCCGCGACCTCCAGCCGCCGCACCGCCTCCGCGCTCTCCTTGGGGACGTGGTCGACGAAGAGGATCGACCCGTACGTCGTCGTCAGCCCGGCCGTGTCGAACAGGTCCTTGACGACGAGGGCGGTGCCGGAAGGCGGCTCGCTCGGCCGCGCGAGGAAGATGGCGTCCAGGTCGCGCGTGCGCGCGACTCTACTTCGTCAGGAGGAGCTTGCGGGTGACGGTCGCGCCGCGTTCGCCGGTCGGCGAGACGCTCGTCAGCGTGAGGCTGCCGAGGGCGGCGAGCGTGCGGAGGACGTTCTTCGGGAGGGTGAAGCGAAGGTCGTTGTTGCCGGTCCGCAGCGTCCGCGAGCCGAGTTCGAGCCCGCCGAGGTCCGCCTGGAGGCTGCCCATGCCGCTCGAGAAGACGACGAGCCGCACGACGCGCTTCTTGCGGGAGACGCGGAGCGTCTCCGGCCCGTAGACGGAGATCGACGGCGCCTCCTCGCCCTCGGGCGCCTGGATCGTCGGGCCGGTGTAGGTGCCGGCGGGCGGAGGCTTCGACGTGACGAACGTGCTCTTGTCCACCGTCAGCGAGGCGGAGACCTTGAAGACCGCCGCGTCGACCATCGCGCTCGGGTTCGGCAGCGAGAGCATCCCGACGTCCGACCACGAGCACGTGTCCCACGGCACGGTGATCGACGCGGTCGACCCGCTGACCGCGAGTGGTTGCACCGGGCTGTCGGCCGCCGTCCACCGGTAGACCGGGCGCGCGCCGAGCCCCGACGGGAACGAGACGGTGATCATGAGCGTGGCCGCGTAGCACGGGCCGTCGCTCGTGCCCGTCCCGCGCTGGAACGCGAGGTACCGGGCCGCGAGGTGGTTCACGGCGATGGTCTGCGTGCCGAGCCCGCCGGTCGCCGAGCCCGTGGGGACGAGCTTGTAGACGGCCGGCAGCGTCGCCTTCAGGCCGGGCGCCGAGTAGCCGCCGGAAAGGTTCGTGGTGGTGAAGTCGCCGAACGCGTCGCCGAGTGTCGCGCCCTTGTCCTGGAGCGCCGCGATCAGCAGGTCGGAGCCCGTGAGCGACGGGTCGTTCAGCGTCTTCCCCTTCTGGAACAGGTCGAAGACGGCGTTACCGCCGTAGCGCTCGGTCAGGTACTCGTAGAAGGTCCAGCGCGAGTAGCCGTTGTTCTCGTAGCCCGTGAGGCCGCAGGCGCCGCCGCTGCAGGTGAGCGACATGTCCGGCGCACCGACGGTGTCGGCGAGCGGGACGGGGTCCTCGAGGCCCATGTCGACGGTGAGCGGGAAGCCGAGCACGCGGAACGCGGCCCACTCGGCACTCGCTTCCACGACTGACGGCTCCATCGGGACCCAGAGTGAGTACTGGACGAGGTGGAAGAGCTCGTGCGCCGCCACATGGAGGTCGCGGACGGAGTTGTCGTCGATGTAGAGGTAGCCGGAGCTCTGGCCCGCGCTCGGGTTGTCGGCCCACGCGAGGCCGAGGTAGTTGAGGCCGGAGGTGTCGACGACGAAGACGTCGATCTTCCCGTCGCCGTCGTCGAGCGGCGCGGGGTAGCCCCAGTCCCAGACCATCGTCGAGTAGGCCTGCTCGAGGTTGCCGGCGAGGTCGGCGGCGTCCTGGTGGATGACCGAGACGCCTGGCGGGAGCACCTGTCCCGCGTAGTGGATCTGGAAGTGCTGGCTCGTCAGCGTCTCGGGCAGCCCGAGGACGCGCGTTGCATGCGCAGGCGACGCCCAGATCGCGCTGAGCGCGGCGACGAGCAGGCAGAGACGGACGATCGGCCGCATCGAGAGCCAGATCGGCTCCGCTGCGTCCCGCCTTGAGCCTTAGTCGAGGGCTAAATAGAGGAGCGCGACCGCGAAGGAGCCGGCGAAGAGCAGGATGAAGAGGGCGAAGAGGCCCCAGCCGATGAGGAGGCTCCGCTGCTCGTTCTCGCGGTCGGTCACGCGACGAGGGGGTCGAGGGCCAGGGCGACGAAGAGGAGCGCGAGGTAGGCCAGCGAGTAGTGGAAGAGCACCGCGGCGCGTCTCGGCACGAGCTCGGCGCGGAGCCGCCACGCGAGCCAGAGGAAGATGCCGCCGAGGACGAGCGCGCTCGCGAGGTACGGCACGCCCGACATCCCGATCGCGAACGGGACGAGCGTGACCGCAATCAGCACGAGCGTGTAGAGCACGATCTGCTTCACGGTCTCCCGTTCGCCGCGGACGACGGGGAGCATCGGGATCCGTGCGTTCTCGTAGTCGCGCTTGATCAGCAGTGCGAGAGCCCAGAAGTGCGGCGGCGTCCAGAAGAACACGATCGCGAAGAGCGCGAGCGCGGGCAGCGTCAGGTTGCCGGTCGCAGCGGCCCAGCCGACGAGCGGCGGCACCGCGCCCGCCGCGCCGCCGATCACGATGTTCTGCGGCGTCGAACGCTTCAGCCAGCGGGTGTAGACGAGCACGTAGAAGAGGTTCCCGACGAGCGCGAGCACCGCGGTCAGGACGTTCGTCAGGCTGCCGAGCAGGACGAACGAGAACGCCGAGAGCGCGAGTCCGAACTCGAGCGCGCGCTCGGGCGCGATGCGGCCGGTCGCGACGGGACGCGAGCGCGTCCGCTTGCCCATCAGCTTGTCGATGTCCCGGTCGAGGACATGGTTGAGCGCGCTCGCGCCGCCGCAGGCCAGCGCGAGGCCGACGAGCATCGCCGCGAAGTCGCCGAGCGGCGGGACGCCTTCCGCGCCGACGAACATCCCGCACGCGCCGGTCAGGAGCAGCAGCGACATGATCCGCGGCTTCGTCAGCGTGACGTAGTCGCGCCACGCGCCGACGGGGCCGATGTCGCCGCGGTGGAGCTGCGCGGTGGCGACGGCGATCACCGCGAGCGCGATGCCTGCGGCCGCGACGTGGGCGGCGCCCGCCCACCACGTCCCGATCGCGACGAGGAACGAGCCGAGCGCGGCGACCGTCCACGGCAGGAGCTCTCGGTGCGCGGTCCACGCAGCGACGACGAGCGCGGCGAGCGGCGGGATCGCAATGACCGCGAGCGCTCGGTGCGCGATGCCGAGCGAGCCGCTCGCGACGGTCGCGACGGCGGCGGCCGTGGCGGTGAGGCCGCAAAGGCGCAGCCACGGGCCGGCCGCGGAGCGGCCTGTCCGCGGAGCGGACCAGGGGAGGGGGTCCGGGGGAACCGGGAGGTTCCACCGGCGCGCATCACTCACCTGCGCGCTCCCTCCTCCGCGAGCCGGCGGCGCAGGTCGCGAAGCGGGCGCGGGCTCGAGATGTACGGCACCTTGTCGAAGTTGTGCTCGGGCGGCGGTGAGGTCGTGTACCACTCGAGTGTGTCGCCGAGCCAGGGGTCGTTCCCGACCCGGCGCGAGTTCCGCGAGCGGACGACGTTCCAGAGGAAGACGAGCGTCCCGAGGCCGAGGAGGAACGAGCCGACCGTCGAGACGACGTTCCACGTCTGCCACCACGGCAGGTCGCGGTAGCCGACGACGCGCCGCGGCATGCCGAGCAGGCCGAGGAAGTGCTGCGGGCCGAACGTCAGGTTGATCCCGATGAAGTAGAGCCAGAAGTTGAGCTTCCCGAGCCCCTCGTCGAGCATGCGACCGAACATCTTCGGCCACCAGTAGTAGAGCCCGGCGAAGATGCCGAAGATCGATCCGCCGAAGAGGACGTAGTGCATGTGCGCCACGACGAAGTACGTGTCGTGCACCTGCCAGTCGAACGGGAACGCGGCGAGCATGACGCCGGAGATGCCGCCGATCGTGAAGATCGAGAGGAGGCCGAGCGCGAACAGCATCGGCGTCGCGAAGTGGATGTTCCCGCGCCAGAGCGTCGCGAGCCAGTTGATCACCTTCACGCCGGTCGGGACCGCGACGAGCACCGACGCGATCATGAAGAAGCCGTTCAGGTAGTTCGGCAGGCCGACCGCGAACATGTGGTGCGCCCAGACGAGCAGCGAGACGAACGCGATCCCGATCGTCGAGAACGCGATCGCCGCGTAGCCGAAGATCGGCTTCCGCGCGAACACCGGCAGGACCTCTGAAACGATCCCGAAGGCGGGCAGCACCATGACATAGACCTCGGGGTGGCCGAAGAACCAGAACATGTGCTGGTAGAGGAGCGCGTTCCCGCCCTCGTTCGGCAGGAAGAAGTGCGTGCCGGCCTGGCGGTCGAGGAGGAGCATCGTCAGCGCGGCGGCGACGGACGGGAGCGCGAGGATCAGCAGCCACGCGTACGTGTAGATCGTCCAGACGAAGAGCGGAATCCGCATCCACGTCATGCCCGCGGTGCGGAGCGTATGCACCGTCGCGACGAAGTTGATCGCACCCGCGAGCGACGAGATCGCGAGCAGGTGGAGACCGAGGATCGTCAGGTCGACCGACGTGTCGGTGTGGATCGAGTACGGGGGGTAGAGGTACCAGCCGGTGTCCGCGGGGCCGCCGGCGCCGAACCACCCGCTGTAGAGGACCAGGCCGCCGAGCAGGAACGCCCAGTACGAGAACGCGTTCAGCCGCGGGAACGCCATATCCGCGGCGCCGATCATCAATGGCACGACGTAGTTGCCGAACCCGGCGAGGATCGGGACGATGACGAGGAAGACCATCGTCAGACCGTGCATCGTGAAGAGCTGGTTGTACGTCTCGCGGCTCACGACGTCCCCCGCTTCGGGCGTGACGAGCTCGGTCCGCATCAGCAGCGCGAGGATGCCGCCGACGACGAAGAAGAAGAGGCTCGTCGCGATGTAGAGGATCCCGATCCGCTTGTGGTCGGTCGTGACGAGCCAGCTCGCGAAGCGGCCGCGGTACCACGGGACGGGGTAGATGCGCTCGGTCTGGACCGCCACTACTGGCCGCCCCCGGCGATCGTCCTCGTGTAGTTCACGAGCGTCCGGATCTGCTCGTCGCTCCAGCCCGCGCCGACCTTCGGCATCTCGTTCCGGCCGTTTCGCACGAGAAGTGCGAGGGCCGCGGGGTCGGCGAGCGTCGGGTTCCCCTGCAGCGTCGGGCCGATGAGCTGTGGCCCGGAGATGTTGTGGCACTTGGAGCACGCGGCGTCGAACTGCGCGCGGCCGCTCGCGGACAGTCGGGCGAGCTCGGCCCGGTAGCGGCCGACGGGAAGTGCGCGCACGCTCATCTCCATCGCCCCGTGCTGAATGCCGCAGTACTCGGTGCAGTTTCCTTCGTAGACACCGGGCCGCTCGGCGCGGAACCACGTGTGGTTCAACCTCCCGGGGATCGCGTCGATCTTTCCGCCGAGCTCCGGGATCCACCAGGAGTGGATCACGTCGGCGACCTGCGACGTCACGTTCAACTCGACCGTCCGGCCGGCCGGGACGACCATCGTGTCGTACGTGACGCTCCCGTCGGGGTAGCGGAACTCCCAGTAGAACTGATGGCCGCGCACGTCGATCCGCAGGTTCGGCACGCTCGTAGGCTCGTTCGCCGCGCGCGTGACGTCGCTCACGTCCGGCAGCTTGTAGAAGACGAATCCGACGATGACCGCGACGAGAAACACGGGGACGACCGTCCAGAGGACCTCGAGCCTGGTGTTGCCGTGGATCTGCGGTCCCTCGGCGTCGACGGGCCGCCTGCGTCGCCGGTAGCGCACGACGAAGACGATCAGTGCGACCTCGACGGCGATCAGCACGATCCCGGTGACGACGAGCAGCAGGTAGTAGGTCTGGTTGATCGCCTCGGCGTTCGGCGAAGCCGGATCGACGGGCGTCAGGCCCGCGTTGGCGGCGAACGCGGGCGCGGCGAGCGCGAGTGCGCCGAGCACGAGAGCGGCGATCGAGACGAGGCGGCGCACGGCCGGTGGCATTCTACGAAGGGTGAGCCCGAGGACGAGGGTGGACCTGCCGCCGGGCGCGACCGGAGGGTTCGAGGTCTACGTCAACGGCGTTCAGCAGCGAGAGGGCGTCGACTTCGAGCGTCGTGGCACGAGCTTGCTCTTCCCGCGGAGCCTGGCGCGTGAGGGGCGGCTCGGCTTCTGGCGCTGGCTCAGCATCATCCTCGGGATCGCGGGGACGTACCGCCAGAACGACAGCGTCGACGTCGTGTACGACGTGGGCGGTCGGCGCGTCGTCGCGACCGGTCTTCCGCTCGTGCAGGAGGAGTAACGGGTTGCGTACGCTGCTCAGATGACGGACGGCGACTGGCCGGCACCCGAGCCGAGAGAACCTCGTGAGCCCGAGCGGCGTCCCGCGCCGCTCCCGCGCGTCGAGGACCTGCCGATCGCGGAGCAGGGTTACGACCGCGAGAAGGTGCGCGAGGCGTTCGACGCGTTCTACCGCCACGCCGCGCAGCTCGACTCGACGCTGCGGACGCTCGAGGCGGTCGAGGTGTTCCAGCGGACGGCGGCAGAGCTTCGCGCCGAGCTCCGCACGGTTCGCGGCTCGGGGTGGACGGTGCAGTCGTGGCAGGGAGGCGGCGGTGGGTACGGCGCGCCGCGCGGCGTGCGCGAGTGGACGCTGCCGCCCGCGTTCCCGCGGCTCGCCGGCGAGTTCGCGTTTCTGATTCTCGTCGGCGTCGTGGTCGGGATCGCAGGATGGTCGTCGCTGACGATCGTGCTCGTGATGGGCGCCGCGCTCGGCGTTGTGCTGCTGATCGAGTGGGTCGCCGCGCGCGAGCGTGCGATCCCGACGGCGGCTGCGCCCGCGGTCGCGCCGGATCTCGACCAGGAGCCGGAGGAGTTGCCGGAGGCCGTGGCGTGGGTTGCGCCGGAGGAGGGCCCCGAGGCGATGACGATGCTCGATGAACCGCCGGTGCGTGAGGACGACGAGCCGGTCGCCGAGGCCGAAATCCTCGAGGAACGGGACGTTCCCGCGACGGTCCCGGAAGACTCGGCCGAGTCGGCCGGCGAGGAGCCCGAGCCCGAGCCGGTTGCCGAGCCCGAGGTCGTCGAGGAAGCGATGGTCCCCGAGGAGTCGGCCGAGGCGATCGTCGAGGAGCCCGAGCCCGAGTCCGAACCCGAAGGCGAGCTCGTGCCCGAGCCGGCGCCGGTCTTGATCTTCGAACCGCCCCAGCCCGAGCCGGTGCCGGAGAGTCCGCAGCTCGAGGAGACCGAGCCGGAGGCCGTCGCGGAGCTGCACCAGGCCGAGCCGGAGCCCGAACCGGAACCGGAGCCCGAACCCGAACCCGAACCCGAGCCCGAGCCCGTCGCCGAGGCGGTCGAGCCTGAGCCTGCGCGGGCGCCCGAGAAGCGGCGCTTCCGGCTGTTCCGCCGCGCCGAGGAGCCGGCGCCCCCCACCGAGCATGCGGCCGAGCTCTGGGCCGTCGCCGCCGCCGACGACATCGACGAGGAGACCGACGAGGCGATCGAGCTCGCCGAGCCCGAGGCGCCCGCACACGTCGACCCGTGGGAGCAGGAAGCGCAGCTGCCCGTCGCACCGGAGGTTCCCGAGGACGACCAGGAGCCGCCGCCTGCCACCGAGCGCTCGGGCTGGTTCCGCCGCGATCCGCACGTCGAGGACACGGCGGCTCCCGCGTTCGAGCCGGTGCCTGAGCCCGTTGCCGAGCTTGCGCCCGACCCGGAGCCCGAGCCCGACCTCGAGCCCGAACTCGAGCAAGACCTGCCCGTCGACGCCCTCGCCGAGCAGGCCGCCGCCGCGATGGAACGCTCGCGCGCGCGGCGACGGGCCCCCCGCAGGGCCCGCCGCCGCTGACGCCTCGCCTTACTCGTACTGCAGTGCTTCGAGCACGTTGAGGCGCGAGGCACGGCGTGCCGGGAGGACGGCCGCCGCGACACCGGCGATGATCGCGACCACTGCGAACACGACCAGCGATCCCACCGGAATGGAGAGCGAGACGTCGTAGTCGGCCAGCGCGTGCGTGACCGCACCCGCGAGCGCGATGCCGACCGGCAGGCCGAGGGCCGCGCCGATCAGCGCCGTGACGACGCTCTCGTGCCGGATCATCCGGCGAGTCTGCCGCCGCGTCAGACCGACTGCGCGGAGCATCCCGATCTCCCGCGTCCGCTCGTAGACCGCGAGCACGAGCGTGTTCACCATGCCGAACAGGCTCACGATCACGGACAGCGCGAGCAGCGCGTAGAGGACGTTGATGATCCCGTCGATCTCCGCGACGCGCTCGTCGACGAACGTGTCGTCCGAGACGACGCGCGCGTCGGGATAGGCCGCCAGTGCAGCCGCGAGCGTGGAGCGAGGCGCGTTCGACCATACGAGCGTGAGCGAGTCGCTCGGCCGCTCGAAGAACCGGTCGAACGTCGACTGCGGGACGACCACGCTGCCGAGCATCGAGTCGAAGCGCGGCGGGTCGTAGATGGCCCGGATGCGAAGGTTCATCATCTTCCCGGTCGGCGTGCGCACAATGAACTCGCCGCCACGGGCGAACCCGTTCGCGTCGGCGAACGACTTCCGCACGATCGCGTCGCGCGCACCGAGCGACTGGAGCACGAGCGGCGACCCTTCAGACCACTCGAGGTGGAAGACGTCGTCGATCGTCCGCGGGTCGACGCCGGAGACGTCGACGCTCCGCCCGAGCACGCGACCGCGCTCGCGGCGGATGCTCGAGGACACCTGCACGCCGGGTGCGTCGGCCGCGGTCTGGCCGACCACGGCAGGCAGCGTCGTCCAGCCGTTCTGCGAGACGACGACGTAGTCCGCGTCGATCTGGCGGACGACCGCGTCGCGCTCGGACGCCTGGAGCCCCTTGCCCATGACCGTCACGAAGGTGACGAGCGCGAGGCCGACCATCAGCGCGGCCGCGGTCGCGGCGGTGCGGCCGGGCATCCGGACCGCATTGCCGCGGGCGAGCCGCCCGGCAGCCCCGCCGAAGCGGGCCGCCGGCCACCCGAGCACGCGCGCGAACGGCGTGACGAGCCGCGTCGACACGATCGCGACGCTGACGAACAGCGCAAGCGTTCCGAGAGCGAGCGAGAGCACCCGCCCGAGCGCGGACACACCCGGGACGAAGAGCCCGTAGCCGAGCACTGCGATCGTGAGACCGAGCAGCCCCAGCGAGATCGGGAACGACAGACGCGCGAATCGTCCGCGCGGCAGCGTCGCGCCCTCGCGCACGGCCGCGATCGCCGACACGCGCGTCGCCCGGAGTGCCGGTGCGATCGACGCGGCGAGCGTGACGAGCGTCCCGAGCAGCAGCGCGACGACCCACGTCCGCGTCTCGAAGACCATCGCCGAGCGCGGCAGGTCGAGGTTCGCCGCGGCGAAGAGCGCAGTCAGGCCCTTCGCGATGCCGATGCCGGCCGCGATCCCGATGAGCGACGCCGTCAACCCGACGGCGAATGCTTCGAGCACGACGCTCCCCATCACCTGCGGCCGAGTTGCGCCGAGCGTGCGGAGCGTCGCGAGCTCACGCGTGCGCTGCGCGACCGTGATCGAGAGCGTGTTGAAGATGACGAACGCGCCGACGAACAACGCGATCACGCCGAAGCCGAGGAGCGCGTACCGGATGAAGTCGATGAACTCCGAAACGCCCTTCTTGTCGGCGGTCGCCTGCTCCGCTGCCGTGCGCACCTGCGCGTTGGCGGGAAGCAGCGTCTGGATGTCGTGGATGAGCTTGTCCTGCGAGACGCCTTCGCCGCCGGCGACCATGATCACGTCGTAGCCGGGCTTCGACAGCAGTCGCTGGGCCTCGTGCACGTCGAAGATCGCCATCGTCGCGCTGCCGATCGTGTCGACGTCGCCGTACTGCGCGATCCCGACGAGCCGAAACGACCGGACCGGGCCGCCGACGGAGACGCGCACGAGCTCGCCGACGTGGAACCCGAGCCGGTCGGCGCTGTTGGCGTCGACGACGACCTCGCCCGGGGCCGTGGCGAACCGCCCTTGCTTCAGCTTGAGCGGGTTGAACTGCTGCTGCGAGGGGTCGACGCCGAGCCCGAACGTCGGGTTGCCGTTGCCGGTGACGATGTCGCCGTCTCGGTCGATCAGATGCGCGGTGTTCGCGCTGGAGTTGAGGTCGAGGATCTGCCCGGCCGCCGCGTCGACGGACGGCAGCGCACGCACCTGCCGGAGCACCTGGTCGGAGACGAGCGCGTTGCCTTGGTCGGACCAGTCGACGAGCGAGCGCCCGCTCACGACGACGTCGGTCTTGTCGTACGAGCTCGAGAAGATCGAGTCGAACGCCTTCGACATCGTGTCCGTGAGCACGAAGCTCCCGGTGACCATCGCGACGCCGAGGATGACGGAGAAGGCCGTCAGCGCCGTGCGGAGCTTCCGGCCGAAGATCCCCTTGAGCGCGACGCGCTTCATCGGCCGGTCACCTCCTGCATCGCGGCGAGCACCTCGCGCGCCGTCGACTCCTTGAGGTCCTGGACGATCCGGCCGTCGGCGATGAAAAGGATCCGGTCGGCCATCGACGCGGCGCCCGCGTCGTGGGTGACCATCACCGTCGTCTGGCCGAGGTCGTCGACGGCGTTCCGGAGCACGCGGAGCACGTCCTTCGACGTCGTCGAGTCGAGGTTGCCCGTCGGCTCGTCGGCGAAGAGCACCGCGGGGTTCGAGACGAGCCCGCGCGCGATCGCGACGCGCTGCTGCTGGCCGCCCGAGAGCTCGGAGGGGCGATGCTTGCGCCGCTTGTCGATCCCCACGGTCACGAGCAGCTCGTCGAGCCACTCGCGGTCGATCTTCTCGCCGGCGATGTCGAGCGGGAGGGCGACGTTCTCCTCCGCCGTGAGCATCGGCAGCAGGTTGAAGAACTGGAAGACGAAGCCGATCTTCTGGCGCCGGAAAAGCGTGAGCTTCTTGTCGCTCATCCGCGTGATGTCGACGCCGTCGAGGACGACGGTGCCCTCGGTGGGGCGGTCGAGGCCGGCGAGGATGTGCATCAGGGTCGACTTGCCCGAGCCCGACGGGCCCATGACCGCGGTCAGCTTGCCGCGCTCGATTTCGAGCGAGACGCCGCGGAGCGCCTCGACGGCGGTGTCACCCTCGCCGTACCGGCGAGAGACCTTCTCGATGCTGACGATCGCCTCCGCGGGCGGCTCGGGGCCGGGCTGCGGGGCGCGGAGTTCGACGACGGACATGGCTTTCAACCTCCTGTGGACGTGTTCGCCTGCCCATCGTGCGGCCGAGAGGCTCCGGTCGCGTCGTGCGACCCCCCTAACCCCGACCCCAGTCTTTTGGGGGGAAGGAATCTGCCGTACCCTGCGTCTTGTTTCGAGCCCCTCCCGGCTCGGCAGCAATGCCTATGAGCGCCCTTCCCACCGGCACCGTCACGTTCCTGTTCTCGGACATCCAGGGCTCGACGCAGCTCCTCAAAGACCTGGGCCGAGACGAGTACGGAAAGCTCCTCTCGCTCCACAACGAGCTCCTCCGGACGGCGTTCGAGGAGGCCGGCGGCGTCGAGATCGACCGCCAGGGCGACTCGTTCTTCGCCGTCTTCCGGAGCGCGGGGACCGCCGTCCAGGCCGCGATCGCCGCCCAGAAGGCCGTTCTCGGGCAAGAGTGGCCGGAGCGGGCGGTCGTGCGGATCAGGATGGGCGTCCATACGGGCGAGGCGACCGTCGGCGAGGACGGCTACGTCGGCTTCGCGGTCCACCAGGCCTCGCGGATCGGCGACGCGGGCCACGGCGGCCAGATCCTGCTCTCCAGCACGACGGGGAGGCTCGTCGAGCACGACCTGCCACGCGACGTGGCGCTTCGCGATCTCGGCGAGAACCGGCTGGACGGCCTCGACCGGCCCGAGCGTCTCTACCAGCTCGTCGTCCCCGGGCTCCCCGACGTGTTCCCACCCCTGGCGACCCGCTCGGGGATGCCGACGGCTCCCGGCGCGTCCGTCCTGCTCGAGCGCGAGGCCGAGCTGGCCGCGATCCGCGCGATGATCGAGGTCGCGCGGAGCGGAAACGGCCGCTTCGTCGCGATCGAGGGGAACGCGGGGATGGGCAAGACGCGGCTCGTCGCCGAGGCGCGATCGCTGGGAGCGGCCGCCGGGCTCCGCGTGCTCAGCGCGCGCGGCGGCGAGCGCGAGCACGAATTCTCGTTCGGGATCGTCCGCCAGCTCTTCGAGCCGATCCTCGCCCTTGCACCGGCCGAGGAGCGCGAGGAGCTGCTCGCGGGCGCCGCCGCCCTCGCCGCGCCGCTCTTCGACGAGCGGGGCCTGAGCGACCCGAACGTCCTCGCCGACAACTCCTTCTCCACGCTCCACGGCCTCTTCTGGCTCGCCGGCAACCTCGCGACCCGCCAGCCGCTCCTGCTTGCCGTCGACGACTTGCACTGGAGCGACGCGGCCTCGCTCCGCTGGCTCAACTACACCGCGCGGCGCCTCGAGGGGATGCCGATCCTGCTCGTCGCCGGGACCCGTCCGCCCGCTCAGAGCAACGAGGAGTCGCTCGTCGCCGAGATCGTCGCGGATCCCGGCGCGGTCGTCATCCGCCCGCAGGCGCTGACGCTGCACGCGGCGCAGTCGCTCATCCGCGAGACGCTCGCGCGCGACGTCGACGTCGAGTTCGCGGACGCCTGCCACGAGGCCACCGGTGGCAACCCGCTCCTGCTCCGCGCGCTGCTCGACGCCCTCGCGAGCGAGGGGATCGCGCCGAAGGCGCGGAACGCGTCGCGCGTGTACGAGCTCGGGCCCGAGGCGGTCTCTCGCTCGGTCCATCTGCGGCTCGCCCGGCTTCCGAGCGAGGCAACGGCGCTCGCCCAGGCCGTCGCGGTGCTCGGCGACGACGTGCGGCTCGCCGACGCCGCCACGCTGGCCGGGGTCGACCGCGAGCTCGCTGCGCACACCGCTGCCACGCTCGCGCGAAACGGGCTCCTGCGCGTCGAGAAGCGACTTGCGTTCGTCCACCCCGTCCTCCGCGCCGCCGTCTACGCCGACCTGAACGGCGCCGAGCGCGAGCAGAAGCACGCCGCGGCGGCCGAGCTCCTGGCGGAGGCAGACGCACCTCAGGAGCAGATCGCCGCGCACCTGCTGCTGACGCGGCCGGGCGCGATCGAGCTCGCCGTGCCGGTGCTCCGCCAGGCGGCGGACCGCGCGCTCTCGAAGGGCGACCCGGATGCTGCGGCCGCGTATCTGCGGCGGGCGGCCGAGGAGCCGCTCGAGGACAGCGAGCACGCCGAGCTGCTCTACCGCCTCGGTCTCGCCGAACGTCTCGTCGACAACCCGGGAGCCGTCAAGCACCTCCGCGAGGCGCACGCGCTCGAGACCGACACGATCCGGCGCGCCCGCATCGCCCTCGATCTCGGCCGCACCCTCCTCTACGGCCTCCAGGTGCAGGAGTCCGTGCAGCTCTTCGAGGGCGCGATCGAGTCGGTGTCGCAGATCGACCTCGACCTCTGCCGGCGGCTCGAGGCCGGGCTGCTGACCGTCACGCTCATCTTCCCACCGCTCTTCCCACTGGCCCGGAAGCAGATGGAGCGCGTGAAGAAGCTGCCGCTCGGGGACGACGTCGGGTCGCGCATGCTCCTCGGCCTGCTCGCGTTCGCCCAGGCCCGCTCGATGGGTGACCGTGAGACGTGCATCGAGTACGCCGAGCGTGCGGTGGCCGGCGGCGCGATCTTCGCCGAGGACAACCCCGCCTTCGCGTTCTCGACGGTCACGCTCACCGTGGCGGACGAGTGGGAGACGGCCGCCGCGATCTTCGACGACGCGTTCGCCGACGCCAGGGTCCGAGGCTCGGTCTCGGCGTATGCGGTCGCGTCGACCTTCCGCGGTTACCTTCACATCTTCACGGGCGACCTCTCCGAGGCCGAGGCCGACCTCCGGAACGCCGTCGAGGCCCTCGAGCAGCACGGGCTCATCAGCGGCATGCCGTACGCGCTCGCGTTCCTCGCGGACGCGCAGATGCAACGAGGCGACCTCGAGTCGGCGATCGAGACCCTCGCGCGGGTCGACGCGCTGCCCGAGGCCTCACGGGGGCAGGCCTTCGTCCACGACGCCCGCGGCCGGCTCCGGTTCCTCCAGGGCCGCCACCGGGACGCGCTCGCCGAGTACACCCGCGCACGCGAGGTCTTCGAGGAGCTCGGCGGCGTGAACCCGGCCGTCATTTCGTGGCGCTCCCAGATGGCGCTGGCCCATCAGCAGCTCGGGGAGATCGACGAGGCGAAGCGGCTCGCGGCCGAGGAGGTCGAGCTGTCACGGCAGTGGGGCGCCCCTCGCGCGATCGCCAAGTCCCTCCGCGTGTCCGGCATGGTCGAGGGCGGCGAGGCCGGGATCGAGCTCCTGCGCGAAGCCGTGGCGACCCTCGAGGGCTCGGACGCCGTCCTCGAGCGCGCCCGCGGCCTGCTCGAGCTCGGCGCGGCGCTCCGACGCGCGAACCACCGCTCCGAGGCCCGCGAGGAGCTCCGTCAGGCGCTCGAGCTCGCCCACCAGGGCGAGGCGATCCCGCTGATCACCAAGACGCAGGAGGAGCTGATGGCGACGGGGGCCCGCCCACGGCGGGTGGCCCTGAGCGGGCTCGACGCCCTCACGCCGAGCGAGCGCCGGGTCGCCGGGATGGCGGCCAAGGAGATGACGAACCGGGACATCGCCCAGGCGCTCTTCGTGACCCCGAAGACGGTCGAGGTGCACCTCTCGAGCGTCTACCGGAAGCTCGGGATCTCCTCCCGGGCCCAGCTGGCGGGCGCTCTGGGCGCCGAGGCGCCGCAGCCCGCCTTCGGCTGACCCCCTAGGGGGACGTCTCCTCGAAACCTCGGTGGCGATCTTTGGGGGTCGCCCCGATGCGCGGCGACCCCTCACCGGGCCAGGATCAGCGCAGTTCTCGAGCACTCCAACCGACTTGAGGAGGCAGCGTTGATCCAGGCAGGCGACACTCTCACGAACCCGGTCACGAAGGAGCGCATGACGTTCCTGAAGACGGCAGCCGACACGAACGGCGAGTACGTCCTGATCGAGCTCAGCGCCGCCCCCGGCGTCGTCGTGGCCGCAGCCCACGTCCACCCGTCCCAGACGGAGACGTTCGAGGTGATCCGCGGCACCCTCGGCGCGAAGGTCGGCGGGAAAGAGTTCGAGGCGAAGGCGGGCGACGTGCTCGTCGTCGAGCCCCGCGTCGCGCACAAGTGGTGGAACGCCGGCGACGACGAGCTCGTGTTCCGCTGCGAGGTGCGCCCCGCGCTGCAGTTCGAGGCGCTGATCGAGACGATGTTCGGCCTCGCGGCCGACGGCAAGACGAACCGGAAGGGGATGCCGAACCCGCTGCGGCTGGCGGTCATTGCGAACCACCACTTCGGCGACGTGCAGCTCCCGGTCGTGCCGAGGTGGATGCAGAAGGCCGCGCTCGCGATGGGCGCCCCGATGGGTCGCACCCTCGGCTTCCAGCCCCACTACGCGCCGGCGGGCGAGCCCGTCCAGGCGACCATCTAGAGGAGGAGGCAGACGTGAAGAAGTGGATCTACCTGACCATCCTCGGCGTCGCGCTGCTCCTGCTGGCAGTCGGCGGGTGGATCGTCGGAGGGTTCAAGTCCGTCACGAAGCCGTCCGGGCGCCTGGCGCCCCGGACGGCGTAGGGGGCGCCATGGCGAACCTCACGGGATCCTGGCTCGCGTTCCGGCTCGGCGTCGACCCGGCGCGGATCGAGTCGATGCGCAAGGCCGGCGAGCTCTACGGCGTGCGCGACGAGGCCCGCGGGGAGTGGCACTATCCCTCGTGGCAATTCGATTCGGCGGGGCAGACGAAGCCGGCGGTCAAGGAGATGCTCCGGGCCGCACGGGTGGAGCGCCGGAGTCCCCGCGAGCTCCTCGAGCGAAAGATCGGGCTCGTCGGCGGCGCGCGCACGAAGGACCTGTTGCTCGCAGAGGGTGCGGCGTAACCCGCCGCACTCTCTTCCTCGACCTTTCGCTACCCGGACCTCGCCTTTCGGCCGTTTCGCAAACGGCGTAGCTCCGTATGGTTCCGTCCGAGGGGGGAGCCATGCTCCCCGTGGTTCGAGGAGCGTGGGGCTCCTCATGAAAAGGCGTCATCTGCGGCAGACGCGAGCTTCCTGAGGAAGCCCTTCCTGGCGCAGCCATCGCCGGGGAAGGGTGGAAACCGAATGGGCAGGAAGACGCTGATCCGTGCGGCCGGGACAGCGGTGGCGTTCGTCGCCGGGCTCATGCTCGCCATGGGCTCGCTTGGCGGAACCGCGAGCGCCTCGGGGGGCCCGAAAGATCGCGTGACGATCTGTCACGCCACAGGCAGTAGCTCGAACCCGTACGTGATGAACCATCCCGCGGCGGACGGCGACGTGTCGGGCCACGACGGCCACGGCGACGACATCATCCCGCCCTTCACCTACGAGGAAGGCGGCGTCACGAAGCAGTACCCGGGCAAGAACTGGGACGCGACGGGCCAGGCGATCTTCGCGAACGGCTGCAACGTGCCCGGGACGACGACGCCGACGACACCGACGACTCCGACGACGCCGACGACTCCGACGACTCCGACGACTCCGACGACTCCGACGACGCCGACGACGCCGACGACTCCGACGACTCCGACGACTCCGACGACCCCGACGACGCCGACCACGCCGACGACGCCGACCACGCCGACCACGCCGACGACTCCGTCGACGCCGTCGATCGACCTCTCGGTCACGAAGACGGACGCGCCGGACCCGGCGACGGTCGGCGGCTCGCTCGTCTACACGATCCGCGCGACGAACGGCAGCGCGACGACGGCGACCGGCGTCACGGTCACTGACCAGCTCCCGGCCGGCGTCACCCTCGTCTCCGTCAGCGCGAGCCAGGGCAGCTGCTCGGGCCAGCCGACGATCGTCTGCTCGCTCGGCACGCTCGCCGGCGGCGCGACCGCGACGATCACGGTCGTCGTGCAGCCGCAGTCGCCGGGCACGATCACGAACGTCGCCACGGTCGACGGCAACCAGCCCGACCCGGCGCCGTCGAACAACACCGCGGTCGCCACGACGGCGGTCAACGGAGCCTTCACTCCGCCGACGGTCGGCTGCACCGCGCTCCGGGTGACGCCGCGCTCGCTGGCGGTTGGACACCGCGTCTCGCTCAGGGTCGTCGCCCTCGGCGGCACCGTCTCCGGCCTCCGCGTCCGCGTCCGCGGTGCGGGCATCGACGCCTCCGCACGCACGAACGCGCAGGGTGTCGCGAGCGTCCGTGTCATGGGCCGCCGGCCCGGCGTCGCGAACGTGACGGTCGCGGGCCAGTCGTGCAGCGCACGCTTCGGAGTCCTCGGTGCGTTCCAGCCTCCGCTCACGGGCTAGCTTCTTCGTCGCCATGCTGCTCGCGCTCTCGGCGTTCGCCGCCGAGGGCCGGGCAGCAGCGCCGAGCCTGCCTCGCTCCTATCCCGCGGCCGGCCAGCTCGTCGTGCCGACCGTGACCGTGCGGAGCGCGCCGACCGCACGTGCGAAGAAGCTCGCCGTCCTGCGCGACTTCCGCCGGTCGGACTTCCGCCCGCAGATCGTGCTCGCGCTCGAGCTCCGGGCGGAGCAGAACGGCCGACTCTGGTTCAAGATCGCGCTCCCCGGCCGCCCCAACGGGCGGACCGGATGGATCCCCGCGTCCTCGGCGTCGCTTCGGCCGACGGTCGCGTCGATCGTCATCCACCGCGCTGCGCGGACGCTCGAGCTGTCCCGCGACGGGAAGGTCGTGTTGCGCACCCGCGTCGCGGTCGGCAAGCGCGGCGCGGAAACGCCGCTCGGGCTGTTCTACGTCACCTCGCGCTTCATCCCGCGCGACCGCTTCCTCGGCTCGTACGCGCTCGAGACGAGCGCCTACTCGAAGCTCAGCGAGTGGCCGGGCGGCGGTGTGGTCGGCATCCACGGGACGCCTCGTCCCGATCTGCTCGGCCGGGCCGTCTCGCACGGCTGCGTCCGCGTCTCGAACGGCACGGCGCTCCAGCTGAAGCGTCTCGCCCCGGCGGGAACGCCGATCACGATCCTTCGCTAGCGGTTGATCGCCTGCGCGACGAAGCTCGCCGGACGGCGAGCGACGACGGCGTAGCCCGGCGACTGGAAGCGGTGGTCGGCGCGGAACCGGTGCCACGAGCCGCCCGGCGCGGCGGCGACGGCGAGCCGGTCGAAGCGATAGGCGAACGTGTTGCACGCGCGTGAGCCCGCGTTCCAGCTCTCGGCCGTTGCGAGCCCACGCCACCGCTTGTGGCTTCCCGCCAGGTGGACCGGCTTCGAGACAGGACGGCCGTCGACCCACACGCGCCACCAGCTCGGATGCCCGCGGACCTCGAGCACCGCGACAGTGCGCGTCGCGACCGGCGCGATGTCGGGCTCGACCTCGAAGTACTGCGGCGCGCGGCCGGCGCGCGAGATCTCGTAGTAGAGGTTGCTCGTCGGTGAGCCCTCGAAGCCGCTCACTCCGACCTGGATCCACTGCGTGCGGCCGGCGACGCCGACCCACGCGGCGACGTGGCCCTTCTCGACCCGCGGAGCGCCGAGGACGGTGATCGTCGCGCGGACGCCGTGGCCGCGCTCGGCCGCCTGCAGGCCGGCGTAGGAGTACGACTCGGCACCGCATCCGGCCGCGCCCGCCCCGGCCGGTGCCGCAGAGATGCCGCCGGCGCACGCAACTGCCGAAACGAGTGCCACCGCTGCGACGAGCCGCCCCATCCCACCATCGATCGGCGGCGGTGGACGGCCGAAGCGTACCTCGAATGAGGGACGTGTAACGATGACTGACCATGCGGGTGGGCCTCGTGCTTCTCGCTGTCACGCTTGCGCTCATCGCCGCGCCGAGCTCCGGCAGCGACGTGCGCGACGACACCGCGTGGATGCAGGCGCGGCTCGATGCCGGGCTTCCGCTCTACTTGCCGAAGCTCGCCGACGGCCAGTGCTACGCGACGCGCGGCCTGTGGGTCAGCCGCGACGACACGCAGATCGCGTCGAACGGCGCGTGCGTGCGAGGTCTCGGCCCCGGCGAGGTGCGGATTCGCTCGACCGACGGTGACCCGATCGCGGCCGAGGCCGTCTTCTACGTGTCGAGGACGAGCGTGCTCGACCCTGCACCCGCGCGGATCTCGATCAGCGGCCTCCGGATCGAGGTCCCGGACGGTGTCGAGCTCTACGGCATCTCGATCCTCGGCCATCTCGTCGACGTGCACGGCGTGGAGGTCGGAGGCGCGCCGATCGACGCGCTCTACATCGGGGGCCGCGCGAACGACGGCTTCGCGGCGCGCGTGACCGTGACCGACTCGCGGTTCGTCGGCGGCCGTAGGAACGTCGTCTCCGTCGTGGGCGCACTCGAGGTGCGGCTCGAGCGCAACGTGATCACCGGCGGGACCGACACGTACCCGACCGGCGGCGGCCGGACGTGGGGCAACCCCGCTGCCGGGATCGACGTCGAGCCGGGCGGCCGCGGTGCGCCGACGCTCGGAGTGCGCATCGCCGACAACGAGATCGTCGAGAACGCCGGGCCGGGCATCCTGCTCGCGCTCAGCACGCATCAGGGCCTGCCGATCGTCGGCAGCGGCGTCGAGATCGTCGGCAACCGGATCCAGCGGAACGGCACGCGCGCCACGCCGCCGCAGCACGGTGGCATCGTCGTCAACGGCGGCCAGCAGATCGGCGGCGGCCGGGTGCTGGTCGAGCGGAACGTGATCGCCGGCAACCGCGGCGCCGCGCTCCTCGCGCGCTACGACGTCAACCTCGAGCTCGAGCTACGTGACAACCAGCTCGACGGCCGCGTCCGCTTCCAGCGAACGGAGCCCCGCTAACGAGAAAGCCCGCCCTGCGGCGGCAGGACGGGCTTTCCCAGCTGTTGCGCTCTCGCTAGCGGGCTAGCGGGACGTCGACCACCAGGAGTTGACGTTCCAGAGCGCGGTCTGCTGCGTCGGGTTGCGGACGATGCCCTGGATCCGCTTCTCGTGGATGAGGAAGCCGGGCTTCGCCATCAGCGGGATCGTCGGGATGTCGTTCGCGATCAGCGCGTCCGCCTTGTTCAGCATCGCGTTGCGCTTCTTGTCGTTCAGCTCGACCGACGCCTTGCTCAGCAGGCTCGTCACCGTGCGGTTGCAGTAACCCATGTCGTTCTGGTCACCGCCACAACCGTGGATGGCGACGTCGGTGAGCGCCGAGACGGGGCTCCCCTGCCAACCGAACATGAACAGGTCCCAGTCGCGCGACGGCAGCACCGTGCCGAACACATGGCTCGCTGGACCGAACGTCGACTTCACTTCGATGCCGACGGCCTTCAGCTGCGCCTGGATCACCTCGAAGGTGAGCTCACGAAGCTGGTTTCCGGCGGTCGAGGTGAAGCGGAACGACAGCTTGCCGACGCCCGGGCAGCTGTAGATGCCGTCCGAGCCCTTCGTGCAGCGGTTCGTCCGGAGCAGCTGCTCGGCCGCCGCGCGGTTGTACGTGTACTTCTTCCAGTTCGGCTTGTACTGCGACTCGAACGGCTTGAAGATCACGTTCTGGAGCACGGGCAGGCCCGGCGAGATCGTCCGGTAGAGCGCGCTCGTGATCGCGGACCGGTTGATCCCGCGGATGAGCGCCTGGCGGACGAACTTCTTCTTCAGCGCCGGATGGCCCTTCGGGCCCTGCTGCATGTCGATGTGCTCCCACGAGAACTCCGGCCCGAACTGCACGCGGAGGTTGTTGTTCCGGCGCGCGTCCGCGATCTGCAGCTGCGGCTGCGGCCGGAGCACGGAGAGCTCACCCGAGCGGATCGCCTGGAACTGCGTGTTCGTGTCGGCGACCACGCGGTAGACGATCTGGTTCAGGTACGCCTTCTTGCCCCAGTAGTTCGGGTTCCGCGTGAGCACGAGCTGCGAGCCGCGCTGCCAGCGGTTGAAGACGAACGGGCCCGACGAGATCGGCTTGTTGCTCTTCGGGCTCATGAAGTCGTTCCGCCAGACCTGGTTGAAGTTCTCGCCCTGCAGCGAGTGCTGCGGGATCGGCGCGGTGCCGATGAGCGCCTTCCAGGCCGCGTACGGGCGGCGGAACGTGACCGTGACCGACTTGCCTGCCACGGCGACCTTGCTGATGTCCTCCCAGCCCTCACGCGAGGTGATGTCGAACGACTGGTTCATCTGCGTCTGCCAGAGGAACCGGAAGTCCGCCCCGGTGATCTGCTGGCCGTCGCTCCACTTCGCAACCTTCTTGTAGGTGAAGCGAACGGTGAGCGGCCGCGCCTTCAGCATCTTCGGCTGGCCCGTGAAGAGCACGGGCATCAGCGTGCCGCGGTTGTTGTACTCGAGACCGCCGTCGAGCACGGGCTCGGTCGCCTCGGCCGTCGCAAACAGGTTCCCCTCCGTGATGTACGGATTGAGGACCTTCGGCTCCTGGTCGAGGCCATAGATCACAGTGCCCCCTGTGCGGGGCTTTACCTGCGGTTTTGCCACCGCAGAGGACGCCACCAGCAGGCTGATGGCGCCGGCAGCTCCGAGCAGGAGCTGAAACCACCGTCGGTTCATGGAGTGTCTCCTCCGCCGCATGTCGCGTTCGCGCGTCGGCCGTCTCCGTCGGAACGACCTCGGCACGGAGCGGTTCGATCCGCTCAGAGACCAAGACGGATGGACCCGATCGTGCGGCGGTTAGAACCTCTTATGCGCCGATCAGGAACCGCGCCTAACAAGAAGGAAGAGCGTCCGCTCCGGCGGAGTGTGTGCCGAAGCGGACGCGACGTTCCCACCCACGTTCTAGCAACGACGCTGCAGTCTGAGCCAGCAGAAGGAGTGATCCGCCGATTCGGAACTCGGGGGTGGTCAGGACGCGCGCGCGATGCGCCGGTCCCGCGCGGCGAGCACGTCGCGAACGATCTCGACGAACTCGGCGCCGGCGTCGGTCGGCGGCTGCTCGCGCCGCCACGCGATCCCGATCCGCCGGTAGAGCTGCGGTGCTGCGAGCGAGCGCGCCACGAGGCCGTGGGCGTCGCTCTCGACGAGCAGCTCCGGGACGAGCGCCGCCGTCGCGCCGGCGCGAACGAGCCCGAGCAGCGTCCCGCTGTCGTCGGTGCGGTACACGACGTCCGGCCGGATGCCGTTCGCCTCGAGCCTCGTGAGCGCCTGCTCGGTCGAGCGGCACGTGCGCAGGGCGACGAGACCGAGACCGTGGAGGTCGGCCGGCCCGAGCTTCCCCTTACCGGCGAGCGGGTCGTTCGGCGCGAGCACGAGCTGCAGCTCTTCGGCGAGCAGCTCCTCGACGACGAGCGGGCCCGGTTCGAGCGGAAGCGTGACGAAGGCGAGGTCGATCTCGCCGCGGCCGAGCGGCTCGAGCAGCTCGTCGTCGGAGATCGAGTGGATCATCTGGAGCTGCACGCCCGGGTCGTTGAGCGGGAACCGCCGCACGAGCGCGCCCGCAACGAGGCTGCCGAGGCCCTGGAAGATCCCGACACGGACGACGCCCGCGTTCCCCTCGCGGAGCGCCCGCACCTCGCCCTGCGCGACGCGAAGGCGCGCGAGGATCCCGCGCGCCTGCTCGAGCATGATCTCGCCCGCGGGCGTGGGGGTCACGCGCTGGAAGCGCTCGGGCCGCACGACGAGCTTCTCGCCGACGATCCGCTCGAGCGCGGCCACCTGCTGGCTGATCGCCGACTGCGTGTAGCCGAGCTTCTTGGCGGCCTTGTTGAACGAGCCCTCCTCGGCGACCGACTCGAGCGCCGCGAGGTGCCGAACCTGGATGCCGAGCCAGGGCGCGACCCCCACGCCGTCCCGCGCGGCCCGGTCGCGGGTTCTGCCCTCCGGCGAGGATGGAAAGAGCATCCTCTATTTGCAGACGCGCGGATCCGCGGGAAGTTAGATATCGCGGTTCCGCGCTACCTTAAGGCTTCCTGAACGCCGCGCCTCTGCTGCTCGGCGAAGAGCACTTGAGCGGCGCCGCGGAGACGTTCGAGCGGCTCGCGGTAGGCCTCGAGCGTGCCGAGCTCGTGTTCGAGGGCCTGCTCGAGCGCGCGGACGGCGGCGCGCGTCTCCTTCAGCATCGTCGTCCCGTCCTGCGTCACGGCGAGAAAGTACGAGCGCTTGTCGTCGGGGTTCGGCAGCCGCTCTACGAGTGCCTTGTCGCTCAGCGCCTGCACGCGTTCGCGCAGCGTGGTCCCCGCGAGACCGCTCTCGAGCTCGAGGCTCGTCGGCGTGAGCGGGCCGTACAGCTCGATCAGCTCGAGGATCCCAAACGAGAGTCGAGCCGGAAGTCCGCGCTCGCCGGCCTCGCGCTCGAAGAGCGAGGAGCAGAACGCGGTCGCGCGCATGAGCTCGAGCAGAACGCTTTGGGACGCCGACCGCCGCCGCGGACCAGGCACGGCGCGATTCTAGGGCGGTCCCGGACGCGGCGTCGAAGCCGCGCCCGGGACCGGGCCGTCACGCGACCGGGACGGTCGTCAGCGCGAACCCACCGTGGAGCGGCACCGTGAAGCGCGCGACTCCGGCTGCGTTCGTCGTGACCGTGCCGCCGATCGCGTTCTCCCCGTTGGCCGCAGCGTTCCAGATCGCGAGGTTGAACGTCGTCGCCGGCGGGAGCCCGCCGAGGCTGTACGTGGCCGGCGCCTCGGTCGCGGCTGCGTTCAGGTCGCGTCCGTGCGAGTCGAGGCCGATCAGCGTCAGCTCTCCGTTCGGTCCTGCATAGGCGGTGATCTCCTTCTCCGACTGGTCGGCCACCCCGACCTGCCAGTCGTCGTCGCCGAACGGATCGACGCCCACGATCTGCCAGCCCGGCGCCGTCGTCTGGAAGAGCAGGCGCAGCGCGTGGTACGTCGGGAAGAGCGGCCAGCCTTCCTCGGCCGGACCGATCATGTAGAAGGCCTGCACGGTGTTGTCGTACCTGCCCCAGAACGAGTCCCACTTCGCGGTGCCGGCGAAGCCCAGCTGCGCCGCGGCGACGTTGAACCACAGCTGGTGGAACGCGGCGATGTTCGTCCGCACGATCTGCGTCGAGTTCTCCCAGAGCCCGCCGAGCGAGTCGAGCACCCGCGGCATGTTGAGCCTGTGGCCGCGGACGCCGTACTCGATCAGGTAGACGGGCCTTCGCGCCTCCGGCGGGAGCTCCTCGAACATCAGCTTGCGCACGTCGCGTAGCCGGAACTCCATGCGGCTGGCGTCCCAGTACTGCCAGTAGATGTGCTCGGAGTATGCATCGACGATGTCGAGCATGTGCGTCGTGATGTACGTCATCCACGTTCGATGCGTGCCGTTGACGGCGCTCTCGACGAGATCGCCGACCATGAGCCCGATCTGGCTCCGGAGCCCGCGTTCGACAAGCTCGGTGTGCAGTGCGCGGTTGAGCGCCTGGTACTGATCCATCGTCAGGTTCGGCGCGCTGTTCGGCTCGTTCTGGATCGTGACCCAGCGGATGTTCGTGTAGCCACGATTCTTCACGAGGTCCTCGAGCACCGCGGCGAACTGCGTCATGAATGGCCCAGGATTCAGTCGTGCGCGGACAGCCGTCTGATACGTGATGTTGATCTTGGCGCCGGTCTCGTTCGCCATCCGGACGACGTCGATGAACGATGCGAGCCGGTCCGGGAAGAGTGCGGACTCGTCCCGGTCGTTGAAGAAGATCCGGACGATCTGCGGTTCGAGCGCGTCCACCTTTGGCTCCAGGCCGCCGATCGTTCCCGGCGGCGCCGGCGTGATCCGCGCGAAGACGTGGTGGTTGAACTGCGTGCCGTACCCGCCCAGATGGTCGAGGACGAGGCGGGAACGCGCGAGCTCGTGCTCCGTGACGTCCACTTTCGCCGAGCGCTCGTTGTTCGTCAGGTCCGTCTCGGCGGGCGCGGCGTTGCCGACGCGGACTGTCAGCTCGACCTCCACCGGCGTCGCCAGCGCGACGCCCGCAAAGACGACGGTGGTGCGGCCCCCCGGGGCGACGACGACCTGCTGCGTCGCGAGCACTGACGGTCCCCAGGAGAGCGTCGCGGTCGCAGTCGCGCCGACGTCGCCGTTCTGCTCGGCGATCTCGGCCCGGACGTCGACCGGACGGACGGAGAGCGTCTGCGGTGGCGCGACGACCGACGCGACAGTCAGGTCGGGACGGAGCAGCGCGATGGCCTCGCTGCGGGCGACCTCGGTCCGCACGCCGTCGCCCGGGTCGATCAGCGCATCGACCTCGATGCGGCTTCCTTGGGGCAGGTTCCCGAGCTCGACGTTCGCCGCGCCGGACACGAGCGGCACGTTCTTCAGGTTCCACACGTCGCCTCGGTCGGAGCCGGTCGACGTCTTCACTTGGAGCTTCTTGAGCTCGTTCGGCACGGCGCACCCCGACGCCGTGGCGACCCGGACAGTCAGGTCGGCTCCCGCCGGCCCCGTGAGCACGCTGGAATCCAGGCTGTAGCACGTGTCGGGTACGTCGGCTCGCGCCGCCGAGCCGGTTGCCCCGATCAATGCGACGGCCACTGCGGCCGCGATCCCTCGCAGAGGACCCATGGAGATCATCCCTTCGATCGTTGACGGACGAACGAAGGGTGCGCCTGGCCGCTCACGCGGCTCTCACACGGGACTAGGCGGCGTGCTCGTCCGCGATCGCGAGCACCTCGTCGAGGATGCCGAGCCCCTCGTCGAGCTCCTCGCGGGTGATCGTCAACGGGGGCGCGATGATCACGACGTTCCAGTGGACGAAGAGGTAGAGGCCGCGCTCCATCGCGGCCTTCGCCATGCGCACGACGGGCGCTGCCGCATCTCCGCCGGCGTTGAACGGCACGAGCGGCTCGCGCGTTTCGCGATCCTTGACGAGCTCGATCCCGAAGAAGAGGCCCTTCCCGCGCACGTCGCCGATCGACGGGTGACGCTCGGCGAGCCGTGGCAGCGCGACGGAGAGGTACTCCCCGAGCGACGCGGAGTTCTCGACGATCCCTTCCTCCTTGAACGCCTCGATCGACGCGACTGCCGAGGCGCACGCGAGCACGTGGCCCGAGTACGTGAGTCCGCCGGCGAAGAACTTGTCCTGCACCCAGCCCGAGAGCCGCTCGTTCACGACCATCGCGCCGAGCGGGACGTAGCCCGAGTTGATCCCCTTCGCGACCGTGAGGATGTCGGGCACGACGTCCCAGTGCTCGCACGCGAACCACTTGCCGCTGCGTCCGAAGCCGGCCATCACCTCGTCGCAGATCAGCACGATCCCGTACCGGTCGCAGACCTCGCGGATCGACTGGAGGTAGCCGTCGGGCGGGACGATGATCCCGTTCGTCCCGACGATCGTCTCGAGGATCACTGCCGCGACGGTGTGCGGCCCTTCGTACTGGAGGATCTCCTCGAGGTGCGGGCCGCCCGAGCAGACGGGGCACGGATCGGGGTGACCGGCGGGACAGCGGTACGTGTACGGGTCGAGCATGCGCACGACGCCGGGGATGCCGGGCTCGGAGGGCCACCGGCGCGGGTCGCCGGTCAGCGTCATCGCTCCGGCGGTCGCTCCGTGGTACGAGCGGTACCGCGCGATCACCTTGTGCCGGCCGGTGAACCAGCGCGCGAGCTTGATCGCGTTCTCGTTCGCCTCTGCTCCGCCGTTCGTGAAGAACGACATCGTCAGGTCGCCTGGTGTGACCTCGGCGAGCAGCCGGGCCAGCTCCGAGCGCTTCTCGTGCGCCATCGGCGGGCCGATCGTGCAGAGCTTGTCGGCCTGCTCTTTGATCGCCGCGACGACCTTCGGGTGCTGGTGTCCGATCGAGACGTTGACGAGCTGCGAGGCGAAGTCGAGGTACCGGTGGCCGTCGTAGTCCCAGAAGTAGGAGCCCTCGCCGCCCGCGACGGGGAGCGGGCTGATCTGGTTCTGAACCGACCAGGAGTGCAGGACGTACTGCTTGTCGAGCTCGCTGACCCGCCTGCCGAGCTCTGCGTTGCTCTCGACGATCGCCACCTGGTGCTCCTTCGCTCGCTTGCGTCGATCGTACCCCGGGTTGCAGCCGCGGCGCTCGCGCGCGACGATTGCCGGGTGACGGTCACTGCGGCCGACCCGACGGCCCTCGGGCTGCGCTTGCTCGAGCGCGAGAAGCAGCTCGAGGTGCTGCGCGCCGCCCGCGACGAAGCGCTCGCCGGTGAGGGACGACTCGTCCTCGTCGCCGGCGAGGCCGGTGTCGGGAAGACCGCGCTCCTCCGCAGCTTCTGCGGCGAGAACGGTGCGTCGGTGCGCTGGGGGGCATGCGACCCGATGTTCGCGCCGCATCCGCTCGGTCCGTTCCTCGACGCCGGCGGCGAGCTCGCGTCGCTGAGCGGGCCGCACGAGATCGTCGACGCGCTGCTGCGTGCACCCGGCGTGCTGGTGCTCGAGGATCTCCACTGGGCCGACGAGGCGACGCTCGACACGCTTCGGCTGCTCGCGCGCAAGGTCGCAGGCGCGCCGCTCCTCGTGGTCGCGTCGTACCGCGACGACGAGCTCGACCGCGCGCACCCGCTGCGGATCGTCGTCGGCGAAGTCACGCCGTCGTCTGCGGTCGTCCGCCTCGACGTGCCTCGCCTGTCGCGCGACGCGGTGAGTGCGCTCGCCATCGCGTCGTCACTCGATGCGGACGAGCTCTACCGGCTGACGTCTGGCAACCCGTTCTACGTCACCGAGGCGATCGCGGCCGGCGGCGGGGTGGTCCCCGCCTCGGTACGCGACGCGGTGCTCGCGCGTGCGGCACGCCTCAGCCCTGGCGCGCGCTCCGTGCTCGACGTCGTCGCGATCGCGCCGCCGCGCGTCGAGCTCTGGCTTCTCGAAGAGCTTGCGGGCGAGCGGATCGATGCAGTTTCCGAATGCGTCGACGCCGCCGTGCTCACCGCGAGCGACACGGGCGTCGAGTTTCGACACGAGCTCGCGCGGCTCGCGATCGAGGAAACGATTGAGCCGCTCGAGCGTCGCCGTCTCCACCGGGCCGCGCTCGCCGCGCTCGCGACTCCGCCGTTCGGCGAGCCGGACGTCGTCCGCCTGTCACATCACGCCGACTCCGCGGAGGACGCAGACGCCGTGCTCGAGTACGCGCCCGAAGCCGCCGAACGCGCGACGGCAGTCGGAGCACATCGAGAGGCCGCAGCTCACCTCGCGCGCGCGCTGCGCTACGAGCAGCTGCTGCACGTCGAGGAGCGGGCCGACCTGCTGAAGCGCTACGCCGACGCCTCGTACTTGACCGACCGCTGCTACGACGCGATCGACGCCGCAGAGCGGATGCTCGCGTGCTACCGATCGATCGGCGACGCGCGAAGCGAGGGCCGCACGCTCACGATGCTGTCCGCCCTCCAGATGTGTCCGATGAGCGTCGTCGACGCGGAGCCCGCAGGCGTTGCGGCGGTCGAGCTGCTC
>DASTHC010000132.1:0-8328 GCA_035718485.1 Gaiellaceae bacterium
CACCGTCTAGCGGGAAGGCAGCTCGAGCCGGAAGGTCGCGCCTTCGCTCGGCGTCGAGCGAACGTCGACCGTTCCGCCGTGCGCTTCCGCGATCGAGCGCGCGATAAAGAGCCCAAGGCCGGTGCCCGGAAGCACCTTTCCGGAACGTGCGCGGCCGAACTTCTCGAAGATGAGCGTCTGGTCCTCGGCCGCGATCCCGGGCCCGCGGTCGCACACGTCGACGACGACCTTCCCGTTGACCGTCGACGTCTTGACCTCCACCGCCGCGCCGGAGGGCGAGTACTTGACGGCGTTGTCGACGAGGTTCGCGATCACCTGCCGCAGCCGCTCGCGGTCGCCCCGGATGGCCGGCACCGGATCGACCACCGTCGTCTCCAGCAACACCTCGTCCTGCCCGAGCTCCGCCGCGGACGTGACCTCGCGGACGAGGTCGCCGAGGTCGACGTCGCCGAACGTGTAGCTGAACGTTCCCGCCTCGATCCGTGAGGTGTCGAGCACGTCGGCGATCAGCGTGGCGAGGCGGTTCGTCTCGTCGGCGATCAGCGCGAGGAACGACTCGCGCTGCTCCGGCTGGAGCTCCCGCCAGCGCTGCTGAAGCGTGCGGGCCGAGCCGATCACCGTCGCCATCGGGCTCCGGAGCTCGTGCGAGACGAGCGAGACGAAGTCGGCGCGGAGGGCGGACAGGCGGCGAAGTTCCTCGACCGTCGTGCGTTCGGCGTCGTAGGCGCGGATGTTCTGGACGGCGGTCGCGACGAATCGCCCGAGAAGGGAGAGGAGCTCGATCTCCTCCGGCGCGAACGAGCGCGGCTCCGAGCGAACGACGGAGATCATCCCGATCGAGCGCGCGCCGGCGAGGAGCGGCGCGACGACGCGGCAGCACAGGCCGAGCTTGACGAGCTCGATCTCCTCGATGTAGCGCGACTCGGTCATGTCCTCGCGGTAAACGGTCTCGCCGCGGAGGACCTCCTCGAGGAGCGAGCCCGGGACCGGGCGGTGCGTCCCAGCGGGGAAGACCTCGTCGGACGCGCGCCCCGAGACTGCCATCACGTGCGCAACGCCGCCGTCGGCGAGGACGATCGCCGTCCGGTCGAACGCGACGAGGCCCTGGAGCTCGCGGATGAAGGCGCCGAACGCCTCGTCGAGCTCGAGCGACGACGCGAGTGCGCGAGCACAGCGCCCGGCCGCCTCGAGGAGGTCGACCCGCCGCCCGAGCTGGTCGCGCAGCCGCTCCGCCTCGGCGGCCTGGGCGTGTGCGATCGCCGCCTCGCGGCGCAGGCGCCCGACGAGCCAACCGACGATCAGCCCCGTGAGCAGCAGCAGGCCGAACGGGAACGTCACGTGGTCGAGCACGAAGTCCGGCGGGCCGAATCGGTCGGCGCGCCACCACTCGAGGACCGCGAGCTGCGGCAGCAGCAGGATCGGGACGATCACGCCACCGCGGATGCCGAAGCGAAGAGCGGCCTCGACGACGGGGAAGATGAGTGCCCAGCGCGTCGGGCTGCCGTACTCGTAGCTGAAGAGGAGCGCGTAGCCGCTAACGACGGCCGTGTCGAAGGCGAGCGCGAGCGCGCCGAAGGCGCGTGACGGACCGCGCTCGGGATCGCTCGCGAGGAAGAAGAGGATCGCGCCCGCGCCGAAGGCGATCGTGAGCGCCCACGCCATGCGCTCGTACCCGTCGGGGAAGCTCTCGGTGAAGAGCCCGACCTCGAGCGCAACGATGGCGACGGCGCCGTGACGCACCCAGGCGATCCAGCGCTCGACGTCGAGCACGCCCGTCCTTCTGGCGCTCACGACCGCTCCTCGATTCGCTCCAGCGCCCAGGCGGCGTGCTCGCGCAGGAGCTCGTCGTCGCCCTGCGCATACCGCTCGACCGCGCCGTGCTCGGCCTCGCCGCCGACGTTGCCGGCGGCGACGAGCGCGTTGCGGCGCAGGAAGCGCGGGTCGTTCCGAGGGACGTAGAGGCGGTCGTAGCGCGTGCGGAGGTCGGCGTCCCTTGCCTCCAGCCAGTCGACGAGCGAGACGAACGGCTCGCCCGCCGCGTGCTCGTCGGCCGACCGCCGCTTCTCGACGCCGCGGTTCCACGGGCAGACGTCCTGGCAGATGTCGCAGCCGTAGACACGGTCCTCGAGCGCCGCTCGGTACTCGGTGGGGAACGGCGCGCGCGACTGCGTCCAGTACGACAGGCAGCGGGTCGCGTCGAGCACGCCCGGGTCGTCGAGCGCGCCGGTCGGACAAGCTTCGATGCAGAGGCGGCACTCGCCGCAGTCGGTGCCGAGCGGCGGCGTTGACTCGAGCTCGGCCTCGGTCACGAGCGTCCCGAGCACGACCCACGAGCCGTGGCGCCGTGTGATCAGCAGCGTGTTCTTGCCGTAGAAGCCGACCCCCGAGCGCGCGGCGGCCTCGCGATCGACGTGGTCGTTCTCGTCCACGAGGACGCGGTACTCGCCGCCGAGCGCGCGTCCGAGCGCGTCGAGCTTTTCCCGGAGCTCGGCGTACGCGTCGCGCCAGGTGTAGCGAGGCAGCCGACCGGTTCCCGGGGGCTGCTCCGGTGCCGGCGCGAAGTAGCAGAGCGCCGCCGAGACGACGGTGCGCGCCCCGGGCAGGAGCGTCTCGGGATGGCACGAGACCTCGGGTCTCGCCATCGTGAACTGCATGTCCGCGAAAAGCCCGCGCTCGCGCCGCTCGCGGATGTGCCGTTCCGTCTCGTCGTACGCCGCGACGGCGGCGACGCCGACGGCATCGAGACCGAGCTCGTCGGCGAGGCGACTAAGCTCATCCCCCGTCATCGAACTCATTCTGCCCTGAAAGCCGTACGAATCCATGCCGACGGCGGGCCGGAGGTCCTCGTCCACGAGGACGCGCCGGATCCCGCGCCCGGGCCGGGCGAGGTGCTCGTCCGGTTGCGCGCGAGCGCGCTCAACCACCTCGACATCTGGGTGCGCAGGGGGCTCCCTTCCGTGCCGAAGCCGCGGATCCTCGGCGCCGACGGCGCCGGCACGGTCGAAGCGCTCGGCGAGGGCGTCGACGGCTTCGAGCTGGGCCAGCGCGTCGTGATCAACCCGGGCGTCGAGCATGGCGACAGGATCACCGTGATCGGTGAGCACACCGACGGGACGAACGCAGAGCTGATCGCGGTGCCCGCGACGAACGTCTACGCGCTCGACGACGCGATCTCGTTCGAGGAGGCGGCGGCGTTTCCGCTCGTGTTCGAGACCGCATACCGGATGCTGTCGACGCGCGCCGTGCTCCAACCGGGCGAGTGGGTCCTCGTCTGGGGGATCGGCGGCGGTGTCGCAACAGCCGCCCTCACGATCGCGAAGGCGCTCGGTGCGAACGTGCTCGTGACCTCGTCGAGCGACGAGAAGCTCGAGCGGGCGAAGGAGCTCGGCGCCGACGCGACGGTCAACCACGCGACGGGCGACGTCGCAGCGGTCGCGAAGGAGCTCGGCGGCGTGGACGTGGTCGTCGAGCACGTCGGCGAAGCGACCTGGAAGACGTCGCTCGCGGTCGTGAAGCCCGGCGGCAGGGTCGCCGTCTGCGGCGCGACGACGGGGCCGAACCCGCCTGCGCAGCTCCATCGCGTGTGGTGGAAGCAGCTGACGATCGTCGGTTCGACGATGGGAACGCGCGCCGACTTCGAGGCGGCGTACGACCTCGTGCGCACGGGTCGCGCGAAACCGGTCATCGACCATGTCTACCCGCTCGAGTCGATCCGCGACGCGCACGCGCGGCTCGAGGCCGGCGAGCAGCTCGGCAAGATCGTGCTCACGATCTAGCGGACGAAGCGCACCCCGAGCACGCGCAGCATGCTGCGTGCCGGGCTCTGGCGCAGAGCGATGCGCCACAGCCTCGGGTCTCAGGTCGTGTCGTGCATGGCCGCGATCCGCTCCCTCGAGGGAACAACGGCGGGCGTGCGTTCTCGGGTTCGGGTCGGGCCCCGCGGGTCCCGAGCTGGCGGCCCGGGGACAGGATCCCGCTTGATCCCGGCGACGCGCTGTGGAACGACGACGGCGAGGGGGGCCCAGGGTGTTCCGACCCCTGTATCCCCCGGGCCTCCCTCAAGCCGTCTGGGCCGCAGGTGCTCCCGCCGATTGAACGGTCAGTCAGCCTGGATGGATACGGCACGACGATCGAGGCGTGGCGCACGCTGGACGCGCGCAGCCCCGGTGAGCCTAGGCCGACGTGGTCATGATCGCGCCGTGACCCTCAGCAGGAACGCGTCACTGCTGTGTTGCATTGGCCCCCCTTTGGGCCTGTGGACCCTAGGGGGACAAACGTTACTCCCGAAATGCCTTCAGCGGTCCTCGCATGGTGGTTTTCCACACGAGCGGATTGAGCCGCAGTGGCCCCACTGATCAGGCGCGAGGGCCGCCCGCGGAACAACGAGGGCTCCGAGGGGCGGCCTCGCTCATGGCGCTGGGATGCGGCCCTCCCTGCGCCGAGCATCAGAGAGGCTCGCACCACCGGGCGATCGGCACAACTAACCGACTGAGCAGGCCATCTCAGGGGAGCACGGGAACCGGGGCCGCCCAGTCCCGCAACTCTCCCCTGAGCGACCGATCATGCGCAAGCGCAGCGGTCGTGTCCAGAGGCCGCGAGACCTGCTGCGCAGCGCCCGAGAATCCCATCTTCGAACGAACAGCGGAACGGGAAGACCCGGAGCAGGCAATCGCCCAACGCAGACTCCGGGTCTTCGGCGGGCTGACGAACTGCGGGGTCAGAACGGTCGCCAGCCGCGCACCAAGAAAGACGCCCGAGCAAGCCTCAACTTGCGCGGAACGAGCAACCTGTCGAAGGCCCTATTGAGGTTGCCGGTCGTAGGACGCTCTGGTCTGAAGCAAGGATGCGCCGACCAGTCCACGCTGCGTGTGCCGAACGGGTCGGCTAACGCTCAGATTTGGCTACCCGAAGCCGAGGATGAACTTCGCGTCGTCGGACATCCGATCGGCTACGCCGGAGGCGCCGTCGGGTCACGGCCGTCATATCTGGACTTCGCGTACCTCGAGCTGTACGAGGCCAGGTCGAGCAAGAAGCCGAACCCGACGAACAACCACTCGGCGCCCGAGACGCCCCCGACGGCGGACCACATCAACACGTAGAAGAGCGTCGTCCAGGGAAGAAACAGCAGTCCAAGCAGCGGCCAGATCCAGGAATCGAAGGCGGCGCTGACGCGGTCGCCGAAGAGCCACCAGAGGAGCAGCGCGATGCGCGGCCCGAGCCCGAACGCCGTGAGGAACAGACAGCACACGCGAGCGACTCTCCCACGTCTTAGACTCGTGGTCAACGCGTGATCGAGACAACGCCACGTCCGAAGGGAGTGCGACTGTTATAGCGAATCCGATGCGTTAGAGACGCGAAGGCAGCGTCAGTTTCCGTCACGACGCGGCTTGTGACGTTTCCAGAAGAGAGGTTGGGATGAACTCCAAGAGCATGGCAGGATGGATTGGCTTCGCCGGCATCATGCTGGTGATCGTCGGGTCGATCGACTTCTTTCAGGGCCTGATCGCGCTCTTCGAAGACGACTACTTCGTCGTCACGAGGGCTGGCTTCCTCGCCGTCGACCTGACGTCATGGGGCTGGATCATGGTGATCTGGGGCGTGCTGCTGGTTCTCGCAGGCCTCGGACTCGCCGCCGGGCAGGGGTGGGCGCGCTGGTTTGCGATCGTGGTCGTGTCCCTGAACTTCATCGCCCAGCTCGGCTTCCTCGGCAACAGCCAGTATCCGCTTTGGTCACTGACCGTGATCGCGCTGAACATCATCGTGCTCTACGCGTTGACCGCGCGCTGGAGCGAGAGCTCAGCGGACCTCGGCGCCATGCGCTGACCCGCTCACGTGGATCGAGGCCGTCGCGCGACACCGTGCGCGACGGCCTCCCACCACCGCAGGTGCCTGACGCGACTCGAGCGTTGGAGATGCGTCTGCGCTGAGAGTCGTCTAACCGAAGCCGAGGATGAACTTCGCGTCGTCGGACATCCGATCGGGCGTCCACGGGGGCTCCCACGTGAGCTCGATCTCGACCTCCTCGACGCCCTCGACCGAGGACGCGACGTTCTGGATGTCCTCCTGGATCATCGGTCCGGCCGGGCAGCCCATCGACGTGAGGCTGTGGATGACCTTCACCTTCGGGCCCTCCACCTCGACGTCGTAGAGCAGCCCGAGGTCGACGATGTCCATCCCGAGCTCGGGATCCTCGACGGCGCGGAGCGCCTCGACGACTGCTTCCTTCGTCGGCATGACTCCAGCCTAGCTAGAACCCGAGCAGTCGCACTTCCTCGCGACGCTCGCGGGCGAAGAAGTGAATCCCGTCGACGAACCGCACCCAGTTGCAGCGGGTGCACATGACGAGCGAGTGCGTCCGCGCGCTGTCCGCGTAGAACCGCACGCCGCGCAGCAAGTCCCCGTTCGAGACGCCCGTCGCGGCGACGATCACCTCGCCGGGCGCGAAGTCGTCGGTCTGGAACACGCGGTACACGTCGTCGATCCCCTGCGAGCGGGCTTCCTCGATCTCGCCACGGGTCGTCGGCCAGAGCTGCGCCTGGAGCTCCCCGCCCAGGCAGCGGAGCGCCGCCGCGCTCAGGACGGCCTGCCGCGTGCCGCCGATGCCGATCGCGAGGTGGTCGTTCGTGCCGCGGATGGCGGCTGAGATCGACGCGGTCACGTCGCCGTCCTGGATGAGCTTGATCCGCGCGCCTGAGCGGCGAATCTCCTCGATCAGGTCGTGGTGGCGCGGACGGTCGAGGACGATCGTCGTGATGTCGTTCACGTTGCGGCCGAAGGCGGCCGCGATGGCGCCGATGTTCTCCTCGATCGTCTTGTGGAGGTCGATCGAGCCGCGCGCGCGCGGACCCACCGCCATCTTCCGCATGTACATGTCGGGGAGCGTGAGGATCGAGCCGGGGTCGCCGACAGCGATCATCGACATCGCGCCCGGGCCACCGCGCGCGACGACGCCGCGTCCCTCGAGCGGGTCGAGCGCGAGGTCGACGTCCTCCCCGCCCAAGCCGACGGTCGCTCCCACGGGCAGGTGGCCGTTGTCCTCCGGCGCGCCGATCACGATCCGGCCGCTGATCGGAAGCTCGTCGAGAGCGACCCGCATCGCCGAGAAGGTCGAGTCCTCCGCACCCTCCCGATCGGCGCGCCCGAGCCAGCGGGCGCCCGCGAGCGAAGCGCGCTCGGTCACGCGGGCGTAGGACTCGCAGAGACAGGCCGGACGGCCGTCGCTCACGGGACGCGCTCCAGGCGCTCGACCCCGGTCAGCACGAGCTCGAGCACCTGCATGACGGCGTCGTCGACGTTCGAGCTCTCGATCACCGCGATCTCCTCCCGGCGCGCGCGTGTGACGAGGTCGCTCTGGATGCGGCGGATGTCGTCGAAGCGGTCGAGGTAGCGCTCGACCGGCCGCACGCCGTCGGAGTTCGCGTCCCGGACGTAGAAGTGCGACTCGTGTGCGTCGGGCTCTTCGATCTCGAGGATGCACTGTGCGAGCACCGCCTGGTGCGCGGCGGGCGGCAGCTCGACGAGGCCCGGTACGAGGTGCACGCCCTCGAGCACCATCGACCAACCCTCCTCGAGCGCGCGGTCGAGCGATGCGCGCACGCCGACGAGCACGTCGCGCGACTGGTCGAGGAAGCCCGCGATCGCCGGGTCGTACGCCTCTTCGGGCTTCCGCAGACCGCGGCCCGCTTCGAAGCTCGAGTAGTGGATCGAGGGCATGAAGTCGCGCGAGAAGAACGCGCGCATCGTCTGGCGGATGAAGTCGGTCGACGTGACGCGTGTGATGCCGAGGCGGTACGCGAGCTCGGTCGCCACCGTCGACTTCCCCGTGCCGGTTGCGCCGCCGAGGAGGACGATGACCGGCAGGTCGAGCTCGCGGAGCGCAAGGTAGCGGCGGAGCCGCCGCATCGTGACCTCGTCGTCGGCGAGCTCCTCGATGCGGTCGAGCGTCGCGGCCGTCTCGCCGCGCGACGAGAGATCCTGCTCGATCCGGCGTGCCAGCTCGTGGGCGCGCGTCGCCGACACGCCGACCGCGATCAGCGCGCGTGCGGTGAGCCCTTTCGAGTACGGGAGGTCGTCGCCGCCGAGCGGGAACGGCTCGGCGTGGCGCGGTTGCGAGGTCACGCCGGCACTCCCTCCTTGACCGCCGCATCGGCGAGCGCGAGCAGCTCGTCGTCGAGCCCCGGCGCGACCACCTCGTTGTCGAGCAGCACGACGCGCGCGCCGCGGGAGCGGGCGTGCTCGACGACGGCGTCGACTGCGGCGGCCTTCAGCTCGACGACGTAGGTCTCGGCCTCGGTCGCGTCGAGCTCCACCCGCAGCTCTTCGCGCCGG
>DASTHC010000133.1:0-21483 GCA_035718485.1 Gaiellaceae bacterium
CTTCGGCCTGATCCTTGTGTGCGTCGTCCATGAGACCCCTTTCGTCGGATGTCCCTCTTCTGTCCGCCACGACGGGCCGGAAACCCACCGCTACGCTCTCGGGGTGGAACCGCTCGTCGACAGCTGGGGCCGCGAGATCAAGAGCGTCCGCGTCTCGGTCACGGACAAGTGCAACTTCCGGTGCAGCTACTGCATGCCGGCGGAAGGCCTCGAGTGGCTGAAGCGCGACGAGGTTCTGAGCTTCGAGGAGATCGCCCGCCTCGTCGCCGTGCTCGCGCAGCTCGGCGTGGACGAGGTTCGGCTCACCGGCGGGGAGCCGCTCGTCCGCCGCGACCTGCCGGTGCTCGTCGAGCTGCTCGCGCACGTCGAGGGCGTCCGCGACCTCTCGCTGACGACGAACGGCGTGCTCCTCGACCGGCTTGCCGGACCGCTCGTCGCCGCCGGTCTCCGCCGCGTGAACGTGTCGCTCGACTCGCTCGACCACGTGCGCTTCGCCGAGCTCACGCGACGCGACGCGCTCGACCAGGTGCTGCGGGGCCTCGAAGAGGCCGAGCGCTACCCGGAGCTCCGGCCGATCAAGGTCAACTGCGTCGCGATCAAGGGCTTCACGGAGGAGGAGGTGCCGCGGCTCGCCGCCCTGGCGCGCCGAAAGCCGTACGTCGTCCGCTTCATCGAGTTCATGCCGCTCGACGCCGACGAAGGGTGGCGCGACGACCAGGTGCTGACCGGCGGCGAGATCCGCGCGCTCGTCGAGGCCGAGCACGGCCCGCTCGTCGAGCTCCCGGCGAAGGCGTCGTCCACCGCGCGCCGCTTCGGGTTCGCCGACGGCAGCGGGGAGCTCGGCTTCGTCAACCCGGTGTCCGAGCCGTTCTGCTCGACCTGCGACCGGATCCGGCTGACGGCCGACGGGCAGCTCCGCACCTGCCTCTTCTCCCGCCGGGAGTGGGATCTGAAGACGCCGCTCCGGGCGGGCGCGACCGACGACGAGCTGGTCGCGCTGCTCCGCAACGCAGTCGCGCACAAGGAGCTGAAGCACCGGATCAACGAGCCGGGCTTCGTCCGCGCGTCGCGCTCGATGTCGCAGATCGGCGGTTAGTCCGCCAGCAGGACGATCAGAACCGTCGCGACCCCGAGCACGACGCCCACGCCTGTCAACACCGCCGCGACCCGATCGTCGAGCGGCGCGAACCCCCCGCTCGCGAGCGACCGCTCCACCGAGCGGCTCCGCACGTACGCGAACACGATGAAGAGCACACCGAGCGCGGCGTAGGCCGAGCCCAGCACGACGAAGGGCGTCCCAGAGCCGTCGCTCAGCTCCGGAACGAGCTTTCCGGCGGCGATTCCGACCGCGAGCGCCGTGAGCCCGCTCCGCCACCAGGCCAGGTACGTCCGCTCGTTCGCGAGCCTCGTCCGGCGGGTCGCGTCCTCCACGTCTGGATCCACACGACGCATGGTGAACGGCCCGGAAGACGCCCGACCGCGACGCCCACCGCTCCGACTACAATTCGACGACCGTGAGCGTGAGCGCAGCCGCCCATGCGCCCGAACAGCGGGGACGGATTCTTCCGCGTGGTTGGGGCGACTTCATCCTCCAGATCGCAATCTGGTTCGGGTTCCTGGCCGCGTACCAGGTCGCCCGCGGGGTGGCCGACCGCAACGCGGCCGCGGCGTTCGAGAACGGGCTGAAGGCGATCGACCTCGAGAGCCGCGCGAACGCGCTCTTCGAGGTCAGCATCCAGGGGCTCGTCGACTCGTCCCGCGTGCTCGCGGTGATGACGTCGTGGACGTACTGGCTCTCGCAGTTCACCGTCCTCGGGCTCGCGCTCCTCTGGGTCTACCTGCGCCGGAACGACGTCTTCCCGCGCTTCCGCAACCTGGTGATGCTCGCGAACGTGATCGGGCTCGCGGGCTACGTCCTGCTCCCGACGGCACCCCCGCGGATGTTCCCGGACTTCGGGTTCGTGGACACGCTCGCGCGCTTCGCGAGCCTCAACCACGGGAGCGGCCTCGTCCAGCTCGCATCGAACCCGTACGCGGCGATGCCGAGCTTGCACTCGGCGGACGCGCTCATCGTCGGGATCACGATGGCGCTGCTCGTCAAGCACCGGTGGGCGAAGGCGCTCTGGCTCGCCTGGGCGCCGTGGGTCTGGTTCTCGGTCATGGCCACCGGCAACCACTTCTGGCTCGACATCGCGGCCGGCGTGCTCGTCGCCGGGGTCGCCGCGCTCGTCCTCGAGCGCAAGCTGCTGCTCCGCCGCGCCTAGGAGGGCTCCTAGCTCCTGCGCGTGTATCGCACGTATGCTATATAGCAGGTGTGCGATCTAACCCCATGACGCTCGGACGCGTCAAGGACACGTACACCACCGGCGCGCGGCGCCTCGCTTCCCGCTCGATCACGGGTCTCACCCGGACGCGCGTGACGCCGAATGCCCTGACGACGGCCGGGGTCACACTCTGCGGTCTGGCCTCGGTCCTCGTCTACTTCGAGTACCGGAACGAGCTGCTCTTCTTCTGGCTCGGCGCGGTGCTCTTCGTCGCCGGGTCCGTGCTCGACATCCTCGACGGCGCGCTCGCCCGTGCGGGCGGGAAGACCACGCCGTTCGGCGCGTTCATCGACTCCACCACCGACCGCATCAGTGAGGCGTTCATGCTCGGCGCGATCGCGCTCGTCCTCACGAGGGACGGGAGCGAGCTCGGCGTCGCACTGACGGTCGCGGCGATCGCGGGCTCGTTCCTCGTCAGCTACACACGCGCGCGCGCAGAGGCGCTCGGCCTCCGCGGCGACGTCGGCATCGGCTCGCGGGCCGAGCGCGTCGTCGTGATCACCGCCGGCCTCGTGCTCGCGCCCTGGGTGCCGCTCGAGCTGCCGCTCGCGCTCCTCGCCGCGACGGCGTGGATCACGGTGCTCCAGCGCGTGCTGCACGTGCGGAACCAACTTCGAACCAGAGGAGATTCCTCGAATGTCTGACAACGGCAAGGTCCGGGTCGCGATCGTCGGCGTCGGCAACTGCGCGAACGCGCTCCTGCAGGGCGTCGAGTACTACCGCGAAGCGTCGCCCGACCAGTTCGTCCCCGGCCTGATGCACGTCGACCTCGGCGGCTACCACGTCGGCGACATCGAGTTCACGGCGGCGTTCGACGTGACGACGACGAAGGTCGGCAAGGATCTCGCCGACGCGATCTGGGCGCATCCGAACGACACGATCAAGTTCGCCGACGTTCCGCCGACCGGGATCAAGGTCGCGCGCGGGATGACGCACGACGGGATCGGCAAGTACCTGAACGAGATCGTCGACAAGGCGCCCGGCGAGACCGACGACGTCGTCGGGATCCTCAGGGAGACGAAGACCGACGTCGTCGTCAACTACCTGCCCGTCGGCTCCGAGATGGCGACGAAGTGGTACGCCGAGCAGATCCTCGACGCCGGCTGCGCGATGGTGAACTGCATGCCGGTCTTCCTCGCGAAGGAGCCGTACTGGCAGCGCCGCTTCGAGGATGCCGGCCTGCCGATCATCGGCGACGACATCAAGTCGCAGGTCGGCGCCACGATCACACACCGTGTGCTCACCTCGCTCTTCCGCGAGCGCGGCGTCCACCTCGACAAGACGATGCAGCTGAACGTCGGGGGCAACTCCGACTTCCTGAACATGCTCGAGCGAGAGCGCCTCGAGTCGAAGAAGATCTCGAAGACGAACGCCGTCACGTCGATGCTCGACTACGACCTCGGCGACAAGAACGTGCACGTCGGCCCGTCCGACTACGTGCCGTGGCTGACCGACCGCAAGTGGGCCTACATCCGCATGGAGGGCTCGAGCTTCGGCGATGTGCCGCTCAACGTCGAGCTCAAGCTCGAGGTCTGGGACTCGCCGAACTCGGCCGGCATCGTGATCGACGCGGTACGGCTCGCGAAGCTCGCCATGAACAACGGCGTCGCCGGCGCGCTCGAGGGGCCGAGCTCCTACCTGATGAAGTCGCCGCCCGTCCAGATCGCGGACGACGACGCGCACGACGCGGTCGAGCGCTTCATCGAGGAGCACCGGCGCACGCGGGAGCCCTCCACGGTCTGAGCACGTCCGCAGGCGGAGCGGATGCCCGGGACTAGACTCGTCCCAGGCATGCCGCTCCGCGTCTGCCTCGTCACGCCCTTCGCCTGGTCGCAGCCGCACTCGGTCAACGACCACGTGGAGGGCCTCGCGCGCGAGCTTCGCAAGCTCGACCACCACGTGACCGTGCTCGCGCCGTCGAATCGCGCGCGCGACCTCGCGGCGGGACGGCGGGCGCTCCAGAGTGGCTCAGACGCGGACGTGATCGCCGTCGGCCCCGCAGTCCCGATCTCGCGTCGCTCGCAGATGGGCGTGCCGGTCGGCGCGCGGTTCAACCTCGAGCTCGCGCTCCGCGAGGGGCGCTTCGACATCGTCCACGGAGTCGAGCCGGGGCTGCCGAGCCTCTCGTACCTCGCGCTCCGCGCCGCCGAGACGCTCGCCGTGGCGACCTTCTTCTCCCCGGAGCGCCTCGCCTATCCGCCGGGGAAGGCCCAGCGGGAGCGCCTCCTCGGCCGGGTCGACGCGCTGCTCGCGACGAGCGAGCGGACTGCTCACGCCGCGGCCGAGCGTTTCCCCGGCGACTTCGGGGTGATCTCGGAGGGGGTCGACACCGAGCTCTTCGCCCCGCGCGCCAAGGAGCAGCTGATCGTGGTCGAGTGGCGCCCGTCGACGCGACCGGTGGCGCGGGCGGTGCTGCGCGCGCTCCGCGACCTGCCGGGCTGGGAGATCGCCTTCGTGCGGACGCGGACGACCTTCGGCCGCCCGTTCATCCCGCGTGCGGTCGTCGACCGGGTCTCGATCTCGACGCTCCGCGCAGGAGCGGACCGCGCCGACCTCCTCGCGCGCGCCGCAGTGTTCGTCCCCGCGCCGGGAGGGTTGGCGCGGCTCCGGCTCGAGGCGGCCTCCTCGGGCGCGGCGATCGTCGACCCGCCGGGCCTCGAAGAGCAGCCCGAGCTTGCCGCCGCCGCGGTCGCGCGGCTCGCCGAGGACGAGGAGCACCTGCTCCGCGAGCAGCGCGCGTCGCGCGCATGGGCCGAGCCGCAGAGCTTCTCCGCGGTCGCTGCCGAGCTCGAGTCGCTCTACGAACGGCTCGCCCGCAGGCGCCGCCCGTCCGGCGACGGCGATCCGCTCGCCGACCGGCCGTGGATCCTCGCCGACCTGCACATGCACACGAACTGGTCGAACGACTGCCAGATCCCCGTGCCCGAGCTGATCGACCACGCCGAGGCGCAGGGGCTCGGCGCGATCGCGATCACCGACCACAACGTCTTCGGCGGCGCGCTCGAGGCGGTCGAGCACGCACGCGGCCGCGAGCTGGTCGTCATCCCGGGCGAGGAGGTCAAGACCGACGACCAGGGCGAGGTGATCGGCCTCTTCCTCGACGAGGAGATCCCCCGCGGGATGTCCTTCGAGGACACGGTGGCCGCGATCAAGGAGCAGGGCGGCGTCGTCTACCTCCCGCACCCCTTCGACCGCATCCACACGATCCCCGACCCGGCGACGATCCACCGCCACCTCGCCGAGATCGACGTGCTCGAGGTCTACAACGCGCGGCTCCTCTTCGAGGCGTACAACGACGAAGCCCTCCGCTTCGCCCGCAAGTACGGCCTCCAGATGGGCGCCGGCTCCGATGCCCACGTCCTGCAGGGCGTCGGGACGGGCGTGCTCCGGATGCGCGCGTTCGACGGGCCGGAGGAGTTCCTGCAGAGCCTCCGGACGGCGCAGGTCCTCCGCCGTCCGAGGTCGCTCCTCTACCTCCAGTCGCTCAAGTGGGCGGCCCAGGCCAAGGAAAGAGTTCGCTGAGCACGAACTCGTAGGACCCCGCCGTGTCCGCCGTGCCGTCCGACGAAATCTCCGAGAAGTACCTGCAAAAAGCAATCTCCGAGACGAACGACCTCGGAGACGAGATCGCGCGGTCCGCACCGGAGGGCGCCGTGCCCGTTCTCGGCTCCGGCCACCCGCTCGCGGACGTCTTCATGGTCAAGTACGGGCCCCAGCCTCCCGAGGTGCAGGAGGGAGTCGCGTTCTTCGGCCGCGCCGGGCAGGCGATCCTCAAGTCGCTCCAGCGGCTGCGGGTCGACCCGCTCGCCGTCTACGGCACGAACTGCATCAAGTTCGTCGGCCAGGACGAGGATGAGGCGCGCGCGCAGCTGACGCGCGAGCTCCACATCGTCCAGCCGAAGCTCGTCGTCGTGATGGGCGACGACGCGCTCGCGTTCGTGAACTCGCTCTCGTTCCCGCTCGCCGGCACGCTCGAAGAACGCGTCGGCGAAGTGCAGCGGTTCACGCCGACGATCGACGGGCTCGTCGTGCCGGACATCGACGCCTCCCTCGACGAAGCGCCGGCGAAGACGCGCTTCTGGCAGGCGTTCAAGGCGGTCGGGGCGTGGTGGGCCGAGCTTCCGCCGTACTAACGCCGAGGCTCGTCGCCGGTCTCGCGCTGCTCGGCGCGCTGCTCGCGTACTACGCGCTCTTCCGTCACGGCCCAAACCTCCCGACGACCGCGGACGTGCTCTTCGTCGCCTTCGTGCTGATCCCGGCCGTGTTCGCGCTCGTCTGGGTCGCACTGCCGCTGCGGCGGTGGCGCGGCCTACTCGGAGCCGGGATCGCGCTCGCCGTGCTCGCCGTCGTCGCGAGCCGCGCCGACCTCGAGGTGGTCGCCAACTTCGCGAAGCTCGGTGCGGCGACCGCAGTTGCGTTCTGGTTCCTCGGCTACTTCGAGAGCGCGCTCTGGGTCGCACTCGTCGCGCTCATGATCCCGATCGTCGACTCGTACTCGGTCTGGCGCGGGCCGACGCATCACATCATCAGCGAGCGGCCGGAGGTGTTCTCGGCGCTCTCGTTCTCGTTCCCGCTGCCGGGCGAGCGGCAGGTCTTCATCGTCTGGCGCGAGCCGCTCGCCGGCCCGAGGTCGTTCGACGTCTACCGGACACCCGGCGGGAAGCGGAACGACGAGCCGCTGCGCGACGAGAACGACAACGGGCAGGTTGGGTTCCTCGAGGCCGAGCTCGACGCCGACCGCGACTACACCTACCGCGTCGTCACCCGCGGGGCAGGCGACGGCTCGGCGACGATCGTCGCGCGCGGGGACGCCGTGAACAAGGGCGAGCAGCACGGCCCCGCGACGTCGAGCCGCTTCGCGCCGACGGACCTCCGCGCCGACAGCGTCGACTCGTCGGCGAAGCTCGGGCTGCCCGACCTCCTCTTCTTCGCGCTCTTCCTCGGCGCAGCCGACCGCTTCCGGCTGCGCGTCCGCGCGACGTGGCTCGCGATGACGCTCTCGTTCGGCCTGACCCTCGCGGGGACGTATTTCTTCGACGTCAGCGGGCTCCCGGCGCTGCCGCTGCTCGCGCTCGGCTTCCTGCTCGCGAACGCCGACCTCCTGTGGCGCGCGTTCCGGGCGTGGCGAAGGGAAGGGCGGGCGCCCCGGGCACCGGAAGCACCCGCCCATCGGGAGTCGGCAGGGGAAGACCCGCCTCCGTAGCGTTCTACGACTGCGCGGGCGGAGCGGTTTGTTCGAGCAGCGCGACGCACTCGACGTGCGGCGTGTGCGGGAACATGTCGACCGGCCGCGCCCGGAGGAGCTCATAGCCCCAGTCCGCGCGCAGGGTCTTCACGTCGGACGCGAGCGTCGTCGGGTTGCACGAGACGTAGACGATCCGCGGCGCGCCGATCCGGCCGAGGCGGCGAAGCGCCTTCCCGGCGAGCCCGGCGCGCGGCGGGTCGACGACGACGACGTCGGGCGGCCCCGAGCGGTCGCGGAGCTCCTCGATCGCCTGCCCGACGCTGCCGGCGAAGAAGGCCGCGTTCGACACGCCGTTCAGCTCGGCGTTGTCGATCGCGCGGGCGACCGACTCCTCCGAGACCTCGACCCCCCACACGGTCAGCGCGTCGGACGCGAGCGTGAGCCCGATCGTCCCGATCCCGCAGTAGAGGTCCCAGACGGTCTCCGCTCCGGTCAGCCCGGCGAACTCGCGCGCGATCCCGTACAGCACCTCGGCCATCTCGGTGTTCGTCTGGAGGAACGCGTTGGGGCTCACGCGGAAGCGGAGGCCGCAGAGTTGCTCCTCGATCGAGTCGTCGCCCCAGAGGAGGCGGGTCGGGAGGTTCGTGACCTCGGCGGGCGTGTCGTTGATCGCCCAGTGCACGGAGCGCACCTCGGGGAAGCGACGCAGCACCTCCGCGAAGTAACCAGTCTCGAAACGCTCGCCGGGCGCCGTGACGAGTTGCACGAGCACCTGGCCCGTGTTCCGCCCCTCGCGGTAGACGAGGTGGCGGAGGTAGCCGGTCTGCTTCTCCTGGTCGTACGCCTCGAGCCGCTCCTCGCGCGCCCAGTCGCGCACGGCGTTCCGGATCGCGTTGCCGAGGTCGGTCGTGAGCCAGCACTGCTCGATCTCGAGCACCTCGTCCCAACGCCCCGCCCTGTGGAAGCCGAGCGTCGGGCCGTCCTCGTCCTGCGTGAACGAGTACTCGAGCTTGTTGCGGTAGTGAAAGATCGACCTCGCAGGGACGATTTCCTCGAGCGGCGCATCCGGCAGGCCGCCGAGGCGCGTGAACGCGTCGCGGATCTGGCCCGACTTCGCCTCGAGCTGCGCCTCGTACGCGAGGTCCTGGAAGCGGCAGCCGCCGCAGGCCGGGTAGTGCCGGCACGGCGCGTCGACGCGCTTCGGGCCCGGCTCGATGATCTCCGTGGCGAGCGCCTCGGCGTGGTTCCGCTTCACCTTCGTCACCCGTGCGCGGACGCGGTCGCCCGGCAGCCCGCGCCGGACGAAGACGACGAACCCGTTCAGCCGCGCGACGCCGTTGCCGCCGTAGGCGAGCGAGTCGATCGTGAGCTCGATCTCCTGGTCCTTCGTGACCGGTGGGGCCATGCCCGCAGCGTAGGCCGTCCGGCTCAGGTGATGTCGCGGCGCAGTGTGCGCCACGTTCCCGCGGCGCCGAGGAGCGCGATCCACCCGAGCGAGACGAGGACGCCCGGCCAGTACGAGAGGAGGTTCTCTCCGCCGGTCCCGTCGGCCGCGTCGAGCGCGTGGAACGGCAGGTACGCGGCCCACCCGTCGACGTCGAGCAGCGAGAAGAGGCCCGCGAGCAGCGTCTCGCCGAGGAAGATCCAGATCAGCGTCCCGACGAGCGCCGCGACCTGGTTCTGGACGACCGTCCCGATCGCGATCCCGAGCAGCGTCCACAGCACGACGGACAAGAGCTGCTCGGCGATGCGCGTCCACACGTCGCCCTCGCCGAGCCGCAGCGGGATGTCGATGATCGCGAGCCACGGGATCGCGACGGCGGCGATCACGACGAACGCCAGGACCGCGAACGCAAGGGCGAACGCGACTCCCGCGATCGACTTCGCGCCGAGCACCCGCTCGCGCCGCGGCTCGACGAGGAACGTCGGCGTGATCGTCCCGTGCCGGAACTCGTTCGTGACGATCGTGATCCCGAGGATGATCGCGATGACGACCGCGACGCCGACGATGTCGACGAGCCCGAGCTGGAAGCTCTGCTCGTGGCGGGCCGCTTCCTGCGTCGACCCGATGTGTGCGGCGGCTCCGACGCCGGTCAGCAGGGCGATCGCGGCCACGTACCCCCAGAACGACCGCGTCGTGCGGATCTTGAGCAGCTCCGAGGCGACGAGCGCGCTCACTGGGTCGTCTCGCCTCCCGTGAGCTCGAAGAAGACCTCCTCGAGCGTGGCCTGCTCGACGGTGAGCTCGTGCAGGACGATCCCGTTTGCCGCGGCGAGCTCGCCGACCTTCTCGGGCGGGAGCTCGACCGCGAGCGCGCCGTCCTCGAGCTCCGTGACCGACGTACCCTGCGCCGCGAGCAGCTCGCGGATCCTCGCGGCGTCGGGCGTCCGGACGCGGGTCGCCCCGTGCGCCCGCGCGAGCACGTCGGTCATCGAGCCCTGCTGGACGAGCCGGCCGCGATGGATGATCACGAGCTGGTCGACGGTCTGCGCGACCTCCGCGAGGACGTGGCTCGAGAGCAGGACGGTCCGGCCCTCCGCGGCGAGCGAGCGGAGGAAGTCGCGCAGCCACCTGATCCCCGCCGGGTCGAGCCCGTTCGCCGGCTCGTCGAGGACGAGCACCTCCGGATCGCCGAGCAGCGCGGACGCAAGGCCGAGCCGCTGGCGCATGCCGAGCGAGTAGCCCTTCACACGACGCTTCGCCGCCGCGCTCAGCTCGACGAGCGCGAGCACCTCGTCGGCGCGCGATCGCGGCAAGCCGGCCGCGGTCGCGAGGACGCGCAGGTGGTTCCGGCCCGAGCGGCCGGGATGGACCTCGCTCGCCTCGAGCACAGCGCCGACGCGGTGCAGCGGGTGCGCGAGCGCGCGATACGGCTGCCCGAGCACGGTCGCGTTGCCGGCGTCCGGGTGGACGAGCCCGAGAATCGTGCGGAGCGTGGTCGACTTCCCGGCGCCGTTCGGCCCGAGGAAGCCGGTGATCGAGCCCGGCTCCGCGCGGAAGCTCAGGCCGTCGACGGCGACCACGCTCCCGAAGCGCTTCTTGAGGTTGTCGACCTCGATCACGGGTCAGCGCAGGGCCGAGACGTAAACCTTCCGCTCGCGCGGCCCGTCGAACTCGCAGAAGAAGATCCCCTGCCACGTCCCGAGCGCGAGCCGTCCGTCGCTGACCGGAACGAGCACCTGGGGGCTCATCAAGGCGGCCCGGATGTGCGAGGGCGCGTTCTCCTCGCCCTCCTCGATGTGCTGCCAGCCCCAGTCGTCGCCGACCATCTTCTCGAGTGCCGCCTCGAAGTCGCGCGCCACCGCGGGGTCGGCGTGCTCGTTGATCGTCACGCCGGCCGTCGTGTGCGGGACGAAGATCAGGGCGGCCGAGATGTCGCCGTTGCCGTTCACCGCGTCCTGGACGGCTCCGGTGATGTCGAGGAGCTGCGTCCGGCGGTCGGTCCGGAGGCGGATCTCGTGCATCCGACTATCCTACGAGCCCGATGCCGACCGTTGCCCCAGCGTCCGCCCGCGACCTCGACGCCTACCGCGGGCGCGCCGACCGCTTCATCGCCCGACTCGACGAGGAGTACTACCTCCACTTCGCCGGCCACAAGGAGAAGCTCGAGATCGAGGCGATCTACGACGACTTCGCCGACCTGACGACGCTCGAGCAGGCGCAGTCGATCGGCGCGGCGGTGAACGGGAGCGCGGGGATCCGCGAGCTCTGGCGCTTCGCGTGCGAGGGCTACCTCGGCCAGCTGACGAAGGAGCTCGAGGAGAAGCTCGCGGAGGCCGAGGCCGGGCTCAAGCCGACGGTCGACGGCGAGGAGATCCCGTTCCGGATGCTCAAGCCGGCGATCATGAACGAGCCCGACCGGGCGAAGCGCGAGCGGCTCGAGCGCGTGCGGAACGAGCTCGTCGACGAGCACCTGAACCCGCTCTACCTCGAGGCGCACGCGCGTACGCGCGACGCGGTGCGCGAGCTCGGGGCGAAGAACTACTTCGAGCTGTACCAGCAGTTCGGCTACGACCTCGAAGGCCTCGCCGACCAGTGCCGCTCGCTGCTCGCCTCGACCGAGCAGCTGCACACCCGGATCGGCGACCGTCTGTTCCGCAACCGCGTCGGGATGCCGCTCTCCGAGGCGGAGCGCTGGGACAAGGACCGCATGATGCGCGCGACGACCTGGGACGCCGGCTTCCCGGCCGACCGGATGCTGCCCGCGCTCCGCGAGACGCTGATGGGGCTCGGCGTCGACCTCGACGCGCAGCAGAACGTCCATCTCGACGTCGAGAACCGGCCGCTCAAGGATCCGCGCGCGTTCTGCGTGCCGATCGAGGTGCCCGGGAAGGTGATGCTGGTGATCAAGCCGACCGGCGGCGCGGACGACTGGAGCGCGCTGTTCCACGAGGCCGGCCATGCCGAGCACTTCGCGCACACCTCAGGCGCGCTCTCGGTCGAGGACAAGCGACTCGGCGACAACGCGGTGACCGAGGGCTGGGCGATGCTGCTCGAGCACCTGACCGACGACCCCGGCTGGCTCTCGAAGATGCTCGACTTCCCGAAGCCGCAGGAGTACGCGTCGGAAGGTGCCGCTGTGCTCCTCTACTTCGTGCGCCGCTACTGCGCGAAGCTCCTCTACGAGATCGAGTTCCATCAGGCCGACGACCCGACCGCGCTCCGCGACCGCTACGTCGAGCTCCAGGCGGACGCGCTCAAGATCACGCCGGCCGCCGAGGACTACCTCTGGGACATGGACGGGCGCTTCTACGTCCACGCCTACCTCCGCGCCTGGGCGCTCGAGGCCCAGCTCAGCTCGTTCCTGCGTGAGAGGTTCGGGCGCGACTGGTACACGCAGCGCTCGGCCGGCTCGCTCCTCCGCGAGCTCTGGTCGGAGGGCCAGCGGATGAACGCGGACGAGCTGCTCCGCGAGGTGACGGGCGCGTCGATCGAGATGGAGTCGGTCGCCGAGAGCGTGCGCGAGCACGCCCAGGCGTAACGCGCTTACAAGCTGTTCTTGTTCGCGAGCGTCCCGGCGTCGAAGCAGAACTCGAACCACTCGCCGAACGTCGGCGGATTCGCCTTGTAGTACACGCAGTTCGCGGTCAGCGGATCGTCGGCGATCACGCCGGCCTCGAGCACCGTCTGCCGAGGAACGGGCTCGCCGAACTCGTCCTCGAGCTCCTGCTCAGTCACCCCGTTCTGCACCGAGCTGAACTGCTGGAAGGTCATCGTCGTCAGCTCGGCCTCCTCGCCGGCTCCTCCGCCGCCCCCCGAGCCGCCGCTTCGCAGGAGCACCGAGCAGCCGACGACGAAGACGAGGACGAGGACCATCACAATCACGAACTTGATCAGGCCGCCGCGCTTCACAGGCGCGGGGACGGTACGAACGCCCGCCGCCCGTGTCAAGCGCGGGACCGTCCCCGTCACTGAATAAGGTGTATGCATGAATCCGACCCGCGTCCTCATCGCAGGCGCCGCCGGACGGGACTTCCACAACTTCAACGTCGTCTACCGCGGCCGCGACGACGTCGAGGTGGTCGCGTTCACGGCGACGCAGATCCCGAACATCGACGGCCGCGTCTACCCGCGCGCGCTCGCCGGCGACGCGTACCCCGACGGCATCCCGATCCTCCCGGAGTCCGACCTCGAGCGCATCGTCCGCGAGCACGAGATCGACCAGGTCGTCTTCGCGTACTCCGACGTGACGCACGAGCACGTGATGCACGTCGGCTCGCGCGCGCTCGCGGCCGGCGCCGACTACGTCCTCCTCTCCCCCCGCGACACGATGATCGCGTCGTCGAAGCCGTGCGTCGCGATCTGCGCCGTGCGCACCGGCTCGGGGAAGAGCCAGACGACGCGCCGCGTGGCCGAGCTGCTCCGCGGGTCGGGGAAGCGCGTCGCCGTCCTCCGCCACCCGATGCCCTACGGCGACCTCGCGAAGCAGGGCGTGCAGCGCTTCGAGCGCTACGAGGACCTCGAGGCCGCCGACGCGACGATCGAGGAGCGCGAGGAGTACGAGCCGCACATCGCCGAGGGCAACCTCGTCTTCGCGGGCATCGACTACGCGGCGATCCTCGAGCGCGCCGAGCAGGAGGCGGACGTCATCCTCTGGGACGGCGGCAACAACGACACGCCGTTCGTCAAGCCGGACGTGCATATCGTCGTCGTCGACCCGCACCGGCCGGGCCACGAGCTCCGGTACCACCCCGGCGAGACGAACCTGCGCATGGCCGACGTCTGCGTCGTGAACAAGATCGACAGCGCGCCGCAGGAGGGCATCGACGCCGTGCTGAACTCGATCCACGAGCACACGACGAACGCGCAAGTCGTGCTCGCTGCCTCCCCCTTCCACGTCGAAGGCGACGCGTCGGAGATCCGCGGCAAGCGCGTGTTGGCGATCGAGGACGGCCCGACGCTCACGCACGGGGAGATGGCGTACGGCGCGGCGGTTCTCGCCGCGAAGCAGCACGGCGCCGCCGAGCTGGTCGATCCGCGACCGTTCGCGGTCGGCTCGATCGCGAAGACGTTCGCGGACTACCCGCACGTCGGCGCGCTCCTCCCGGCGATGGGCTACGGCCGCGAGCAGGTCGACGACCTCCGCGAGACGATCGAGCGGTCGAACGCCGACCTCGTGCTCATCGGGACGCCGATCGACCTGCGCCGGCTCGTCGACTTCGAGCGGCCGGCGCTTCGCGTCACGTACCGGTTGCAGGAGGTCGGCGAGCCCACGCTCGCGGACGTACTCGCGGAGAGGGGCCTGATCGAGGAGACGGCTGCGCTGCACATTTGAGCGCGCTTAACCGTCAATCCGCTACACCTACCGACGGCGAATGAGAGGCATGCGGCTTCTGATCGGGCTCGGAGCGCTCGCGGCGCTCGTCGTCCTGTTCCTCATCTTCCGCCCGGACGGCGACGACGACGGACAGGCAGCGCCGACGACGACCGCCACGACGGCCACCGAGACCGCCGGCACGACGACGGAAGCGGCGACCACTGCCGCACCAAAAGCCGTGCAGGTCGTCGTCCGCGTCCGGGGCGGCAAGCCGGTCGACGGCATCGTCCGCGCGCAGGCGAAGAAGGGCGACCCCGTCGTCGTGATCGTCGGCTCGGACGTCTCCGACGAGGTGCACGTCCACGGCTACGACCTGATGGCCGACGTGGCTCCCGGCAAGCCCGTGCGCATCCGCTTCGACGCGACGCTCACGGGCCGCTTCGAGATCGAGCTCGAGAACCGCGGCGAGCAGATCGCGCAGCTCACCGTCCTCCCCTGAGCGTGCTGCTCCCGCTCGCCCACGGGATCGGCAACATCCAGGATCCGCCGATCCCGCAGTGGCTCGCCTACTACGGCGCGGCTGCGGTGCTCGTCCTCTCGTTCGCGGCACTCGGCGCGCTCTGGCGCTCGCCGCTCCTCGAGCGCGAGCATCTGCGGAGCCTGCTCCGCGTGCCGCGCGCGGCGCTCCGCGTGCTCTGCGGCGCGATCGGCTTCGGTCTCTTCGTCGTGGTGTTCACGGCTGCGCTCGTCGGGGAGCGCTCGGTCGGAACGAACATCGCGCCGACGTTCATCTGGGTGCTCTTCTGGCTCGGGCTCGTCCCGCTGACGATCCTGTTCGGCAACGTCTGGGCGTGGGTGAACCCGTGGCGCGCGGCCGCCGACGCCGTCGCGTGGTTGTGGGACAAGTCCGGGCTCACCTGGGAGCCGCCGTTCACCTACCCGGAGCGGCTCGGCCGCTGGCCGGCCGCCGCACTCCTCTTCGCGTTCGCCGCGATGGAGCTCGCGTACACCGATCCGTCGGACCCGCGCATGCTCGCCCTCGCGATCGCGATCTACAGCTGGATCACCTGGGTCGGGATGGCGGCGTTCGGGCGCGACACGTGGCTCCCGAACGGCGAGGCGTTCACGGTCTACTTCGGCCTGCTCTCCCGCCTCTCGCTCACGACGCTCCGCGAGAGCCGGTTCTCGCTGCGGCGGCCGCTCGACCGCGTCGCGCGGGACGTCGAGCGCCCGGGAACGGTCGCGTTCGTCGCGGTGATGCTCGGCTCGGTCGCCTTCGACGGGTTCAGCCGCACGAGCTTCTGGCAGGACCGGCTGTTCCGGATCGACAGCCAGGCCGGCGCGATCGCGTTCAACCTCGCGGGGCTCGCGATCGCCGTCACGTTCGTCGCCGGCGCGTACGTGCTCGCGGCCGAGATCGCTCGGCGGATCGGCGGCAAGGGCTCCCGCCTCGAGCAGGCGTTCATCGGCAGCCTGATCCCCATCGCACTCGCGTACGTGGTCGCGCACTACCTCACGCTGCTGCTGATCCAGGGGCAGCTGGCGATCCCGCTCGCGTCAGACCCGTTCGGCTACGGCTGGGACCTCTTCGGCACGCTCGACTTCCGCGTGAACGTCCAGCCGCTCTCCGCCGACGAGATCTGGTACGCCCAGGCGGGAGCGCTCGTGACCGGCCACGTGCTCGGGCTGATGATCGCCCACGACAAGGCGCTCGCCCTCTTCGGGTCGACGAAGGTCGCGCTGCGCACCCAGTACGCGATGCTTGGCCTGATGGTGCTCTACACGGTGGGCGGCCTGTGGTTGCTCTCGCGCGGCTGATCCTCGCCCACGGCGGGACGCCGGGCCTGATCGTCGAGCTCTCGAGCGCGATCGCGATCGGCGGCCTCCTGCTCTGGGCGGCGGTCAGGAGCCGGAAGCGCGAGGAAGACGACCCGTAGGATCCCGCGTGCCGTGATCGCCGTTTCGGACGACCTCAAGGGCCGCGACTTCACGAGAGTCGCCGACTGGAGCCGCGAGGAGCTCCTGCGCACGCTCGACCTCGCCGACGAGCTGAAGCGGGCCCACGCCGCCGGCGAAGACCTCGCGCTCCTCCCCGGGCGGACGCTCGGGATGATCTTCCAGAAGCCCTCGACGCGCACCCGCGTGTCGTTCGAGGTCGGGATGTTCCAGCTCGGCGGGGCGGCGCTCTACCTGTCCGCCTCGGATCTCCAGCTCGGCCGCGGAGAGACGATCAAGGACACCGCGCACGTCCTCTCCGGCTACCTCGACGCGATCATGATCCGCACGTTCGCGCAGTCGGACGTCGACGAGCTCGCGCGCAACTCGACGATCCCGGTGATCAACGGGCTGACGGATAGCTCGCATCCGTGCCAGGCACTCGCCGACGTGATGACGATTCGCGAGCGCTTCGGCCGGCTCGACGGCGTGCGCGTCGCGTACTTCGGCGATGGGAACAACGTCTGCGCGTCGCTCATGGTCGCCGCCGCGAAGCTCGGGATGCACTTCACCGCAGCCGTACCACCCGGCTACGAGCCGGAGGCCGGACCCCTCGACACCGCCCGAACGGCGGCGGAGGAGACGGGCGCCGCTGTGCGCGTCGTCCACGATCCGCGCGAGGCCGCGCAGGACGCCGACGTTCTCTACACGGACGTCTGGACGAGCATGGGCCAGGAGGAGGACCGCGCGCGGAGGCTGCGCGATCTCGACGGCTACGGCATCCGCGACGAGCTGCTCGAGCTCGCGGACGACGACGCGATCGTCCTCCACTGCCTCCCCGCGCACTACGGTGAGGAGATCACGGAGGAGATCGCGTACGGGCCGCAATCGGCGATCTGGGACGAGGCGGAGAACCGCTTGCATTCGCAGAAGGCGCTGCTCGCGCTCATCGTCCGGTGATCCCGCTCAGGGACAACGTCCCGACGCGGCGATTCCCGGTCGTGACGGTGGGGTTGATCGTCGCGAACGCCCTCGTCTTCTTCCTCTACGAGGCGCCCGACCTCAACGGCGCCGTGAACCAGCTCGCGTTCCACCCGTGCGAGGTGAACGACTCCTGTCCGGTCGTGGGCGAGGACTGGCCGATCACCGTCTTCACATCGATGTTCATGCACGCCAGCATCGTCCACCTCGCCGGGAACATGCTGTTCCTCTGGATCTTCGGGAACAACGTCGAGGATGCGTTCGGACGCGTCCGCTACCTGATCTTCTACCTCCTGGCCGGGCTCGCGGCGACCGCGCTCCAGACCGCGATCACGCTCTCGACGTCGCCGGAAGGGGCGGACATCCCGAACCTCGGAGCGTCCGGCGCGATCTCGGGCGTCCTCGGCGCGTACCTCGTGCTCCTCCCGGGCGCGAAGGTGCTGACGCTGTTCTTCTTCTTCTTCCTGCGGGAGATACCGGCGATGATTTTCCTCGGCATCTACTTCGCGTTCCAGCTCTGGGACGCCGGATTCCAGTTCCTGCACCCGCCGGCGGGCGGAGGGGTGGCCGTCTTCGCGCACGTCGGCGGGTTCCTCTTCGGCGTCGTCACGGCGCTCGTGCTCCGGCCGAGGGCGCCGGTCCGACCGAGCTATTGACCTTCGAGGAGCACGTGCGGCGAGCGCTCGACTCGCTGCCGCCCGAGATCGCCCGGCACCTCGAGAACGTCGCGGTCGTCGTCGAGGACGAGCACCCCGAGGAGCCCGACCTGCTGGGCCTGTTCGAGGGCGGCGGCGACTACATGCCGGACAAGGTCACGGTCTACCGGCTGCCGCTCGAGGCCGACTTCCCCGACCCCGCCGACCTCGAGCGGGAGATCCGGATCACCGTTCTCCACGAGCTCGGGCACTACTTCGGGATGGACGAGGATCGGCTCGGCGAGCTGGGTTACGAGTGAGCGACGAGGCGCTCCTCGCCCTAGCCGTCGCGGCGGGTCTCGTGGGGGCGTTCGTCGTGGCCTGGTACCTGTTTCGCCCGCCCCGGTAGCGGAATGTCCAGTCTGTGTCCGTCGTTGAAAAGGGTATGACGCTGCAGGAGATCCACAACGAGATCGAGCGCGCCAGCGAGCGCCGCACCGAGCTCTACGGCCTGCTGGCTCAGGGACACGACCCCGAGCTGGCGGCGGAGCTCAAGGCTCTCGACACGCGTCTCGAACAGCTCTGGAACGAGCACCGCGCCTTCCGCGCCCGCCTTCGCTTCGGTGACCCCGAGGCGATCGTCAAGCGGGCGAGGCTCGAAGAGCGCCTGGAGCGCGCGGCCTAAAACACACCTGAACCGCCCCGAGCGAGGGCTACACTGACCTCGCTCGGGGCGTTAGCTCAGCTGGGAGAGCGCCGCCTTTGCAAGGCGGAGGTCGCCGGTTCGATCCCGGCACGCTCCATGGGTAAGAAGGCCTGCATACGCGGGCCTTTCGGTTCTGCTCGCTCGCGGCACGCCTAGGACCCACCGCTGTGGTCGGAATGTGGTCGGATTCCGATGGTGCCGACAGCGCGCAGCGTCGCCCGCGTCTCAGCGGAACGCTGACCTTCAGCGAACTCGTGCGAATAGAGGTCGAGTGTGATCGAGGGCCGTGCGTGGCCGGCACGCCGCTGCACGGTGACGACATCGAGTCCCGCAGCGATCCAGTGCGAGATCGCGGTGTGCCGGAGGTCGTGCATTCCGAGCCTGGGGACGCCGGCCGGTTCAGACCGGCCCGATCAGCAGCCTTGCCGAGACCGCGCTCGCTGACGTTCCGGCAGTACACCTTGGTGGGCGGTTCGTCTCTGGTGTCGAAGTTGATGCCGTCGAGGCTGATCCACCCAGCAGTGGGATCGGCCAGCACGGAACCGTCCGGCCTCACAACTACGAACGTCGGCCCGCTCTCCGAATCGGCCCAGAAAAGCCGCTCGGTCCGCGGTCGGTGTCCCTCCGGAAGCCTGAAGACAAGCGTGAGCTTGTCTCTGTCCGGCCTGGGCTCGCCCTGCTCTCCTGCCACCCTGCTCAAGTTTCCCAGGTGTTGCCACTCGCAGCCGTGCAGCGGTTAGCCGAGGTCGGTCTCCCAGCCTGGGACCCTGCGCTCGACGCAATTCCGGAGGGCCGCCCCCCGCTCAGGACCCGACGCACCCGAACGTCGCGATCGCCCTTCTGCTCGCGATCATTCCGATCGGCTGGGCCGGTGTGGTCTGGGCCTTCCCGCTCTGGCTGCTCGTGACGAGCGTGCTCCTCTACCGGCGGGCACCCGCCGCTCCCGATGCAGCCCCGCCCGCTTAGCTTCAGAGCTCAGCCACGATCGCGCAACGGCTCGGTGCCGGTCAGCCGCTCCTCGACAACGGCCTCCCCGGCGACGCGCGCGGCCGAGTGCGAAGTTACGGCGGCGAGGAAGTCGGCCCGCTCGAGCGCGTAGAGCTGCCCGTCGACGACCGCTCGGATAGTCGCCGTGCGCGGCACGTCTCGAAGCAGCGCGATCTCGCCGAAGTAGTCGCCCCCAACCATCTTGCGATCCGCACCGTCGGCGAGGACGTCGAAGTCGCCGTCCGCGACGATGTAAAACCGATCGCCGGGATCGCCGGCGCGGATCACGACGTCGCCGGCGGAAACGGGCACCGACACGAGGCGCCTCGCCATGTACTCCTTCGCTGCGATCGACAGCGGCGCAAACATCGGGACGGCGTCGACGAGCGCGAGCTCGGCCGTCGGCGCGGCCACAGTCTTGTCGATCTCGACGAGACCACGCCAGCTGAGGAGCGTGAGCAACGGCAGGATCGCACCAACGACGACAAGCGCGCGACGCGGCCCCGCGGCCTCGACGAGAGCCGGAGCGGCGACCGAACCGAGCGCGACTGCGCCCATCGCGACGGCCCAGACGACGGCGAGCACGCGGGTGAGAACTTCGTCCGGCACGATCCGCTGGATCAGCGTGAACAGGGCGACGTCCTCGACGCTGTTCGCCGCACCGACGATCGCGAGCAGGACGAGCGCGAGCGCCAGGTCCGGCCGCGGAGCGACCAGCGCGATCGGCAGGCCCCAGAACACGAGCGCGAGCCCGAACGGAACGGCGAGTCGATGCCGGACGACGGCAAGCGACCCAAAGGCGCCGATCAAACCGCCGACGCCCAGCGCGGCCGTCAGGTAGCCGACGGCGCCAGGGTCGGCGTCGAGCACCTCGAAGACGGTGACCACGATCAAGACGTTCAGGCAGCCGCGCACGAACGCCTGCGCGAACACGAGCCCGATCACGAGCCGAGGCCGCCGTTCGCGCAGCGCCGTCTCGAAGCCCGAGAAAACCGACCGCAGCGCACCGCGGACGGGGCTTGCCGGCACGGCGTGCATACGGCCCTCGACACGCACGCGGGCGAACAGCACTGCCGCCGCCGCGAACGCGACCGACCCGACTGCAAACACGAGGCCGACATCGGCGAGCGAGACGAGCACCCCGGCCGCGAGCGGACCGACGAGCGTTCCGAGCCCCTCCACCGTCGAAGTCGCGCTGTTCGCGGCGATCAGCTCCTGCGGCGTCCGCGCGAGCGACGGCAGGAGCGCCTGGAGCGCCGGCCTGACGAGCGTCGACGCGAGCCCGACGAGCCCCGCAAGGACGAAGACGAGCACCGCGTTCTTGCCGGCGTAGTACGCCGCAGCCGATCCGGCCAGCGCGGCCGATCCGACCAGCGCGACACCGACGAGGAAGCGCTCACGCCGGAAGCGATCGCCGAGCGAGGCAGCAAACGGCGCGACCAGCGCAGCGGGCAGCAGGCGAACGAGCCCCGCGATCCCGACGGCCACAGTGCCGCCGACGTCGTAAGCGAAGACGCCAAGCGCGACGAAGTGGGCCCACTCGGCCGTGATCGCGGCGCCCCAGGCGAGCTCGCTACGGCGGAGGTTGCCGTTGCGGACGACGCCGGCGAGAGCCGCGAGTGCGATGCCGATGCGGTTCACCCAGCCGGATGGCACGCGTCGAGGAAAGACATCTCTGCGAGCGATTCTGCGCGAATGCCGATGTGACTTCGAGCGAGGCTTCGGCCGACCGCGCGGACGAATGAGACTCCTGCGCTCAGGAACCGCGCGAGTCAGCGCGTGGCCGGGGCCCTATGAATCCCGCCCACCTGTTCCTACGATGACGGCGGGCTGATGTGAACGAAGTGACCGAGTCGCGCCATTCCGATTTGCCAAGCGGCACGGTCACGTTCTTGTTCACGGACATCGAGGGCTCGACCCGGCTCGAGCGGGCGCTTCGGGAGCGGTACGGCGAGGTGCTCGCGGAGCACGGC
>DASTHC010000134.1:0-3065 GCA_035718485.1 Gaiellaceae bacterium
ACCGACGCCGATCGCACCGGGGCAGTCGAGCGCGGCCCAGACGAAGGTGCGCGAGACGTCGTCCGGCGCGAGCCAGGGCGCGGCGAAGACGCCGGTGCCGTCGACCGCGCCCGCGAACACGCCCAGGCCGTCGTCGCGCGCGGGCCCGCAGACGAAGCACGTCGGATACTCGTGCGCGTCGAAGCCGGGGTAGCCCCGCGACGCGCGCTCGGCGTCCTCATGGGGCACCGGCGGCGGGACGTCGAGCTCGAGCTCGCCTCGCCGCGCCTCCGCGACGAGCGTCTCGCCGTGCCAGAGGCGCTCGCCGTCGAAGCGCATCGCCGTGTCGAGGGGCGGCGGCGAGCGGAGTGTGACCTCCGCCGGTTCGCCGACGAGCTCGGCAAGCAGGCCGCATGTGTACCCGCCGTTCGCCGATGCGGGCGGCCCGTTGAAGCGAGGCGCGACGATGAGCTCCACGAAGCGGTAGACTAGGTTTTCGACTGTGAGGCAAAAACCTTGAGGCTCGGGCTCGCCCAGATCGACACCGTCGTCGGCGACCTCGACGGCAACCGGGAGAAGATGTCGGCGCGCATCGCGGAGGCGAAGCGCGAGGGCGTCGAGCTGCTTCTCTTCCCCGAGCTCGCCATCACGAGCTACCCGCCGGAGGACCTGCTCCTGCGGCCCGGGTTCATCCGAGCCGCGGAGGAGTCGCTCGAGCAGCTCGCGCGCGAGGCGCGCGGGATCGTCGTCCTCGTCGGTGTGCCGCTCTTCGAGCGCGACCTCTTCAACGCGTGCGCGGTCTGCGCGGGCGGCGAGGTGAAGGCTGTCTACCGCAAGCGCTTCCTGCCGAACTACGGCGTGTTCGACGAGGCCCGGTACTTCGCGCAGGGGCGTGACCTTCTCCTGCTGGAGCACGGCAAGACGCTGATCGGCGTCACGGTCTGCGAAGACCTGTGGCAGCCGGGGCCGCCCGCGACCGACCTCGCGCTCGCGGGCGCTCAGATCCTCGTCAACATCTCCGCCTCGCCGTTCCATCTCGCGAAGGACCGCGAGCGCGAGGAGATGCTCGTGACGCGCGCACGCGACAACTCCTGCTACGTCGCGCTTTGCAACGCGGTCGGCGGGCAGGACGAGCTGATCTTCGACGGCCACTCGGTCGTGCTCGACGACGAGGGCGAGGTGCTCGCGCGTGCACCGGGCTTCGAGGAGGCGCTGCTCGTCGTCGACATCGAGCCCGAGGCAGTGATCGGGCGCAGGTTGCGCGACGTGCGCCGCCGAGCGCTCGACCTCGACCGCGGGGAGCCGCCGCCGGTGTCGGTCGTGCACATCGGATCGCCGCGCGAGGCGTCGAACGGGTCGCACGTCCGGGGCGAGGTGGCGCCGATGCTCGAGCCGATCGAGCAGACGCGGCTCGCGCTCGAGCTCGGCCTTCGCGACTACGTCGAGAAGAACGGGTTCAGCGAGATCGTCGTGGGGGTCTCTGGCGGGATCGACTCAGCCCTCGTGGCTGCGCTCGCGGCGGAAGCCCTCGGGCCGGACCGCCTGCATTGCGTCTCGATGCCGTCGCGCTTCTCATCGGAAGCAACGCGCCGCGACGCGCAGCTCCTCGCCGAGAACCTCGGCGCCGACTTCCACGAGCTACCGATCGACTCGATCTATGACGCCTTCGAGGAGGTCCTGTCACCTGTCTTCGGCGACCGCGGGGCGGATCTCACCGAGGAGAACCTCCAGGCCCGGATCCGCGGCGTGCTGCTGATGGCGCTTTCGAACAAGTTCGGCTGGCTGCTCGTCGCGACGGGCAACAAGTCGGAGCTCTCGGTCGGCTACGCGACGCTCTACGGCGACATGGCCGGCGGCTTCGCGCTCATCAAGGACGTCTACAAGACGGACGTCTTCCTGCTCGCTCGCCATCTGAACGAGCGCGCGGGGCGCGAGTTGATCCCGAGCTCGATCATCGAGCGCGCGCCGAGCGCCGAGCTGCGTGCCGATCAGCTCGACGAGGACTCGCTGCCGCCGTACCCGAAGCTCGACAAGGTGCTCGAGGCGTACGTCGAGCTCGACCGCTCGCGCGAGGAGCTCTCCGCCGACGGCTTCGACAAGGACGTCGTCGAGCGCGCGATCGCGCTCATCGACCGCGCCGAGTACAAGCGCCGGCAGGCGCCCCCGGGCGTGAAGCTCCGCCCGAAGGCGTTCGGCCGCGACCGGCGCACGCCGATCACGAACCGCTGGCGCGACTAATCACGGGGGAACCCGTAGTTCCCCCGTGTGCCCCCTCCTTTTTTCGCGCGGCAACGCGGCGCGCTCGTGCTCCCGGCCGGGCAAAGCCCGGCCTCCGCGGCAACGGGGAGCGAACCCTCACCGGTTCAACGACCGACATCAACGAGGCGCGGCGGGGGGCCGCCTCGAGTAAGCGCACGAAGGGCACTCGCAAAGGATCGCGGAGCAACTTCGTCGCGCATTTCTGCGAGCTCCTCGATCGTCCACCATCGGTGCTCCTCGCGCGCGTTCGGGCCGGCGAAGAGCGTGTCGTGTGCCGTCGGCCTGACGGCGCGCACGTTCGGCACGCGGACGATCGCGAACCGCTCGCGCGTGTCGTAGATCCGGTCCTGCGTCGCCCAGAACCAGATGTGGCGCCGCTGCCACACCCACGGCCCGAGCTCGACGTCGTCGAGGCGGAGCTCCTCGTCGAGCTCGCGGCGCAGCGCCTGCTCGCGGTTCTCGCCGCGCTCGATCGCGCCGCCGGGCGCGAACCAGACGCCGGGATCGCCGGGCAGGACGAAGCGGTGCAGGAAGACACGGTTGCGGCGGTCGAGCAGGATCGCGCGGACCGCGGGTCGGACACGCGGCCGACTCGCGCGGGCGAGCTCTTCGAACCACCGCAAGCGAACGTCCCAGGAAACGGCGGCGTTCGCCGGCGATGTCGACGGCAGGACGAAGAGCCGTGTCGCGCCGAGGGTCCTCTCCTGGACGCCGAGCTCCGCGCGCTCCCCGAACGCGCCGCGGTATGCCTCCTTGCCGACGAACGCGATCCACGCCGGCTCGAGCTCGCGGGCGAACCGCTCGAGGCGTTCGGCGCTTCCCGTGAA
>DASTHC010000135.1:0-35810 GCA_035718485.1 Gaiellaceae bacterium
CTGGTCTTCGTCTTCGCGATCACGCAGGTCACCGCCCTGATGATCGACGACCCGACCGCGGCCGGCTTCGCGAAGGCCGCGCTCGTGCTCGCGCTGATCTACTGGGCGTGGTCTGGATACGCGTGGGCGACGAACGCGATCGACCTCTCCGCGCCAGGACTCCGGCTCGGCTACATCGTCGCCATCGGCGCCAGCCTCGGGATGGCGGTCGCGGTGCCCGACGCCTACGCGGAACGTGCCGGGTGGTTCGTGGTGTCGCTCTTCACGGTGCGGATCCTTCAGCTCGTGCTGTATGTCGGCGGCCTCCGCGACGATCCCGCGCACCGCGCCGCGATCCTCCGGCTCGCGCCCTGGTTCAGCGTCGCGCCGACCCTCATGCTGGTCGGCGGCTTCGTCGACGAGAACCTTCGCATCGTGCTGTGGCTCGGCGCGGTCGCGATCGACGTCGCCGGGACGCTTCGCCAGGGCCCCGACTCGGGGTTTCGGATCTCGTCCGCGCATTTCGCCGAGCGCTATGCGCTCTTCATCATCATCGCCCTCGGCGAGTCGATCGTCGCGGTCGGAACCGGCCTCGCAGGACACACGAAGGACGCGGCGTTCGCGGCGGCCCTCGCCGTCGCGTTCATCGGTGTCGCGGCGATCTGGTGGGCCTACTTCGACTTCACCGCCGCCGTGCTCGCGCGTGTCCTCGCGAGCAGGCCGCCGGAGGTGCGCGGACCGCTGGCCCGCGACGTCTTCACGCTCTGCCACTACCCGATCGTGCTCGGGATCATCTTGTTCGCGGTCGCGGCGAAGAAGACCGTCGCGCATCCGACCGAGCCGTTGTCGGGAACCGGCCGCTTCGCGCTCGCCGGCGGGATCGCGATGTTCCTGATCGGGTTCGCGCTCGGGCGCTACCGCATCGTGCGACACGTCGCCTACGAGCGCGTCGCGGCGGCGGTGGCGGGCATCGCCGTCGTGCTCGCCTTCCCCGACCTCGACGGTCTCGCGCTGATGGCGATCGTCGTCGGCGTCCTCGTCGCCGGCCTCGCATGGGAAGCCGTGCACCTCCGCACGTTCCGCGCGGAGGTGCGTGCCGGCCCCACGCAGAACTGACCGAAACGACGGAGGTGCCCGCGCGTGCGGGCCCTCCGTCCTCGTCCAGAGACACCGGGCGGAGTCGAACCGCCGTGGCGCGCTTTGCAGGCGCGCACCTCGCCGCTCGGTCACGGTGTCGTGGAATGGACCCGGTGGGAGTTGCACCCACGATGTTTCCGCCTCATTCGCCGGTCGCTACCACGCCGGCCGCGGCCGCACTCGCTGACCTCCTGCTGCGGGCCCAGGTTGCAAACCTCCGAGAGGATTCGAACCTCTGCACCCGGGGTCGAAGCCCGGCGCTCTGTCCAGCTGAGCTACGGAGGCAGGAAGAGGTGCGGGCGGAGGGATTCGAACCCTCATCGACCGGTTTCTGAGACCGGCGCGTCTGCCAGGTTGCGCCACACCCGCACGTGACGCCGCCGCCTGGACCGCTCGGCGGCGGCGCCTCCATCGAGCAGCGGTGTCTAGATCGCCGCGCGGGCGAAGTCCGAGACCAGCTGCGGTGTCGCCGAGTCGAAGCCGACGACGTCGAGCATTCCGGCGTCGTACGGATCGGCGATCGTGAAGCCGTTCGAGACCAGGCCGACCACGACGAGCCGGGCGTCGATGCCCGAGGCGCGGCGGTAGTCCTGCAGCGCCCGAGCCGGGTGGATTTCACCCGCCCACGTCTCCGAGTCGGTGTAGATCACGAACGTGTCGACCTCGATGCCCCGGGCCGCCGCGTAGAGCATCGGCAGCGCGCAGTCCGTGCCGCCGAACGGCAGGCCCGACACGACGCGAATCACGTCGTCGAGCCGGCGCCGCGGGCCGATCGCGAGCGGCGTGATGCCGTCCGCGCCGAGGTACCACTCGCGGCGCCCGCCCGCCTTCCAGCCGCCGTCGCCGGCGTAGAACGCCACGATCTCGTGACGGCTCTCCGTCGCGGCGGTCACGAGCGCGAGCGCCGCCGACGCGTCGCGCGGGGATAGACCCGGGACGCCTGCGACGTTGCCGTGCTCCATCGAGCCCGACACGTCGAGCGCGAGGAGCACGCGCGTGCCCGCCGGCTCGACGTTCGCAAACGCTGCGTAGAACGCCGCGTCGAGCGCCTCGACGACGGCGCCGACCGCGTTCCAGGACCGCTTGCCACGGGCGCCGTGGCCGGACGCGTACGTGCGGAGCGCCGCGAGCACCGCGATCGGGTGGACGCGGGCACGGCGTAGCCGGTCGACGTCGGCGAGCCGTGCAACGACCTCGGCGGTGCCCGCTGAGCCGTCGGCGATCACGCCCACGCGGGTCATCGTCGCGAGGTTCCGGACGAGAGCCGTGATCGGCATGTCCTCGAGCAGCGCCTCCCAGACGATCGGGGACGTGAGGTGCTCGCTCGGGACGGCCTCGCGCGGGAGGCCGTGCTCCCGGACGAGCGACGCGACCTCGGACGGGCTCGTCGCCGCCTGCACGCGGACGAAGCCGTCGACCAGCTCCGGGAGACCGCTCGTATCGCCGCCCCGCACGAGCCACTCGAAGAGCCGGGCGTGCTCCGGCGTCAGGCCGAGCGTCGGATTGCCGGCGCTCACGCGCCGCGCCGGGTGCGCGAGCCGCAGCAGGTCGCGGTGCGTCACGCCCTCGCGCCGGCGGTACTTGACCGCCTGGTACGCCAGTGCGTTCGGCGACTGCGCTGCGTACCACGCGCCGACCGCGCGCCGGAGGGATCGGCCCCAGCCGCGGAAGCCCTCCACGAACGTCGCGAACTCGAACAGGTGCGTCGAGGTGCGGCACACCTGCGGCAGCGCATCGAGAGCTGCCTTGCGTGTCGCCTCGTCCTCCGCCGCCGCCGCGAGGGCGAGCGCGAAGATCGCGGGCGCATTCTTCGGTGCCCGACCTTCGTGGCTGGTCGCGACGATCATGCGCACGGCGCGCGGACCGTCGCCCGCGACGCAGCGCTCCACGGCCCGCGCGTTCGCGCGGGTCAGCTTCCACTCGGACGCGTAGTAGCTGCCGCCCTCGGAGCCGAGGACGAGGAAGCGGTGGAGACGCGCCCAGTCGTCCACCTCCCAGCTGTAGCCGACGTCGCTGTTCGGGACCTGTCCCTGGAGCGGCTCGGTCTGCGGGACGGCTCGCGTCGCGAGCCGCTTCAGGTACGACATGTCAGCTCCTTTCGGTGCTCGCGCTCCGCCCGAAGCTCCGCCTCCGCCGCGAGCGCGTCGCGGAAGCGGTGGAGCGAGCCGAGCAGGGTGTCGATCTTGAACAGCGCGTTCTCGCGCTCCTCGGCCGAGTCCACCGAGAACCAGAGTGAGATCGTGCTGTCACAGTCCGCCACGCGCAGGCGGATTCGCGGCTCGGGCAGACGACGCCGCGCTCGCAGGCCCGACGTGTCGCCGACGAACACCCGCACGTAGGCGTCGCCGTAGAAGCCCGGCAGGTTCAGCCAGAGCTTCTCGTCGACGCGTGCCTCACGCGACGATCGGAGACGCCGCGTCGCATGCTGGAGCAGATAGGTCATTGCGTCCTCCTCCCGTTTCGTGGACACGTGCTGCTGCGGTCGTGGATGTACGGACCGGACTGCTCTTCCGCTGAGCTACCGGGGCGCGGAAGCCCCGAGCGGGATTCGAACCCGCGACCTGTCGATGTGAAGTCGAGAACCGGACCCGTTCCGGCCCGCAGCAGATTCGTTCGTCGCGGTCGTGGAATGCGCTCGGGCGCGGACTCGAACCGCACGGCGGACGCCAGTGCGCACGCCGCTCTACCGATAACCGAACCGCTTCGGCCCGCGACGAAGCAGGCCCACCAGGATTCGAACCTGGACCAACGAGGTTGGAGCTCGTCGTGCTGCCGTTACACCAAGGGCCTGAGCTACGTCCGCGAAACGCCCGGCTGGACTCGAACCAGCAACCTCTGCCGTCGCAGGGCAGCGCTCGATCCGTCGAGCCGCGGGCGCAAGAGAGCCTCCGGTAGGAGTCGAACCCACACTTCAGCCGTACAAAGGGCGCGTGCTGCCGTTGACACTACGGAGGCGTTGACTTGGCGGTGATGAGCGGCGACGTCGTGAGACCGTTCCGCTGGGACGTCAGGCAGAGAAGCCAGCTGGGGACGCTCGCTCACGTCGAGCCGCCCGAGACGTACGACGGCTTCGAGGACGACCTGCTCGAGTGCGCGGCGCGGGTCCTCGCCTTCGCCGGGGACAGCGAGCTCGTGTTCATCGGCCGCTCGCCGCAACCCCTCTTCGACCTGCTCAGCGGGCTGCTGATCGGGACGAGCTGGGGCGACCGCCTTCGCCTGCTCAACATCTCGCTTCGCCACGTGAGACCGCCGAACCGGGCGCAGCTCCAGGCGGTCTACCCGTACTTCGACGAGGTGGGCCTGGAGCCGCACGAGCTCGCGCGTTCGCCTCGGACGGTCGCGCTCGTCGACGTGGTCGACACCGGCGGGACGCTCGGAAGCCTCTTCGGGCTGCTCGAGGAACGGACGAACCTCGAGCAAGCGGAGTGGCGGGCCGTCGCGAGGAAGCTTCGGATCGTCGGCGTGACCTGGCGCGAGCCCACGAGCCCCAACGCCTGGCGGTGGCAGCAGCACGCCGAGTGGGTCGATCGACTGCGGCCGTACGACATCAAGAACGTGTCCGCCCCGACACGTCTCGCGACCTATCTCGCGGACGAGGTGCCGAAGACGAACTACTCCTTCACCCCTCCGTGGTGGGGCGACGAGGCCGTGCTGACGCCCGTGCGCGACGACGAGGCCCGGCTCGCGCTCGCGCTCGCGGTCCACCTCTTCGATCTCGGCAGCAACTGGTGGACGCGTCGCGAGTTCGCGCGCGCGCTCACCGAGCAGCCCGCGATGTTCGAAAGCTGGTTCCGGTCGCTCGTCCTCGAGATCAAGCGCTGAGCGGGGGCGTCGCGAGCGCACGCTCGAGAGCCGCTCGATCGGCCGGCGCTCCGTGCGTGAGGAGGACGATCTCGACGGGGAGCGCGAGCAGCGGCTGCATGGCCTCGAGGATCTGCTCGGCCGCGACGCCCCGCTCCGCGGGGACGTTGTTCGCCAGGTCGCCGAGGAACTGCATGCCGTTGCCGCGGTCCTGCAGCGTGTCGCCGGCGAAGAGCGCACGGTGGCTCTCGACCCAGAGCACGAGGTCGTTCGGCTCCATCCCCGGAAACGCCTCGACACCGACCGGCAGCCGGTCGCCTTCTGTGAACACGGTTCCGTCGACGGGACTCGGGTCGCCCTCGTCCGGCGGCGGCACGTAGAGCGGCGCGCCGTAGCGCTTCGCGAGGGCCTCGGCCTCGCGCCTGTGCCAGGGGCACGTCAGGACGATCGCCGTCTCTCGCTCCTCCGCGAGCTTCTCGATCTCGGCCGGCGGCGCGAGCGGATCGAACAGCACCAGGCCCGCCCCGCCGTCGATGGCGTACGACGACACGAGCGGCCCCCACCACTGCCGCTCGTTCCACTCCGGGTGTCGCGCCTCCCAGTGCCGGACGCCGGTTCGAACCTCGCGCACGCCGCGACGCTAAACGAGCGAGTGGAGACGGCAAACGGCTGGGTCTGACCCTGGTGTTGGCGCGCGAGGACAGGTCCTTCGTAAGAAGCGAGTGACGATTCGTCCACAGACGCCGTGCGTGCCGCAGGGTCGAGGTACGAATGAGCGAGCCTGCCGGTGGTGACCGCCCGAGTGGCCATGTCCCGCCCCGGGTCAGTTGTTCTGCGCTCGAACCGCCCGCCCGCGGCGGACGTCGTTCGCGAGTGGAGACGGCGGGAATCGAACCCGCGTCCTGCTCGGTGCAAGCGAGAGGTGCTCTCCCAGAGCACGTCCCCGAGTGCGGACGGGTGGAGTCGAACCACCACAGCCTGAGGCCACGCGGTTACAGCGCGCTGAGCTCGCCGGGTGCTCGGCGTCCGCACGGAAGGGCGACCGGCCGGATTCGAACCGACGCTGCGGGATTCACAGTCCCGGGTGCTAGCCGACTACACCACGGTCACCACGAAGAAGCGGGGACGACCGGACTCGAACCGGCGACCTCTCGCCTGACAAGCGATTGCTCTGCGCGCTGAGCTACGCCCCCAGGTGCGCGGGCGGGAATCGAACCCGCGTCTCGAGCTCATGAGGCTCGCGAGGAAGGCCACTCCTCCACCGCGCACGAAAGGTCTGGCCGGCAGGAGTCGAACCTGCGATCTCCGGTTCCCGATACCGGCGGGGTGGCCGACTCCGCCACAGCCAGACGAAGCACCCCCGGCGGGACTCGAACCGCAACCTCCGGATTGAGAGTCCGGCGTCTTCACGCGCTTCGACCACGGGGGGCGTGAGAGCTCCGGCGGCAGGGATCGAACCTGCTCCTCGCGAGTAACAGTCGCGCGTCTCACCATGTCGACCGCGCCGGAACGGAAGGAGAGGGAGTCGAACCCCCAAGGCCGTGAAAGCCCACCCGTTTTCGAGACGGGGTACCGCACCAATGGCAGTCCTTCCAGGTGGCCCCGGCAGGCATCGAACCTGCACGTCCCCGGGTAAGAACCGGGAGCTCTGCCGAATTGAGCTACGGAGCCGAGGTGTGGCCGGCAGGACTCGAACCTGCGCAGCCCCGCGTTTCAGGCGAGCGCTCTACCCTCTGAGCTACGGCCACACGAGTAGGCGAGGCTGGAATCGAACCAGCGGCCTCCTGTTTGTAAGACAGGCGCTCGGCCTCTCTGAGCTACTCGCCCTCGAGCTCCGGGACAAGGGGTCGAACCTCGGCCTCCACGGTCAGAGCGTGGCGTCCTGCCTGCTAGACGATCCCGGAACGAATCGCGTTTCGCCCAGCGTCCTCGCAGGACGCTCGACGGAGCGCGGCTTCGTACGAGCTCTGTTTTCCATGCCACTCGCCTACCCTTCGACCCTGGATCACGGCCGCGGCGATCTGCGGACGCGTCCTACGTGGAGGGGCTTTGGAGCCCGAGCCTGGCCCGTCCGGTCGGAAAAGCGCAGGCAAAAGCGCACGCTAATGCAGGAGCGTCTTTCCGTGCGCGACGCGCACAGGGTCTTTCTCTCTCAGGCGGGGCCTCGAGTCGATCTCGGTTTTCTCAAGCTGAGCATCATCCTTTCGTCTTCGATCCTGTTCGCCTTCGAAACGACGAAGGCGACCCTTCTGGGTCGCCCTCGCTCGGAGTCGTCATGCCGCTAGTTGCCTAGCGCATGCGCACCGTGGCGAGGGCACCCGTGTCGTCGGAGCGGCGACCCGCGACGCGGGGCGTCTGCCGCAACGGCGACCTCGAGGCGGCGTACGCCTCTTCGGGCACGAGCGTGTTGATGAACGTGGTGTGTTGTGCGCTTCGCATCGCTGTGGGAGTTGTGATCGCCAACACGATAGATCAAGTACCGGACGCACGCAAGGTCCAAGCGCAACTTCTTTACGACATTGGCCGAATCGAGTTCGGAAAGGGACGTCGGATTTACGGCCGACGTTCGGGGAACCGCTCGAGACCGTCGTCGGGGATCGGCTCCCACGGCGCGGCATACGCGACGAACTGCCGGTACGACGGCCGGATGCCGGGATCGCCGTCGAGGACGCCGAGCCGGACCGACGCGATGCTCCCGTCCTGCGGGAACAAGCTCCAGAGTGACGAGCCGCACGCGGAGCAGAAGACCTTCGGGAAGCCGTCGTCCGGTTCGTACGCCTTCAGCAGCTCCTCGCCGGCCGTGAGGCGCACCGAGCCGGGCACGATCCGCGCCTGCGGCGACGCCGCCGTTCCCGTCCGGCGCTGACACCGCGTGCAGTGGCAGTACCCCGCGGAGACGAGCGGCTCGGAGATCTCGAAGCGAACGCCGCCGCACAGACAGGCGCCCGTGAGCGGAAGCTCCGGCACGCCAGGGATCCTAGACGGCGACCTGCTCCGCGACCGCCGCGCGCTGCTCGGCGGAGGCGACGATCGCGTCGACGACCTCGAGCAGCTGCTGGGCGTAGCCCGCGCCGACCAGGCGGCCCTGCTCGTCGAAGTTCTCGTGCGCGTGCGGGAGCGCGAGCTCGACGTCGAGCACGCGGGCACCGAGCGCGCCCAGCACCTTCCGAAGCTCCGCCTGCGCCCAGACCCCTCCGAACGCCCCGGTGCTCGCGCCGATCACCGCGACCGGCTTGTTCCGCATCGGGTTCGTCGCGACCGGACGGGAGACCCAGTCGAACGCGTTCTTCAGCTGGCCCGGGATCGAGTGGTTGTACTCCGGAGTGGCGATGAGGACGGCGTCGGCCCGGGCGATCGCCTCGCGAAGCTCGGTGACCGCCTCGGGCGCGTCCACGCCGTCGTCGTCCTCGTCATACGGCGGCACGCTCTTCAGGCCGGGCCACAGGTCGAGGACCGTGTCCTCCGGGAAGAGCTTGGCCGCGCTGTAGAGCAGCTTCGCGTTGTGCGAGTCGTTGCGGAGACTGCCGGGGATGGCGAGGACGCGCATCGACTTACGCCGCCTTCACGAAGAAGAGCTCGGCGACGATCGACACGTCGTTCGCGAGCGCCTGCTCGCCGGTGGGAAGGGGTGCGTTCCAGTTGACGCCGAAGGCGGTGCGGTCGACCGTCGTCGTGAGCTGCAAGCCGATGCGCTCGCGGCCGTAGGGATCGGTCATCGGCGCGGCCACGCGGCCCGTGACGACGGCAGGCTGGGTGACGCCCTTGATCGTCAGCTCGCCGTTGACCCTGACGTCCTCGCCCTCGAGCGAGATGTCGCTCGCGGTGAAGCGGATCGTGGGGTGCTGCTCGGCGTCGAAGAAGTCCGGTGACTGCAGGTGGGCGGAGAGGTTCTCGTCCTTGACGTCCACGCTCGCCACCTTGGCGCTGCCCTCGAGCGTCGCCTCGTCGCCGTCGACGACGAGTGCGCCGTCGAACTCGCGGAACTGGCCCTTGAAGGTGCCGGAGAGGTACGCGACCTCGAAGCCCACGGAGGAGTGGACGGAATCCAGCTGCCAGGTCCCCGCCGGGGCGATCAGCGTCTCTGTGGTGCTCATTTGCTTCCTCCTGTTGAGTGCTCTACTATTGAGTACGCAAGCAACTGTAGCGAGAGAACCTTGAGCCGTCAAGTACTCACCGACACCCCCGTTCTGGAAACGCCTCCCGCCGCCGTTCGGGCCTGGACCGAGCTCCTGCGCGGGCACTCGGCCGCGACGCGGCTGCTGAGCGCCGAGCTGCAGCGCACCCACTGCCTGACGATCAATGACTTCGAGGCGCTCTCCACGCTCGCCGCCGCCGAAGGCGGCCGGATGAGGCGTGTTGACCTCGCGCGCCGGCTGATGCTCACCGCGTCCGGCGTCACACGGCTGCTGGAGGGACTCGAAGCCGCCGGCCTCGTCGAGCGGGCCGAGTGCCCGGCCGACCTCCGGGTCACCTACGCGCAGCTGACCGAGGCCGGCCGCGAGAAGCTTCGCGACGCGTCCTGCGGCCACACGGGATCCATTCGGACGCTCTTCGAGGAGCGCCTCGACGAGGACGAGCTCGACACCCTCGCCGAGCTCCTCGCGCGGCTCGGCTGATCAGACGCGAGTGAGGAGGTCGAGGAGCTCCTCGACGAACTCCCCGAGGGCCGCGCCCCGCTCCCGCACCGCGTTCGGGTCGGCCTGGCCGACGGCGAACAGGCCGAGGTACGCGCTGTACGCGACGAGCGCGCGGCTGTGCGCCGCCTTCAGGCCGAAGCCGAGCTGGGAGAACATCTCGGCGGTCGCCTCGAGCCGCCGCGCCGTCACACGGCCGAGCGTCGCCGCCACTGCCGGGCGCCGACCGTCCGCGAGCAGCGACGCCTCGATCCGCCCAGCCCCTGGGTTGCCGAACGCCGCCGCGAACAGATCGCGCAGTCGTTCACGCGGATCCGAGATCCCGGCCGCGCGCTCGTCGATCTCGCGGGCGTCCGTCTCCTCCCACCGCGCGAGCGCCGCCTCCACGAGCGCGTCCCGGTTCTTGAAGTGCCAGTAGAAGCTGCCCTTCGTCGTGCCGAGCTCGCGCGCGAGCGCCTCGACCGCGACGCGCCCGGTGCCGCCCTCGGCGATCGCGGCCAGGGCTGCGTTCGTCCAATCGTCGGGAGCGAGCGTGTTCCTCTGCTCCTCAAGCACGCTGTCAGCATACGCAGCGGACTCTCATCGCCGTCTCATCGGGGCAGGCCTACGGTGGCGCCGAGAGTCGAGGACAAGGAGGCCACTCACCGATGAAGCGCGGAACGACGAAGATCGCCGCCGGGCTCGCCGCCATCGCGGCGCTCGCCCTCGGCGGTGCGGCGATCGCGAACGCGACACAGGGCGGCGACGGCAAGCTCACGCAGGGCGAGGCCGCGAAGGCGTCGGCGGCCGCGCTCCGCGCGACCGGCGGCGGCAAGGTGCAGGCGTCCGAGCGCGACAGCGAGAACGGCGCGACGTTCGAGGTGGAGGTCCGGAAGTCCGACGGCTCGGTCGTCGACGTTCGCCTCGACGCGTCGTACAACGTCGTCGTGATCGACGGAGACCAGGAGTCGAACGACGACGGTGGCGGCCACGAAGACTCGAACGACGGCTGAGCACGATCGCGGCAGGGCCGGGAGCGCGTGCTTCCGGCCCTCTGCGCAGGGACAATGAGCTCGTGCGGGCGCTCGTCGTCGAAGACCAACCGAAGCTCGCGTCGCTGATCCGCCGAGGCCTCTCGGAGGAGGGCTACTCCGTCGACGTTGCTCCGGACGGGCCGCAGGCACTCGTCCGCGCGACGGCGACCGAGTACGACGTGATCGTGCTCGACGTCATGCTCCCCGGGCTCGACGGGTTCGAGGTGTGCCGGCGGCTTCGCGAGCAGACGGTCCAGTCGCCCGTGCTCATGCTCACCGCGCGTGACGGCGTGGACGACCGCGTCGCCGGCATCGACCTCGGCGCCGACGACTACCTGACGAAGCCGTTCTCCTTCGATGAGCTCCTCGCGCGTCTTCGTGCGCTGACGCGCCGCGGCGCTCTCGAGCGCTCGCCGGTGCTGGAGGTCGGAACACTCCGCCTCGACCCGCGGACGAAGCAGGTGTGGCGAAGTGACGAGGAGGTCGACCTCTCGTCGAAGGAGTTCGCGCTCCTCGAGACCTTCATGCGCCATCCCGGCCAGGTGCTCTCGCGGTTCGAGCTGCTCGAGCACGCGTGGGACTTCGCCTACGACAACCGCTCGAACGTCGTCGACGTCTACGTCCGGTATCTGCGACTGAAGCTCGGCGCCTCGACGATCGAGACGGTTCGCGGCGCCGGTTACCGCCTCCCGAAGCGATGAGGCGCCTCCCGATCCGGCTGCGTCTGACATTCGCGTTCGCGCTCGCAATGGCGGTTCTGCTCGCGGCGACGGGCGCCTTCGTCTACTTCCGGCTCGGCTCGAGCCTCGACGCGACGATCAACAGCAGCCTCAGGGCGAGGTCGGGTGACCTCGCGGCGCTCGTGCGCCAGTCCGGCGGCAGCCTCGGCGGTGGTCGCCGCGCCGACGTCGGCGAGCCGGGCGACAGCTTCGCGCAGGTCCTCCGGACCGACGGTACGGCCCTCGACGCGACCCCGAACGCAGGAAGCGCACCGTTGCTTTCGCCCGACGAGGTCGCACGCGCTGCCCACGGCTCGATCGTGGTGGACCGCACGCGGCTTCCGGCGTTCGACGACTCGGCGCGACTGCTCGCGCTCCCGGTGACCGCAGAGGGCAGGCGGCTCGTGCTCGTCGTCGGCGCCTCGACGGAAGCCCGCGGCGAGACGCTGGAGGGGCTCCTCACCCAGCTGCTCGTCGCTGCTCCGATCGCGCTCGTGCTCGCGTCGCTGCTCGCCTACGGCCTCGCAGCCGCTGCGCTGCGTCCGGTCGAGTCGATGCGACGCCGTGCCGCCGCGATCCGCCCGTCGGATCGCGGGCAGCGGCTCCCGGTGCCGGACACCGACGACGAGATCGCGAGGCTCGGCGAAACGCTCAACGACCTCATCGCACGGCTCGAGTCGGCACTCGAGCGGGAGCGCCGCTTCGTCGCCGACGCGAGCCACGAGCTCAGGACGCCGCTCGCGCTTCTGCGGAGCGAGCTCGAGCTGGCGCAGCGTCGCCCACGCTCGCGCGAGGAGCTCGAGGCAGCGCTCGCGAGCGCCGCCGAGGAGACCGAGCGGCTCTCACGGCTCGCGGACGACCTGCTCGTGCTCGCCCGCGCCGACGCGGATGGCCTCGCGCTTCGGCCGGGGCCCGTCCGCGTGCGCGAGCTGGCCGAGCGCGTCGGCTTGCGCTTCGACCGGCGCGCCGCCGAGAGCGGCCGGACCGTCGACGTCGAGGCATCGCGCCACCTAGAGCTCGTCGGCGACCAGGCACGGATCGAGCAGGCGCTGACGAACCTCGTCGACAACGCGCTCCGCCACGGCGGCGGGGCGGTGCGCGTCGTCGCCGCGGGGAACAACGGGTCGGTCGAGCTCCACGTGCTGGACGAGGGGCCCGGCTTCGACGACGGCTTCGCGGCGCAGGCGTTCGAGCGCTTCACCCGCGCCGACGAGGCGCGTGCGAGCGGTGGCGCGGGGCTCGGGCTCGCGATCGCGCGCGTGATCGCGGAGGCTCACGGCGGGACGTCGTTCGCTCGGAACCGCGACGACCGCTCCGGCGCGGACGTCTGGCTCGTGCTGCCTGGTTAGAGCGCCTCGTCCGTCTCCGGGTCGAAGAAGTGCAGCCGCCCCGTGTCCACGTTCGTCTGGACCCGGTCGCCGATCCGGACCGGCGTCCGGGGCTCGAACGTCGCGCAGAACACCGACCCCGACGCGCCTGTCAGCGGCGCGTCCTCGAGCTGCTCCCCGGTCACGGCCGCCGCCACCGGCTTCCCCTTCGGGCCCGGCGCGTCGACCGAGAAGTAGACGAGGAGGTCTGCGCCAAGTTCCTCAATGCGCACGACCTCGCCGCCGAGCGACGGGCCGCCGTTCGACCCTCCCTCGAGGTCCTCCGGCCGGATGCCGGCGATCAGCGTGCGGCCGACCCAGCGCTCGAGGCCGCGCTCCTCGGCGAGCTCGCGCGTGACGGCGACCGTCTGTTCCCCGAACCCGACGGCGATTCCGCCGTCCTGCCGCTCGATCGTCGCCTCTGCGAGGTTCATCGGCGGCGACCCCATGAACCCGGCGACGAAGAGGTTCGCGGGACGGTCGTAGATCTGCGTCGGTGAGGCGACCTGCTGCAGCACGCCGTCGCGGAGCACAGCGACCCGGTCGCCCATCGTCATCGCCTCGACCTGGTCGTGGGTGACGTACACGGTCGTCACGCCGAGCCGCTTCTGCAGCGACTCGATCTCGCCGCGCATGTGCACGCGCAGCTGAGCGTCGAGGTTCGAGAGGGGTTCGTCCATCAGGAAGACCTGCGGCTCGCGGATCACCGCACGGCCCATCGCGACGCGCTGCCGCTGGCCGCCGCTCAGCTGCTTCGGCCGGCGGTCGAGTAGCTGCTCGATGGCGAGCAGGCGCGCCGTCTCCCGCACGCGCTCCCTGAGCTCGCGCTTCGGCGTCTTCGCGAGCTTGAGGCTGAAGCCGATGTTCTGCGCGACCGTCATGTGCGGGTAGAGCGCATAGTTCTGGAAGACCATCGCGATGTCGCGGTCCTTCTCCGGGACGTCGTTCATCCGCTTGCCTCCGATATAGAGGTCACCGGAGGTGATGTCCTCGAGCCCGGCGATCATCCGCAGCGCGGTCGTCTTCCCGCAGCCGGACGGGCCGACGAGGACGAGCAGCTCGGCCTCGGCGATCTCGAGCGACAGCTGCTTCACCGCCTCGAACCCGTTCGGGTAGCGCTTCGTCAGTTCCTTGACGACGATCCCGGTGGCCATCAGCCTTTGAGTGCTCCTGCCATCAGGCCGCGCATGAAGTAGCGGCCCGCGAGGATGTAGACGATGAGCGTCGGCAGCGATGCGAGCAGCGCCGCCGACATCTGCAGGTTGAACGGCGTCACGAGCGAGCCCGCGGTGTTGTTCAGCGCGACCGTCACCGGCCATTTCGACGGGTCGGTGATCAGAAAGACCGCGAAGAGGAAGTCGTTCCAGATCGACGTGAACTGCCAGATCGCCGCGACGACGAACGCGGGAGCCGACAGTGGCAGGATCACGTACCAGTACGTCCGCAGCATTCCCGCCCGATCCATGCGCGCCGCCTCCATCAGGTCGTTCGGGATCGTCGAATAGTAGTTGCGGAAGATCAAGGCCGTGATCGGGATCCCGTAGACCACGTGCGCGAAGACGAGCCGAGGGATGCCCGCCGGGAAGTGCACGTCGTCGAGCAGCAGCGTGAGCGGGATCATGATGGCCTGGTACGGGATGAACATCCCGAACAGGAAGAACGCGAAGACGATGTCCGCGCCCGGGAACCGCCACTTCGAGAGGACGAACCCGTTCAGCGAGCCGAGGATGCAGGAGAGGATCGTCGCGGGGATCGCGAGCTTGAAGCTGTTCTTGAGGCTCGGCGAGAGCTGCGTCCAGGCCTGGTGCCAGGCGTCGACCGTGAAGACCTGCGGCAGCGACCACGCGTGCGACGGGTCGATCTCGGAGAGGCCCTTCACGCTCGTCACCATGAGGACGTAGACGGGGGTGAGCACGATGACAGCGAACCCGAGCAGCACGATGTACTTGAGCGGCGTCGCTCGCACGCGGCGGCGCTTGCGCGAGCGCTGCTCGATCGGCGCGACAGCCGGAGGCGCTGCGGTCGTCGTGCTCACGCGCGTCGCTCCTGCCGGACGGTGTAGACGAGGTACGGGACGATGAGCACGGAGATCCCGACGAGCAAGAGCGTCGCGATCGCGGCGCCCTTCGCGTAGTCCCGCGCGTCGTAGATCAGCACCCACATGTAGACCGCGGGCACCTCGGTCACGATCTGCTTCCCGCCGATCGCCACGATCAGGTCGAAGACCTTGATCGAGATGTGCCCGAGGATGATCAGCGCCGCGAGCGTCACCGGGCGCAGGTGGGGGAAGACGACGTGCCGGTAGACGCGCCACTCGGACGCGCCGTCCATGCGCGCCGCCTCGCGCAGCTCTTCCGGTACGCCACGAAAGCCCGCGAGATAGAGCGCCATCACGTAGCCGGAGAGCGCCCAGATGGCAGGTATCGCGAGTGCGACCGCGCCGTACTCCGGGTGTTGCCACCACTGGTTCGAGAGGAAGCTCAGGTGGGCCTTGTCGAAGACGACGTTCAGCCCCGACGCGCGGTCGCCGGGCGCCGGGTTCATCAGCCAGCGCCAGACGATCCCCGACGCGATGAACGAGACCGCCATCGGGAAGAGGTAGATCGCGCGGAAGAACCCCTCGCCCTTCACGCCCTTGTCGAGGAGCAGCGCGAGAAAGCTTCCGATCAGGAGCGTCCCGATGATGAACGTGATCGTGAAGAGGAACAGGTGGCGCAGGTCGAGGCTCCAGCGCTCGTCGGTGCGGAGCTCCTTGTAGACGTCGAGGCCGACGAAGTGGTTGTCCCGCACCGCCGTGCGCCAGTTGCTCGTCGACACGCGGGCGTTCCACCCGATGAGGCCGTAGACGAAAACGGCGATCAGGACGATCGACGGCGAGACGAGGAGGAGCCCGGGCCCCCATCTCCGGACTCCTCTCATCTCGTCGTCGTCGTCCTGTCCGTTCCTAGGTGTTCTTGCTCGCGGCGCTCTCGAGCGACGTCTGGAACTTCTTCACGTCCTTGCTCTGTAGGAAGAGACCAAGTGCCGTGTCGATGTCCGTGTTCCACGCGTTGTTGGCAACGACGCCGTGTGCGAGCGAGCCCGCCAGCTTGTTCGTCTTCCACTGGGTGAGGGCCCACTTGAGGTACGGGTCGTACAGCTTCGCGTTCGCGTCCTGGCGTGCCGGGATCGAGCCCTTCACGGGATTGAACGTGTCCTGCGCCTGCCGGCTCCCGAGGAAGCCGAGCCACTGGACGGCGGCCGCGCGATGCGGCGCGCCCTTCGGCAGGGTGAAGCTGTCGGAGAGCCAGTCGTACACGCCGACTGTCCCAGGCACCGCGGCCCAGTTGTAGCCCGTCTTCGGCTTCTTCTTCAGGTCGATCCGGAAGTACCCGTCGGCCCAGTCGCCCATGATGTTGAAGGCGGCCTTACCGTCGGCCACGAGCTTCGACGCGTCCTGCCACGTCAGCGACGCGGCGTCGGAGTTCGTGTACGTGAGCAGCGTCTTGTAGCGGTTCAGCGCGAGCGTCACGCCCGGCGCGCCCCACCCCCGGCCGGTCTTCCAGAGCGCCGCCCACCGTGCCGGCCCGATCGTCGCGATCATGACCGTCTCGAGCAGGTGCTTCTGCGTCCACTGCTCACCGAGCGCCAGCGGGATCACGCCTGCGGCCTTCGCCTTGTTCAGCGCGACGATGAACTCGGCCCACTTCGTCGGCATCTTCGTGATGCCGGCCTTCTTGAGGACGGCCGGGTTCGACCAGAGCACGTTCGCGCGGTGGATGTTCACCGGCACGGAGTAGATGTGCCCCTTGTACGTGATCTGCTGGATCAGCTGCTTCGGCATGATCTTCGCGAAGCCGTACTTCTTGTAGATGAAGTCGATCGGCTCCACCTGACCAGCCTTGATGTAGTCCTGCAGCTCCGCACCTGCGTGCCCCTGGAACGAGTCCGGCGGCTTCTTGGCGGCGAGGCGCTGCGCGAGCACTGCCTTCGCGTTCGAGCCGGCGCCTCCGGCGACCGTCTCGTTCTTGAACGGCGTGTTCGGGTGCTGCTTGTTCCAGATCGTGATGAGCTTCGCGAGGCCGTGGGCCTCACCGCCGCCTGTCCACCACGAGAACACCTGGAGCTGCGAGCTCGCCTTCGTCTTCTCCGCCCCGCTCTTCCCACCGTACGAAGCGGCGGGGAGAACGAGCAGAACGGCGGCAACGGCCAGAATCGAGCCGCGGAACACCGTCCCACGCGAGACAAGACGAGGGCGACGTGCCTCGGTCCTACGTGTCATTCGCATCCTCCTCTTGGGGAACTCGCGCCGATTATCGCGCGAGGCCGCTCCGAGGAGAAGGGTGAGGCACAAGTGGCCAGCGTACGGAGGCCCGCGCTCGGGGCCCGGACGGGCCGGGTTCGGCGAGACGCGGGCTACATCGGGCCGACGACGACCCACACGAGACCGTTCGCGACGATCACGCCCTCGGGACTGAACCCGAGGGCGATCGTCGCGACGATCCGGCTCGTCTCGGGATCGATCCGCGAGAGCGAGCCGGGGCCGGCGTGGCCGGGGGTGTTGCTGGTCACCCAGACGCTGCCTTCGCCCACCGCGACCCAGTTCGCGCGCGCCGGAACGGAGACGTGCGCAACCGCGCGGTTCGCTTTCGGGTCGATCCTCCACACGCCGCTGTTCGGGAACTCGCCGACGACCCAGACAGCGCCCTCGCCGACTGCGAGCCGTCGCGGCCCGTCGGCGACCGGGATCCGGGCGACGACGCGCGCGGTCTTCGGGTCGATCCGGACGACGACATCGTTGACCGGGTCGGCCGCCCAGACCGAGCCGCCGCCGACGGCGACGCCCGCGACCTGCACGAGCTCGCCGACCCTCGCGGCGACGCGCCCCGAGCGCGGGTCGAGCCGGTAGACGCGTGCCTCGTCGCTGTTTCCCGCCCAGACCCCTTCGGCGCCGGCCGCGATCACCGTCTGCTCGGCGTTTCCCGGCACCGCCGGGCCGACGCGCGTCCGGACGAGCTTCCGCGTTCGGAGGTCGAACCGCTCGACGGTCCCGCCGCCCGGCGGTTTCGGACCGTCGAAGCTGTTGCCGTTCGCGATCCAGACGACGCCGTTCCCCGCACCGAGGTCGAGGGGCGTCGTCGCTCGGAAGGTGTGGAGCGCGAGCCTGCTGACGGGGTCGATCTGCCGGACCCTGTCGTCGCCTGTTGCTGCGACCCAGACGAAGCCGTCCGACGCGGTGACAGCCCGGGGCCAGCCGCCGATCTGGATGTCGTCGACCACGGCGTTCGACGCTGGATCGACGACCGCCAGCGAGTGCGCCTCGACCGCGACGGGAGCCGGTGGGGGCGAGCCTGACTCTCCGCGAAGGATCACGACGGCGACGACTGCGGCGGCGAGCCCGAGCGCCCCCAGCGACGCGATCACCGCCCACCGTCGGCGGCCGACGCTCTGGTTCGTGCCGAGCGCGGGAACATCGAGCGCCGGGTCCTGAACGAGGATCGCGCGCTCCCGCTCGCGGAGCTCGCGTGTGGGCTCGAGCCCGAGCTCCTCGTCGAGCCGCACCCGGGCCTCCCGGTAGACCGCCAGCGCTTCTGCCTGCCGGCCGGACCGGTACAGCGCGAGCATGAGCTGGCCCCGCAGCCGCTCGCGCAGCGGGTGCTCTGCGACGAGCCCCTCGAGCTCCGGAACGAGGTCGCCGTCGCGGCCGCACGCGAGGTCGGCGTCGATCCGGTCCTCGAGGGCCACGAGCCGGAGCTCCTCGAGACGCGCGATCTCGGGTTGCGCGAACGACGAGTACGCGAAGTCCGAGAGTGCAGCACCGCGCCAGAGGCCGAGTGCGTCGCGGAGCGCCACCGCCGCCCGTTCCGGATCGCTTCGCGACCTGTGGGCGGAGTCGACGAGCGCCTCGAAACGATTCGTGTCGACCAGGTCCGGGCGCGCATGCAGGACGTAGCCAGGCTCTCGATACAGGATCGTGGGCGCATCGCCGTCGCCGTTGCCGTTCAGCGCTCGACGGAGTCGCGACACGTAGCCCTGAAGGGTGTTCCGTGCCGAGGCAGGCTGCTGCTCGGGCCAGAGCTCGTCGATCAGCTGATCGGCCGGGAGCACCTCGTTCGCGTGGAGCGCGAGGATGGCGAGCAACGCGCGCTGCTTGGCGCCGCCGAGCTGGACGCTGCGGCCGTCGTCGACCACCTCGAAGGGTCCAAGAAGCCGAATCTCCAACCGCGCCTCCCTCCGCGGACGGCGTCGCCAGCAATTGTCCAGCGAATCCCAGCGAGTCTCAAGCGGTCGGCGCGACAACCGGAGGCGTCGAACAAGGAGGTCAGCTCAGATGCGCAGGCTCCTGCTGTTCATCGCCGTGGTCGCCGGCGTCGGTCCACAAGGCGCCGCGGCGGTTCCGCCCTTCCACGACACCTTCACCGACCACGTCGTCGACGTCGACGTCGACACATGCACGTTTCCCGTGACCCGCGACTTCGACTTCACGAACCGGATCAGCGACTACGTCGAGCAGAATGGGCTCCCGAAGAAGCTCCAGCTCCATCAGTCCACGGTCGGCACGATCAGCGCCAACGGCAACACGGTGCGTCTCGACATTCGCGAGACGATCATGGTCGAGTTCGAGAACGGGATCCCGGTGAGCGCGAAGCACGTCGGGAAGCTGGACTTCATCGGCGGCGGCGGGCAGGCGGTCTTCCACCGCTCGGGGCAGGCGGTGTTCGAGGTCGTCTTCGACCCGAACAGCGGCTTCTTCGTCGACGGGCCTCTGACCGCGAGACACGGTCTGCGCGCCGACTTCGACCCGGTCGCCTTCTGCGCGGCGCTCGCATGAGCGAGGTGCAATGCTGGCGGCCGTGGGCGGCCGGGCTCTCTCGACGCTTGGCACCGGTGCGCGCTGGGCCCGCGGAGCCGGTCTCGGACGCGCCATGCGGGCGGGCCGCGACGGTGTCGACGCGGTCTTCCTCCGCCTCGGGCGCCCACCGCTCAAGGCAGAGGCCGGTGGGCTGACGCTCCGCGGATACCTCCGACACCGGAGCTTCCTCGCCCACGTCGCATCCGGCACGTACGAGCCCGAGTACCGCCGCCGGTTCGAGCGCGAGCTTCGTCCGGGCGCGACCGTCGTCGACGCCGGCGCTCACATCGGCACGTACACGCTGCTGGCGTCCCGCGCGGTCGGGCCGACAGGCCGCGTGATCGCGATCGAGCCGGATCCCTACAACGCACGGGCGCTCGAGGCGAACGTCCGCCGCGAGGGCAGCGGCAACGTGACGATCGTCGGGAAGGCGGTCGCCGACGCGCCCGGTCGCGCGCGGTTCCAGCAGAGCCTCGGGACGATCTCGAGCTCGTTCGAGGCGCGCGCCGGGCGTGGCCCGTTCCGGGAGCTCGACACCGAGGTGACGTCCGTCGACGCGGAGCTCGCCGGCGCGGACATCGGCCCGGTCGTCGTCAAGCTCGACGTCGAGGGCGCCGAGCCGCGCGCGCTCGCGGGAATGGCGGACACGATCCGGCGCGCGGGCTCGGTCGCGCTCTTCGTCGAGGTGAACCCGTCGGCGCTCGAGGCCGCCGGGTCGAGCGAAGTGGCGCTGCTCGCGGAGCTCGACGCCCTCGGCCTCGAGGCGACGCCGATCGGCGACGAGCGGGTCGGCGCAGGGCCGACCAACCTCCTCTGCGTGCGGCGTTAGGCAAGATCCGCGCGATGGCGGTTCACGAGCTTCGACTCTGCGTCACGGCACACGACTACGACGGCGCGCTTCGCTTCTACCGCGACGTCCTCGGCCTGCGCGAGCGCGCGGCCTTCTCGTCAGCCGAGGGCCGGGTGACGATCCTCGAGGCCGGGCGCGCGACGCTCGAGCTGATCGACCCCACGCACGCGGACTTCATCGACGAGGTCGAGGTGGGGCGGCGCGTCGCCGGGCACATCCGCGTGGCCTTCGAGGTCGACGACTCGGCCGCGACTGCGCGCGAGCTCGCGGAGGCGGGCGCCGAGGTGATCGCCGAGCCGACCCGCACTCCGTGGAACTCGCTCAACGCCCGCCTGGAAGCGCCCGCGGGCCTCCAGCTCACGCTCTTCACCGAGCTGGGCTAGCAGTCACCTTCGGCGAGCGCCGGAGCACCGACTGCGCTCTCGTCCTCGGCGCCCGAGCGGAGCAGCACCGCGCCGACTCCGGCCGCGACCGCGGCGAAGAGCGCGCCGACGATGAACGCTGCGTGATAGCCGCCGGTGAGCGCGGCGAGCGTGCCCTCGCCCGAGGCGGACAGGCTGTCGGTGCGCGACGACGCGAGGCTCGCCAGCACCGCGAGGCCGAGCGCGCCGCCCATCATGAACGCCGTGTTGACGACGCCCGAGGCGAGTCCGGACTCCTCCGGCGCGACGTCGCTCATCGCGGCGAGCAGCACCGGGTTCATCGCCATCCCGACGCCGAGCCCGAGGACGACCATGCTCGGCAGCACGTCGACGACGAAGCTTCCGTCGACCGGAGCGCGCGCGAACAGCGCCAGGCCGGTCGCGACGAGCAGCATGCCGCCGACGAGCGGCGTCCTGATCCCGTAGCGCAGCACCAGCTTCGCCGAGAGGCCGAGCGAGAAGGCGCCCATGATCAGGTTCGCCGGCAGGAACGCCAGGCCGACCTCGAGCGGGCTGTACCCGAGCACGAGCTGCAGGTAGAGCGCCGCCAGGAAGAACCACGCGAACATCGCGGCCGACCAGAGCACGCCGACGATGTTCGCGGTGGCGACGTTGCGGAGCTTGAAGAGCCGGAGCGGCATCAGCGGGGACTCGACGCGAGACTCGATCACGAGGAAGGTCGTGAGCAGCGCGCCCGCCACGCCGAGGAGCCCGAGCGTCTGCGCCGACGTCCAGCCCGCCTCGTTCCCGTTGACGATCGCGTAGACGGCGAGCATGAGCGACGCCGTGACGGTGACGGCTCCGGCGACGTCGAGGCCGCCCGTGCTCCGGCCGCGGCCGCCCGGGATCAGCACGAGCGATGCGACGATCACGGCGATCCCGACGGGGAGGTTGACGAGGAAGTTCCAGTGCCAGTCGAACGAGTCGGTCAGGACGCCGCCGAGCAGCACGCCGATGCTGCCGCCGCCGGCAGCGACGAACCCGATCACGCCCATCGCCTTCGCGCGCTCGCCGGGCTCCGTGAAGAGGGTCATGATCAGCGAGAGCGCGACTGCCGCCACGACCGCGCCGCCGAGCCCCTGCACGGCGCGCGCGCCGACGAGGAACGCCTGCGACTGCGCGAGTCCGCACGCCAGCGATGCGGCGGTGAAGATCCCGATCCCGGCCATGAACATGCGCCGATGCCCGAACAGGTCGCCGAGCCTGCCGCCCAGGAGCATGAAGCCCCCGAACGTGAGCGTGTACGCGTTCAGCACCCACGCCAGCGAGGCCTGCGAGAAGCCGAGATCCTCGCGGATCGACGGCAGCGCGACGTTCACGATCGTCGTGTCGAGGACGATCATCAGGTCGCCGAGGCAAAGGACGATGAGTGCGAGCCAGCGGGTGCGAGTGTCGGTGATGGTCATTGCGGCGTCCTTTCGGGCGTTCGAATCGGTCTACGCCTCAGACCCGCTCCCCGCGCCGAATTCATCGCCCGGCGACCGATGAATTCCGGGCGCCGGGCCAGTCCTAGGTGTGCATGGCCGTGCGACCGAAGACGATCGCCTTTGCGATCCATGGTCCGATCGCCCGGGAGGACCTCCCGGGGCTCTGCGAGCGCGTTTGTGCGCTCCTCGGAGCCAGCGATCCGGAGGTGGCGTTCTGCGACGTGCGCGGGGTAGAGCCGGACGCGGTGACGGTGGACGCGCTCTGCCGCCTTCAGGTCGCCGCGAGGCGGCACGGGTGCCAGGTGCGGCTTCGCCACGCGTCGAGCGAGCTCCTCGAGCTCGTCGAGTTCATGGGGCTGCGGGATGTCCTGCCGGGGTGAGCTAGCCCGCGTATTCGAGCGGGAGCCCGAAGAGCGGGAAGACCCGGTCGACGTCGAGGAAGAACGTGAACTCGACGATCCGGCCGTCCTCGATCTCCAGCACCTGGAGCGCCCACGGCTCGTAGCCGTCGCCCGCGTCGTTCGGCTTGTACTGCCCGAATGCCGGCGAGCCGTTCGCCGCGACCGTCGGGATGACCTTCGAGCCGCGGCAGCCGTTGCCCGGGCCGACCCACCAGCTGAAGATGTCGTCGCGCCCCCTAAGCCAGAGGTCGAACGGCGGCATCGACTGCTTCGCGTCCTCGGAGATCAGCGCCGTCAGCGCGTCCATGTCGTAGCGCTCGAAGGCCTCGACGTAGCGCGCCAGGAGCTCCGCGTCAGGCGCCTCGGCCGACGACGAGGTCTCGGTCGCGGTCACGTCGCTCGCTTCGAGCGTGGCGCGCGCACGCTGGAGCGCGCTGTTCACCGACGCGACGCTCGTCTCGAGCAGCTCGGCGACCTCGGACGCCTTCCACCGCAGGACCTCGCAGAGGATCAAGACCGCGCGCTGCTTCGGCGGGAGGTGCTGAAGCGCCGCGACGAACGCGAGCCTGATGGTCTCGCGCTGGACGGCGACGTCGGCGGGATCGCCGGCGTCCGGGATCGGCTCGATCCACGTCACCTCGGGCAGCGTGTTGAGGTTCTCGACGACGGGCTCGCGGGCGGGACCGAGATCCATCGGGCGTGCGCGCCGCTCTCGCCCGCCGAGCATGTCGAGACAGACGTTCGTCGCGATCCGGTAAAGCCACGAGCGGAGCGCGGCGCGGCCCTCGAAGCGGTCGTACGCGCGCCATGCGCGCAGGAACGTGTCCTGCACCGCGTCCTCGGCCTCGAACGGCGAGCCGAGCATGCGGTAGCAGTAGGCGGTCAGCTCGGAGCGGTACTGCTCGAACTCCGCGGCGAGCTCACCCGCGTCGGGCTTCAGCCTGAGCGACGAATCCTGCACCCGGTCCATCCTACGGGAGGCCCCGAAGTCTCCGCGATACTCGCCGCATGACGCCCGTTCCGCCCGCACGCCACCTCCTGCGCGCCCGAGATCTCGCCGACGCCCGCTACCGCGAACCGCTCGACGTGGCGACGCTCGCGCGCGCCGCGCACGTGTCGCCCGCGCACTTCACGCGCGAGTTCCGGCGCGCGTTCGGCGAGACGCCGCACCGCTACCTCCTCACGCGGCGGCTCGAGCGCGCCGCCGCGCTGCTCCGCAACACCGACCGCAGCGTGGCGGACATCTGCATGACCGTGGGACTCTCGAGCGTCGGGTCCTTCACGACGAGCTTCGGAAAGCTGTACGGCATGTCGCCGACGGCGTACCGCGCCGCACATCCGCCGGCCGCGCGCCGCGCACGCATCCCGACGTGCGTGCTGCAGGCGTACGCCCGTCCGCACTGAGCAGTTTTGGAGAAGACAGCGGCGCGAGCGCGGGCTAGCGTGACCGGCGTTCCCCACGACAGCGGAGGTCGACATGCTGAAGACCCTCACGAACGTGAACGTCTGGGTCCACGACCAGGACGAGGCGCTCGCGTTCTACACGGAGAAGCTCGGGTTCGAGCTTCGCGACGACGTGACGGTGGCCGAGATGGGCAACTTCCGCTGGCTCACCGTGGGCCTGCCTGGCCAGGACGTCGCGCTCGCGCTGCTGGCGGTCCCCGGCCCGCCCGTCTTCGACGAGGAGACGCGCGCGGCGCTGCAGACGATCGTCGCGAAGGGCGCCGCGGGCGGGCTCTTCTTCTCGACGGACGACATCCAGAAGTCCTACGAGGAGCTCAAGAGCAAGGGCGTCGAGTTCTCTCAGGAGCCGACCCAGCAGCCGTACGGGATCGACGCGGGCTTCCGCGACCCGTCCGGCAACCAGATGCGGGTGGCGCAGCTGAGCCAGTAGGCGCTTCGGGTGCAGCTCGGCTCACCGGCCGAGCTGCACCCTGACTTCGCTCAGTCCGCTTCGGCCGTCGCGAGCTGGCCGTGCGGCTGCGGGGCCTCGACGCGGAGCAGTGAGGCCCCGACGAAGGCCGCCGCGACGATGAAGACCGCACCGACGACGAACGCGACGTGGTACCCGCCGTTCAGCGCCTCGAGCGAGCCGTCGCCCGATGCGAGGAGCGTTTCGCTCCGCCGGTCGGCGAGACTCGCGAGGATCGCGAGGCCGACCGCGCCGCCCATCATGAACGACGTGTTCACGACGCCCGACGCGAGGCCGGCCTGCTCCTGCGCGACGCCGCTCATCGCGGCGAGGAGGATCGGGTTGAACGCGATGCCGGCGCCGAGGCCGATCGCGATCGTCGCCGGGAGGATGTCGATCGCCCAGTTGCCGTCGACCGGCGTCCGCGCGAGGAGCACGAGCGCGAGCGCCATCAGCGTCAGCCCCGTGACGAGGGGCGGCTTGATCCCGTAGCGCATCACCAGCCGCTCCGAGAGCAGCAGCGACGCCGCGCCCCAGACCACCGTGCCGGGCAGGTACGCGAGGCCGACCTCGAGCGGGCTGTAGTCGAGCACGAGCTGGAGGTAGAGCGCCGAGAAGAAGAAGTACGCGAACATCCCGGCCGCCATCAGGATCCCGACGACGTTCGACGTCGAGACGTTGCGGTTGCGGAACAGGCTGAGCGGCACGAGCGGCGACGAGACGCGCGTCTCGATCACGAGGAACGCGCCGAGGAGCGCCACCGCGCCCGCGAGGATCCCGAGCGTCTCGGCCGACGTCCAGCCGTTCGAGTTACCGTTGACGATCCCGTAGACCGCGAGCATCAGCGCCGCCGTCACGGTGATCGCGCCGGCGTAGTCCACGCGTCCCGTCGCCGCGGGGCCGTGCGCGGCGGGCAGTAGCCGGAGTGAGAGGACGAAGACGGCCACGCCGACCGGCAGGTTGACGAGGAAGATCCAGTGCCAGCTGAGCAAGTCGGTGAGGATCCCGCCCGCGAGCACGCCGATGACGCCGCCGCCCGAGAGGACGAAGCCGAAGAACCCCATCGCCTTCGCCCGATCGGCCGGCTCGGTGAAGAGCGTCATCAGGAGCGACAGCGCGACCGCCGAGACGACGGCGCCGCCGACCCCCTGCACCGCTCGAGCCGCGATCAGCATGCCCTGCGAGCTCGCGAGGCCGCACGCGAGCGAGGCCGCGGTGAAGAGGCCGATGCCCGAGAGGAACAGCCGCCGGTGCCCGAAGAGGTCGCCGAGCCGGCCGCCGAGCAGCAGGAAGCCGCCGAAGGTCAGCAGGTACGCGTTCACGACCCAGGCCAACGACGTCTGGGTGAAGCCGAGGTCGTCGCGGATCGAAGGGAGCGCGACGTTCACGATCGTCCCGTCGAGGACGATCATCAGGTCGCCCAGGCAGAGGACGTAGAGCGCGAGCCAGCGTGACCGGCCGTCCAAAGTCATCGAGTGGTTCCTTTCCTCGTTCGCATCGGTCTCGAAGGGTTCGACCGTCCGGGGCGCGAAAACTCATCGCTCACCCCCGCGCGGGCATGCCGACGTACCCCCATGGCCTCCGGACGGGCGAGACGCCCGCGATCTTCCCTTCGCGCTCTGCCCGGTCAGAGCGCCTCTCGAACGAGGCGGGCGCCTGCGACCAGCGCCTCGAGCTTGGCGAACGCGCGTTCGCGCGGGAGGTACTTCATCCCGCAGTCAGGCGCGACGACCAGCCGCTCCGGCTCCACGACCGTGAGCGCCCTCCGGATCCGCTCCGCGACGACGTCCGGCGTCTCGACCTCGCTCGAGCCGAGGTCGAGCACGCCGAGGACGATCGTCATGTCGGGCAGGCCGCGCAACACCTCCGGGTCGAGGTCGGGCTGCGCCGCCTCGAGCGAGACGTGCGTCGCGCGGCAGTCGTTCAGCTCGCGGAGGAAGGGATACCCGCTGAGCCGCTCATGAACGATCGCGGCGTAGCCGAAGCACGTGTGCAGGACCGTGTCGCCCTCGATGCCTTCGAGCGCGCAGTCGATCGCCTCGACGGCGTACTCGCGCGCCGGCTCGGGCCGCGCCTGGAGGTACGGCTCGTCGATCTGCACGACGTCGGCGCCGGCCGATTTGAGATCGCGTAGCTCCGCGTTCACCGCTGCGGCGTAGGCGAGCGCGAGGCTTCGCTCGTCGGGGTAGTGGTCGTTCTGCGCCTGCTGCGTCATCGTGAACGGCCCCGGGACCGTGATCTTGATCCGGCGATCCGTGATCGAGCGGAGGAACTCGACGTCGCGGACCTCGACAGGCCGCGTGCGGCGGATCGGCCCGACGACCCGCGGCACGGGGTTCTCGTGGCCGGTGCGGTCGAGTGCGACGCCGGGCTCGTCGAGGTCGACCCCGTCGAGCGCGGTCGCGAAGCGGTTCGAATAGCTCTCGCGGCGCATCTCGCCGTCGGTGATCACGTCGACGCCTGCGCGCTCCATGTCCTGGACCGCGATCCGGGTCGCGTCGTCCTGCGCCTCCTCGAGCTGAGGCTCCGGAACGCGCCACAGCTCGCGCGCTCGCACGCGCGGCGGTAGCCGGTCTCCGAGGCGCGTGCGGTCGATCAACCAGTCCGGCTGGGGATAGCTCCCGACGACGGTGGTGACGAGGACGTCGCTCACGAGCGCTCGACCAGCGTCGACTTGTACTCGCTGCGCTCGAGGCTGCCCCACGGCACGAGGTCGACGGCTGTCTGGACGACGAGCACCTCGCGCAGGCGCTCGCGGATCGCGTGTGCGAGCTTGTCGTCGCGCTCGGTCCCGCGTGCGAGCTCGACGCGCACGGGCAGCGGCGGCTCCTGCTTCACCCCATCGGCGCGCGGCGTCACGAGCACATGGCCGCTGACGTTCGGCGCGAACGCGCCCACCACCTCGCGAATCGCCGACGGGAAGACGTTCACGCCCCGGACGATCAGCATGTCGTCGGTTCGCCCGATGCAACGCACGCGCGGGCCGGTGCGGCCGCACGCGCACGGGCTCGTTCTGATCTCGACGTGGTCGCGGGTCCGGAAGCGCAGGAGCGGCGCCGCGCGATGATGGAGATGCGTGAGCACAAGCTCGCCGGTCGCGCCGTCGTCCGGCTCGACCGCGCGGCCGGTCGCAGGATCGATCAGCTCGGCGTGCACGAACCCGCGCGCGCCGAGGTGCATCCCGTTCTGCTCCTCGCACTCGCCCCAGAGCGAGACGCCGATGTCGCCGATCCCCATCGCCTCGGTCACCTGCGCGCCCCACCCGTCCTCCAGCTTCGTGCGGAATGCAGGCTCGCCGCCGCCCGGCTCGCCGGCGACGAGCACGCGGTCGACGCTCGACGCTCGCAGGTCGATGTCGCGCTCCGCAGCCCACTCGACGAGGTAGGCCGCGTACGAGGGCGTGAGCACGACCGCCTCGGGCCGAAGCAGCTCGACCGCCCGCATCAGGCGCTCGGTGTTGCCCGTGCCGACCGGGATGTGGGTGAGGCCGATGAGCTCGAACGCGCCGAGCGCAGCGCCGGCGACGAACGGGCCGGCGTTGTAGGTCGAGACGATGCGCTGACCCGGCGCGATCCCGGAGGCCGCGTAGCTCCGCGCCGACCCGGTGACCCAGTTCTCGAGGTCGCCGCCGGTCAGGGGGATGTAGCTCGGCGTCCCAGTCGTCCCGCTCGTCGAGTAGATGCGGACGATCTCGGACCGATTCGCGCAGAGGTGCGCGCCGATCGGGTTCTCGGGCGTGACGGTGGCCCGCAGCTCGCGCTTGTCCGTGAGCGGCAGCTCGGCGATCTCCGCGAGCCCACCGAGGACGTGCAGAGCTTCGCCGAGCTTCGACCGATAGAACGCCGACCGCTCGAGGAGGTACTCGAGCTGCGCCCGATAGCTCGCGTCGTCGAGGGCGACCTGCTCGTCCCACGGGCGCGTCTCGACATCAGGCTGGAGCATCACGCTCGTACTCGACGGCCTCATCGGCCGCACGCGCCATCGCGAAGCCGGTGGGGCGGCGCCGCTCCTCGGCGAGATGCGCGAGCAGTCCCGCCGTCCGCGCGAGGATCGGCACGGCTTTCGCTGCATCGGGAGGAAATCCGAGGTCGAGCAGCACCGCGGCGATCGGCATCGAGACGTTCATCGTCAGCGGCCTCCCCCATGCCTCCGCGACGGCGTCGCGGAACGACCGCGCGAGCAGGACGTGCGGGCCGCTGACGCCTCGCTCGTCGGCGAGCCCGAGGATCCGCTCGGCGCGAGGGTCGAGCGGGCGGTGCACCGGATGGCCGAACCCGGGCGCCTTCCCGCCGGCGTGGTGGATCGCGCGCGCCGCCTCCCGCGCGACGTCCGCCGGTTCTGCGCCCGCCTCCACCTTGGCCTGCGCCGCCGCGAGCAGACGCGCACACTCCTCCGACGTCCCGAGCACGACCGGCCCTGCGCCGAGGATCCCCGCCGCAACCGCGCCCTGGAGCGATCCCGGATCGGCCGCGAGCGTCATCCTCGCCGCGACGTTCGTCGGCATCATCCCGTGCTCCGCGATCGCCACGAGCAGCAGATCGAGGAAGAACCGCTGCTCCTCGGTCGGCTCGTCGCCGGTCAGCAGGAGGTGGAAGTACTCCGTGAAGCTCAGCCGGCCCATCAGGTCGCCGGCGAGGTCACGCCCCCGCACCTCGACGCTGTCGGGAGACGCCCGGCTGATGGAGCTGACAGGGCCCGTCTCACCGATCGACATACGGCTCGCGACGGTACGTGCGGTGCGGCCGACCGTCAAGCGACGGAGTCCTGTACCCGCTCAGCGCTCCGAAGGCTCGCCCGGTCGGATGAGCCCGGTCTCATATGCGATCACGACAGCCTGAACGCGATCGCGTAGCCCGAGCTTCGCGAGGATGTGCGTGACGTGTGTGCGCACCGTCGCTTCGCTGACGAAGAGGCGGCCGGCGATCTCGGCGTTCGAGAGTCCGCGGGCGATGAGCACGAGCACCTCGCGCTCACGCTCGGTCAGATCGTCGAGCTCGGCGGGCGGGCCCGAGCTCGGAGCCGGACGCCGAACGTAGTCCTCGATGAGCCGCCGAACGAGTGCTGGCGCCATCAGGGCGTCGCCGGCCGCCACCGTGCGCACTGCGGAGACGAGCTGGTCGCGCAGCGCGTCCTTGAGCAGGAACCCGCTCGCGCCGGCCTTCATGGCTTCGTAGACGTACTCGTCGAGGTCGAACGTCGTGAGCATTAGTACGCGCGGCGCATCACCGTCCCGGAGCAGCTGCCTCGTCGCCTCGATGCCGTCGACGCCCGGCATGCGGACGTCCATCAGCACCACGTCCGGCCGGACCGTCCGCGCAACGGACACAGCCTCGCCGCCGTCGACTGCTTCACCGACGACTTCGAGATCCTCCTCCATCTCGAGGATCGCGCGGAAGCCGGCCCGGACGAGGACCTGGTCGTCTGCGATGAGGACACGGATCACGCAGTTCCAAGCGGGAGCCTTGCACGCACCGAGAATCCCCCCTCCGCCCGCCCGCCGGCCTCGAGCGTCCCACCGTAGAGCCGCACCCGCTCACGCATACCGGTGATCCCGTGCCCGTGCGGCCCGCCGTTGGTACTCCCGCCCCCGTCGTCGAGCACTTCGAGCTCCACGTCGCTCGCGCCGTATCGAACGGTGACGTGCGCGCTCGCGGGCCGAGCGTGCTTCAGCGTGTTCGTCAGCGCCTCCTGCACGATTCGGTACGCCGACAGATCGACTCCGGTCGGCAGTGGCCGCGGTTCACCCTCGATCGTGAGCTCGATCGGCAGTCCGACGGCCCTCATCTGTTCGATGAGGGACCGAAGCTGAGTCAGCCCGGGTTGCGGCCCGAATTCGGGACCGCCGTCGGCAGCCCGCAGCAGTCCGAGCATGCGCCGCAGTTCCCCGAGCGCCTGGCGCCCGGAGTTCGTGATCGCCACGAACGCGTCGCGCGCTCGGGCCGGCTCGTCCTCGACCAGTGCCTCTCCGGCTTGAGCCTGCACCACAATCGTGCTCACGCTGTGCGCGACGACGTCGTGCAGCTCGCGCGCGAGGCGCGCGCGCTCGTCGACGACGGCTGCGCGCTCTCGCTCCTCCTGCTCGCGTCGAAGCGCATCCAGCAGGAGGTTCTGACGTTGGACGATCCTCCCCGCTCCCCATGCGGCCCCGATCAGGACCCAGGCGAATGCCGCATCTCCGAGGCTCGAGGACAGGCTCAGAGCGAGCGCCCCAACGAGTCCGGCGACTGCCCTCCGTCGGTCTGAGTACGCAGCGACGGAATACGCAGCGACGAGCAGCGCCGTCACGCCGGAGAGCCCGTCGGGCGGAGTCGTCAACAACACCTGAAGCGCCGCGGCGCCGAACACGACGAGCACGGTGGCCAACGGAAGGCGGCGCCGAAGCGCGAGCGGGAGCGTCATCGCAAGCGCGGTCGGCACGAGGACGGCTTTCTCCCCCTCGATCGGCCCCGTCGCCAGGAATCCGCCGGGCCAGAAGATCTCGACCAGGGCCAGCGATGCGAGCCCGAGCGCGACCAGGAGATCGAAGAGACGTCGGGCGTGTGGAGCGACGCGACCGACCACTCGTTGAACGTAGCGCAGCAGCCCTGCTGCTTCCATCAGCGCAGAGGTTGATGTCGGGCCCTCGCGAATCGTCGTCGGCGCTGAGGAAGGACGAGTGCCCCGACCGATGCGCCGTCATGTGCGTCCTCCTACCGTGACGTGTGTCCATGAGAGAGCGCTATCACTTCCGGTCGGCCGTACGGTGGACTCCGCTCGTCCTCTCGTCGGCCCTGGTCGCCGCTGCTGCGATCCTCGTTCGCGGCGCCCCGACCGACGTCCCCGGACTCGAGGTCGCGACGACCGAGGACGTCGTGGACGCAGTGCTCTTCCTGGCGTTCCCGTTCGTCGCGGCCCTCATCCTGGCGCGGGAGCCGCGGAACCTGTTCGCGTGGGCGTTCGCTCTGGTGGGCCTCTGCCACGAGGCGAACGCGTTTGCGGGGAGCTACGCGACGTATGCGACGTTCACGAACCCGGGATCGCTGCCGGCGGCGCGTTTCATGTCCCTCGTGAGCGACATGCTCATCGTGCCGACGTTCGTCCTCGTCGTCGCGCTGATTCCGCTCCTCTTCCCGACGGGGAAGCCGCCCACGAAGAGATGGTGGCCAGTCGGAGCAGCGGCGTGCGCCGCCGTCGTCTTCGCCGTCACGTCAATGGCGATCCGACCCGGTCCGGTCGACGAGGACGTGCCCACCTCCGGGCTGAATCCGCTCGGGATCGCCGGAGCCGGAGATGTCGCGAACGCGCTCGACCTCGTCGCCTTCGCTCTCCTCGCCATGGCTGCGCTCGGAGCAATCGCGTCTGTGGTCGTTCGAACACAGCGCTCACGCGGCGACGAGCGACGCCAGCTGAAGATCTTCTTCGCCGCCGTCGCCGTCGTCTTCGCCGTGTTCTTCCTTCCTGATGAGCCGCTCGGCCTCGGGGGCGAGGCCGCGCAGGTCGCCCTGGCTTTCGTCGGCATCCTCGCGTTCCCAGTCGCCGTCGCGATCGCGCTCTGCCGGCCGCGATCCACGGAGGTCGATCGAGGGCAGCGTGTGCGAACATATGTTCGTGCAGGCTGAGGGGACGATCCTTCACGCAGATGTCGACGCCTTCTACGCGTCCGTCGAGCAGCGCGACGATCCGAGCCTGCGGGGCCGTCCGGTGATCGTCGGCGCCGGCGTCGTGCTCGCGGCGAGCTACGAGGCGAAGGCCCACGGTGTCCGTACCGCGATGGGAGGCCGCCAGGCGCGCAAGCTCTGCCCCCACGCGGTCGTCGTGCCTCCGCGGATGGCGGCGTACTCGGAGGCAAGCAAGGCGCTGCTTCGGGTGTTCGACGACGCGACGCCGGTCGTGGAGGCGCTGTCGATCGACGAGGCGTTCCTCGACGTCCGCGGCATGCGGAGGATCGCCGGGTCCCCGACCGAGATCGCGATGCGGCTGCGGCGCGACGTCCGCGAGCACGTCGGGCTGCCGATCACGGTCGGCGTTGCCAGGACGAAGTTCCTCGCGAAGGTCGCAAGCGGCGTCGCGAAGCCGGACGGGCTGCTCGTTGTCCCGCCCGACCGCGAGCTGGCGTTCCTGCACCGGCTTCCCGTGGAACGCCTCTGGGGCGTCGGCGACAAGACGGCCGAGAAGCTGCACAACCGGGGCATCCGGACGGTCGGACAGGTCGCGCGGCTCGAGGAGGGCGCGCTCGTCGCGATGCTCGGCGTCGGGTCGGGTCGACAGCTCCACGCGCTGGCGCACAACCGCGATCCGCGGCTCGTGCGCGTCGGCCGCCGCCGTGGCTCGGTCGGCGCGCAGTGCGCACTCGGCCGTCGCCGCATGTCGCGCGATGCCGTCGACGCCGTGCTCGTCGGTCTCGTGGAGCGTGTGACGCGCCGAATGCGGAAGGCCGGCCGCATCGGCCGCACGGTCGTCCTCCGGCTGCGCTTCAACGACTTCTCGCGGGTAACCCGCTCGCACACGCTCCCCTGGCCGACGGCCGAGACCCACACCATCCTCAGCGCCGCCCGCTGGCTGCTGCTCACCGCCTCGCCGATGGTCGACCGGCGAGGGCTCACGCTCGTCGGCGTCGCGGTCGGCAACCTCGCCGACGACCCGCCGCGCCAGCTCCCGCTGCCGCTCGACCCCCGCGGCGACGGCGCGCTCGACGACGCGGTCGACGAGATCCGCGAGCGTTACGGCTCGGCTGCGATCACGCGCGCCGTGCTGCTCGGCCGCGACACCGGCCTCGTCGTGCCGCTTCTCCCGGATTAGGCGGGTGCCGTGCCGAGCTCCGCCGGGAGCTCGTCGGACTCCTCCTCCGGCTCGAGCTCGTGCCGCGTACGCGCGTCGAAGTAGACGTATGTCGTCGTGAGCGCGACGAACGGCATCGCAGCCGCGTAGATCACGCCCGCGACGAGGTTCAGCAGCGCGAGCGGCAGGCTGGTCGCGAGGATCAGGACGGCACCGAGCAGCGGGCCGGCGACGATCGTGACGACGCTGCCGACGCCGACGAGCGACGCGACGTGGAACCACCGGCCGCGTACGAGCTGTGCGCTTCGAGAGAGCGCACCGACGGCCGTGCGTCCCTCGAGCTCAACGGCCTGCGCGAACAACGCCCACCGGACGGCGAGCCAGATCGCGACGGGGAAGAGGAATCCCGTCGCGGTGAGCGCGAGCCACACGCCTGAGGCGAGAGCCGATGCGCCGAGCAGAGGCCGGATCTGCTCGAAGGCGGCGCGGTAGGCGCGCACCGGGTCGACCGGGCGGCCTTCGTCGATCCGATGGACAGCGCATGAGGTCGCTGCCTGCACGAACGCGAACGCGAAGAGCGTCAGCGTCGTGCCGATCAGCACGACGACGAGGGCGAGTGCACCCGCCGACTCACCGTCCACGTCCAGCCCCACGAGCCCGAGCCCGCCGATCAACAACGCCTGCAGCACTGTTGTCACGGCCGTGACGGGAAGCAGGAGCAGTCCGATCCCGAGGAAGAGGGGAGCGCGTCCGACGTACATCCGGCCGGCGGCCGAGAGGATCTGGCCCCACGTCCGCCGGCGCGCGACCCGGAGCGGCGCCGTTGGCCGCCACGTCGCCTTCGCGGCGGCGAAGAGCACGAGCGCGAGCAGCGTCGCGAGCGCGATGATCGTCGTCACCGGGTCGCGCACGAGTCGGATCAGCCCGGTCGAGCCCTTTGCGACCGCGCTGCAGAAGAAGTCGGTCGCCTCGGTTCCGAGGATCCCTCCCGTCGGGACGGCGAAGCTGCGCTCCCGCCAGGTTTCCGACCAGGTAATCGGCTCGGCCCACTGGTCTTTGAGGTTCGGGCCGGTCGGCCCGTTGAAGAACGCGTCCTGCAGCTCGCCCCACCGGCCCTCGAAGCCAATCCACGGAAACGCCGTTTGCGCCACGGAAGTCTCGCTCGGGATCGTGCGCACGACGGGGTTCAGGTCGACGTGTGGCCCGCGCGTGTCGTCGCAGCCGACGCCCTCGTCGCCCGAGCTGCCGACGAAGAGCGCCTGCTCGTAGAAGTTCGCGTGCGAGCCTGCCGCCGGGTACACGACGGGCCGCTCGTCGACGAGCTCGAGCTTGTCGTCGCCCCAGTCGGCACGCTCGGCTCCCTCGTGCTGGCTGTAGCCGATCGAGACGGGCTTGCTCGAGAGCGCCGCCCGCGCATCCGGTGCGTCGAAGACGAGCTGCACCATCTCCCAGTCGCCCTCGTGGAGGTTGTTCCAGTCGTTGTAGACGTAGAAGAGCCAATACTGGAGCGCGAGCTTGCCCGGATGCTTCGGATCGGTCGCGACGTGGCCGTAGACGGTCGGCGCCGTGCCCTCGGTGATGCGGCGCCCCCAGCGCTCGTACGAGCACCCGGGGTCGAGCGCGTTGCCGGGGAAGTCGAGGTGGTACTCGTAGAGCCCGGCGAGGTCGCGCGCGGTCGGACCGATCTTGACGAGGTCGAACGCGTTCCACGGCCCGCGCAACGCGACGGTCGGCTCGTCGAAGAGCGCGTCGACGTCGATCGGCTCGTAGGGCTCGCCCGGACCGCACTCCTCCTTCTGCTCGACGAGGCGGACGACCGGCGCATACCTCTCCGCGAGCGAAGTCTCGTCTCCGAGGTCCGCGGCAGCCGCGGGCGCGACGACGAGGGCGGCGACGAGCGCGGCGAGCACCGACCGCGTCGCCGGCCTCACCTCTCCACGCGAGGCTGCGACACGAACAGGTCGAGGCCGAGGCGACGGGACAGGAACCGCGCGACCAGCTGCCCCTTCACGCTGTTCCCCGCGTCGTCGAGCCGCGGAGCGAAGGTGCCGAGACCGCCCTTGCCCGGCGAGACCGTGACGATCCCGCCGCCGATCCCGCTCTTCCCCGGCAGCCCGACGTCGCGCAGCCAGTCACCCGACGTCTCGTTGAGCCCGACCGTAGTCATCACCGCGAGCGTATAGCGGCAGACGGATGCGTCCACGACGCGCGTTCCCGTGACCGGGTTCACGCCGCCGTCCGCGACCGTTGCGCCCATCACTGCGAGATCGCGCGTCGCGACGTCCAGCGAGCTCTGCCTCGTGTAGACGTCGACAGCGTCGGCCGGGTCGTCGAAGATCGCGCCGAAGCGCTCGAGCAGAGCTTCGCGACGCTCATGATCGTGAACTCGACGTCTGCGTCGCCGACGTCGAAGACGTACCCGTCCGTCCCCGCGACGCAGATGCCGAACAGCGCCGGCGAGACGCGCTCGAGCGCCGGATACGCAGGCTCCCGGTGGAGACGAACGCGGCCTCGACGCTCATCGAGGCTCGAACGCGAGCGCGCTCACGACGCGCCGCG
>DASTHC010000136.1:0-6161 GCA_035718485.1 Gaiellaceae bacterium
AGGAACGCGCCGTGCGCGAAGTTGAGGACGCCCATCAGGCCGTAGATGAGCGAGAGCCCGCTCGCGATCAGGAAGTACATCGCGCCGAGCCCGAGGCCCGTGATCGTGAGCAGGACGAACGTGCTCACTCTGCTCCCGCGACCCCGAGGAAGCGCCGCACCCGCTCGGGATCGGCGAGCAGCACCCGCGCGTCGCCCTCGTGCACGACGCGGCCCTGGTCGAGCACGACGGCGTGCTTCGCGATGCGGCGGACGACGCCGAGGTTCTGCTCGACGAGGAGGATCGTCGTCAGCTCGCTGACGCGGTCGAGCACGTCGGCGACCTGCGTGACGAGGAATGGCGCGAGCCCCTTGGTCGGTTCGTCGATCAGCAGCACGCGGTTGTCGTTCAGGAGCGCCCGGGCGATCGCGAGCATCTGCTGCTGCCCGCCCGAGAGCGTCCCGGCCCGCTGTCGCCCGCGCTCGCGGAGCTCCGGGAAGAGGTCGTAGACGAGGTCGTAGCGCGGCTGCTCGTCGCGCTCGGCGAGCCGCAGGTTCTCGTCGACGCTCAGCCCCGCGAAGACGTCGCGGTCCTCCGGCACGTACCCGACGCCGCGCCGGACGATCGTGTGCGTCGGCAGGCGGTCGATCGCCTCGCCGCCCAGGTCGATCCGGCCTCGCCGCGGAACGAGCCCCATCACCGCGCGCAGCGTCGTCGTCTTCCCGACGCCGTTCCGCCCGAGCAGCGCCGTCACTCCGCCTTCGGCGACGGCGAACGAGACGCCCTGCAGCACGTGCGACTCGGCGAGGTAGACGTGCAGGTCGTCGAGGCCGAGGATCGACGGACGCTCGGCGGTTGCGACCGCGCTCACAGCGGCTCCCCCAGGTAGGCCTCCTGCACCTCTGCGTTCTCCATCACGCGCTCCGGCGTGTCGACCGCGAGCAGCGAGCCGTGATGCATGACCGCGATCCGGTCGGCGAGCCCGGTGACGACGCCGATGTGGTGCTCGACCATGAGCACGGTCTTGTGCTCCTCCTTGTGCACCGAGCGAATCACGTCGACGAGCCCGGGCACGTCGCCCGCGCTGACGCCGGCCATCGGCTCGTCGAGCAGGATCACCTGCCGGTCGGCGGCGACGAGCATGGCGAGCTCGAGCTTCCGCTTGTCGCCGTGCGGGAGCGAGCCCGCGGGCAGCGCCGCGCGATCGTCGAGCCCGACGCGCGCGAGCGCCCAGCGCGCGCGCTCGAGCTCGTCGCGATTCGACGACGCGAGCCGCCAGATCCTCATCGCGCCACCGCGACTCGCCTCGACCGCGAGCCGCACGTTCTCGAGCACCGAGAGCTGCGGGAACACGCTCGAGATCTGGAACGTGCGCCCGAGGCCGGCCTGCGTCCGCGCGTGCACCGGGTCGTCGGTCACGTCGCGGCCCTTGAGCTCGATCCGCCCGGTTGTCGGCCGCATCAGACCCGAGAGCAGGTTGAAGAGCGTCGTCTTCCCTGCACCGTTCGGCCCGATGATCCCGAGGAACTCCCCCGCGGGCACCTCGAGCCCGACACCGGCAACGATCGTTGCGCCGCCGATGTCGAGCCCGAGCTGTCGAGTCGTCAGGATCGAGGAGTCGTCATCCACCCGGTTACGGGAACTGCTTGGGAGCCGGCGCCATGTTCCCGGCCGCGAACGTCTTCACCGGGACCGCGCGCCACTTGCCGTTCACCTGGCGCGTCCGCACCTGGAACATCGGCTGGAGCATCGCGTGGTCCGACTGGCGGATCCGCTGCGCCCCCTTCGGCGCCAGGAACTGCCAGCCTTCGAGCGCGCTGACCATCCGGTCGACGTCGTCCCCACCGCGGGAGACGGCGCGCTGGATCATTTGCGCCGTCACGAAGCCGTCCGGCGTGAAGATGTCCGGCACCTGGTTCGCCCGCTTCATCCGAAGCTTGAGCCAGGTGTTCACCTTGTTCTTCGGCGCCTCCGCGACGTAGTGCGAGAGGAAGTTCAGCCCGGAGACGTAGCTCCCCCACGTCGCCCGCTCGGCGAGGCCCGTGGCGACGGTCGTGCCTCGGATCGTCCCCTGCTGCTCGAGCGCGCGCCACATCGCGGGCGCGGTCGTGCCGGCCCAGGCGACGAAGAGCAGGTCGGGGTTCGCCTGGTTCGCACGCTGCGCGAAGGGCGTGAAGTCCTGCGCCGAGAGCGGCACGAGGATGGACGAGACCGTGTGCCCTGCGCCGCCGAGGATCGCGCGGACGGCCGCGACGTTGCCCTGGCCGAACACGCTGTCCTGCGCGAAGACGACGACGCGACGGCCGGTCGAGCGGCCGAGGATGCCCTTCGAGGCGAGCACGTCCTGCGTGCTCTGGCGTCCCGCGCGGAACGTGTAGCGGTTGAGGCCCGTGATCGCGTCGGTCGCGGCGGGGCCGCTGATGAAGAGCACGCGGTTCTGCGCCGCGAGCGGAGCGACCTGGACGGCCGCGCCGGACGACGTCGAGCCGGCGATGATCTTGTAGCCCTGTCCGATCAGGTCACGGGCCGCGGTGACCGCCTTCGCGGGGTCACCAGCGTCGTCGACGTACGTGATCTGAACGGGACGGCCGTTGATGCGGTTCGTCCCCTTGGTGACGTACTGCAGACCCAGGGTCAAGCCCTGGCGGTACTGCGCTCCGTAGGCGGAGAGCAGGCCGGTGCGCGAGTAGACGATCCCGATCTTGATCGGGCTCGCCGCCGCAGTGTTGTCGGCGCCGCGTGTCCCTGCGCCGGCCGTACCCGCGACCGCCGCCAACGTCAACGCCAGGACGACGACGAGCGCCGCCGCCCACGATCTCGCTGCTCGCATCCAACGACTCCCTTCCGAAACTGAGACCCGATTCAGGTCTCGTTTTATGACAGGTCAGGGAGCTCCGGTCAACCCCGGGCCGAGACCGAATCGCAGGCTGGGTCGGAGACGGTAGCGTCCGGGAAATGGAGGCCGCGTTAACGCCTGATCCCCGGCGCTGGCGCGCACTCGCGCTCGTCTGCGTCGCGTACTTCATGGTCGTGCTCGACGTGTCGATCGTGACGGTCGCGCTGCCGTCGGTCGCACAGGACCTCGACCTGTCGCAGTCGACGCTGCAGTGGATCATCACGGCGTACTCGCTCGCGTTCGGCGGCTTCCTCCTCCTCGGCGGCCGCGCGGCGGACGTGTTCGGCCGCCGCCGCGTCTTCATCGTCGGCATGGTGGTGTTCACGTTCGGCTCGCTCATGTGCGGCTTCGCGCAGGGCGGCGCGTGGCTGATCGCGTTCCGCTCGCTCCAGGGCCTGGGCGGCGCGATCATCTCGCCGGCGACGCTCGCGATCATCAACGCCGCGTTCCAGCACGGCGGCGCCGAGCGGAACAAGGCCTTCGGGATCTGGGGCGGCGTTGCCGGGAGCGGAGCGGCCGCGGGCGTGCTGCTCGGCGGGATCCTGACCGAGTACCTCGGCTGGGAGTGGATCTTCTTCGTGAACGTGCCGGTCGGCATCGCGATCGTCTTGCTCGCGTCGCGGCTCGTCTCCGAGGGCAAGGCGAAGGACGTCGACCCGCACACCGACCCGCTCGCGGCGATCCTCGTCACCGCGGGCCTCGTGTCGTTCATCTACGCGATGTCGAAGGCGCCCGACGCCGGCTGGACGTCGCTCCAGACGATCGGGCTGACGATCCTCGCCGTGGTGCTGATCGCCCTCTTCTTCGTGAAGGAGATGCGCAGCGACGCGCCACTCGTCCCGCTCGGGATCTTCCGGGTCCGCCCCGTCGCGGTCGCGAACATCGTCGGCTTCTGCATCGGGGGCGCGATCTTCGGCGGGTTCTTCCTGCTCACGCTCTACATGCAGCAGGTGCTCGGCTACTCGCCGATCCAGGCGGGCCTCGCCTTCCTCGCCACCGCCGGCACGACGATCCCCGCCGCCGGCGTCGCGCAGGCGCTCGTCACGCGCGTCGGGGTGAAGCCGGTGATGGCGACCGGGCTCGCGCTGACCGCGGTCGCGTATCTCTGGTACACGCAGCTGCCGCCCGACGGCACGTTCTGGCGCGATCTCTTCGTCCCGTACTTCCTGAGCGGAATCGGGCTCGCGTTCGTCTTCATCCCGGTGTCGCTCGCGGCGCTCTCGAACGTGCAGGAGAGGATCGCCGGTGTCGCCTCCGGCCTGCTCAACGCCTCGCAGCAGATCGGCGGCGCGCTCGGCGTCGCGATCGCGTCGACGATCGCCACCGAGCACACGAAGACGCTGCTCGCGACGGGGGAGAGCCGCGACGCGGCGCTGACCGGCGGCTTCAACTGGGCCTTCTGGGTCGGTGCGATCTTCTCGATCATCGGGCTCGCCGTCACGCTCGTGGTGCTTCGGCGTCGCGACGTGCCCGCCGCGGCGGCCGCCGCCGAACCCGCCGGGTAGCGAGAGACCCCGCCTCGGTCCTGCGGGAATCCCCCGAACGAGGGGTGCTGGCGTGCCCGCGCGAGCGCGACTCTTGGACTGGAGTAAACGCGCTGGTTCGCGCGCCGCCCAGACCCACATCCGAGGAGCCAGTACGTGTTCGACGCGATCGCAAGGTCCCCCCGCAGGCGCTGGACGCTCGTCATTGCCTCTCTCTCCGCGTGCGTCCTCGCGACGGGCGCTTCTGCGCACCGCAACGACTTTCGTCCCGGCAAGTGGCCCTCGCACACCGTGCTCATCGGCTACTCGAGCGAGCAGGCGCTCGAGAGCGCGCTCCGCGGACGCGGTGCGACGGTCGTCGGGAGAGCACCGCGACTTCGGACCGTCGCCGTCAAGCCGTCCGGCGACGCGGCGTCGTTCGCGTCGGACGTCTCCGGCCAGCGCGGGATCGACTTCGTGCAGGCGCCCGTCCCGCGGCGTGCGCTCGTCGAGCCGGGACTCGCACCCGCAGCGGTGCCCGGCGGCTCCTACCAGTGGCAGTACTCCCTTACCGGCGCCGACCGCGTTCCGGAGCGCATCGTCCGCTCGGCGCTCGCGGTCCGGATCGGCATCGTCGACTCGGGCGCCGACCTGAGCGCGCCGGACATCGAGGCCAAGCGCCCGCTCACCTACAACGCGATCGACAACTCGCGCGACGTCACGGACACCGTCGGGCACGGGACCTTCGTGGCCTCGCTCGCCGCGGGATCGTCCTCGAACGGCGAAGGCGTAGCAGGCGTCGCCGGCGAGGCGCGCCTGATCACGATCAAGGCGAGCGCGGCCGGCATGTTCACCGACTTCGAGCTCGCCGCCGCGATCGCGTACGCGGTCGACAACGGCGCGAAGGTCGTCAACCTCAGCCTCGGCGGCACGAAGTCATCGCTGACCGAGGTGCGCGCGCTCGAGTACGCGATCGCGAAGGACGTGCTCGTGATCGCGGCGGCCGGCAACGAGGCGCAGCGCGGGAACCCGGTCGAGTACCCCGCCGCGCTCCTCCAGCCCGTCGGCTCGAACGGCGTCGGCGGCTACGGCCTCGCGGTCGGCGCGTCGACGATCACCGGAGCCCGCGCCGCGTTCTCCAACTACGGCTCGTACATCTCGCTCGCGGCGCCGGGCGAGGACGTCTTCGGGGCGATCTCGAAGGATTCGTCCCCCAAGCAGTGGCCGCGGGTCGCGCTGCCGGGGTCGACGAAGGGCCTCTACGGCTACAACAGCGGAACCTCGTTCGCCGCACCGCAGGTCGCGGGAGCCGCCGCGCTCCTCTGGGCGGCGAACTCGTCGCTGAGCGCGCGCCAGGTCGCCGACATCCTCAAGCAGACCGCCTCCGGCGGCGGGCAGTGGAACCCGGAGCTCGGGTACGGGGTGATCAACGTCGCCGCCGCGGTCGAGGTGGCGCGCAACACGCCGGCAGTCTCGCTTCGCGCGTACAAGTACAAGGACACCGTCCGGCTGAGCTGGCGCGGGTCGACGCGGAGGGAGCGCGGCTACCGGCTGCTCACGCTCGGCGCGAACGACGAGGAGCAGGTGCTCGTCGCGAGCACGATGGAGTCGTCGCAGACGATCCAGGGCAGCGGCGGCGGAACGCACGCGTTCGTCGTCGAGTCGCTCGACGCCGCGGGCGCGGTGATCGCGCGCTCGGCGGAGGTCGTCGTCACGCTCGGCCGGGCGAAGTCGTCGCTGACGCTGACGCCGTTCAAGTTCAAGGACCGCGGCAAGCGCTACTCGGTCGTGGTCGCGATGCTCTCCGCGAACGCGCCGGACGT
>DASTHC010000137.1:0-8132 GCA_035718485.1 Gaiellaceae bacterium
CACCCAGTCGTACTTCGTGATGACCGCGTCGGCGCCCTCGCCCGAGACCTCGCCGACCGAGTACGTCTCGATGAGGACGAGCCGGCCGTCCCTGATCAGGAAGCTGTAGCGGTCGAGCGCGCGGACGGGCGGCCCGGCCGTTCGGTTCCCCTCTGTGTCGTACTGCCCGCCGTGGCACGGGCAGCCGAAGCCCGAGGCGGCCTGCGTCGGCGTCAGGTCGACCGGGAGGCCGTCGGGCGGGACGTGCAGGCTCTTCTTCTGGTCCTCGAGCGTGAGCCCGTTGACCTGCACGGGGCAGCCGAGGTGCACGCAGCGGTTCGAGAGGACCGTGAAGCTCGGCCCCTTGTCCGTCGGCCCGTTGTAGCGGATGTACGCGGTGCGCCTCGAGACCTCGCCCTGCCCAGGGTCGAGCAGGAAGGTCGTGATCACGAACTGGCCTTCCGGAAAGTCGTCGATGGGTCCGACGTCGATCTCGTCGTGGCCCTGGCCCACGAACGGGGGCCCGACCGCAAACACGGTGACGGGGATCGCGACGAGGCCGGTGATCACTCCGCCGAGCCCGAGCGTCGTGACCGAGAGGAAGGTGCTCCGAGGCATCGCGTCCTCGGCGTCCTCGTCGTCTTCAACAGCGGGGCCGCCGACCGGCACGGCGAGCGGCAGCGTCGTTGCCGGCGACTCCGGCGCCTCGTCCACCGCCTCCTCCGGCGCCTCGCCTTGGCCCGTGACGACGTCGCGCGCCCAGATGAACCCGAACGCGACGAGGAGGACGCCGCCGACGGCGACGGTCGCCCAGTTGCCGATCACGAGGCCGACGAGCGCGACCGTCAGACCGATCGCGAAGCCGAGCGGCCAGAGGCTCGGGGCCGGCCCGTGCGGCGGCCCGGTCGGGCCCTTCGTCTCGACCACTACACGATCACCCGCGGCGGATGCTACGCAACTTCCCGGGCCGGATGCGACCCCTGCTGGTGCCGTTCGTCTCGATCGGCAGGTCGATGCCGTACTCGGACCAGCGCCGGTCGACGAGCGCCCGGACCTCGGGGGTCATCTCGATCAGCTCGGGCCACTCGCGGGTGCCTTCGAGCTCGCCCTTGTGCGTCGCGTCGATCCCGATCTTGCCCCCGTAGAACTGCTGGGTCGGCGCGTGGTCGAGGTGGTCGAGCGGCCCTTCGGTCAGCAGGACGTCCCGCTTCGGGTCGACGTTGGCGCCGACCGTGAAGAAGACCTCGTCGTAGTCGTGCACGTCGACCCACTCGTCGACGACGACGACCGCCTTCGAGAGCGAGAGCATCCCGAGCCCCCAGATCGCGTGCATCACCTTCTGGGCGTGGCCGGGGAAGGCCTTCTTGATCGAGACGATCACGCAGTTGTGAAACGCGCCCGACACCGGCAGGTCGTAGTCGACGATCTCGGGCACGGTCATCCTGATCGCCGGCAGGAAGATCCGCTCGGTCGCCTTGCCGAGCCAGGCGTCCTCCTGCGGCGGCTTGCCGACGACGATCGACGGATAGATCGCGTCGCGCCGCATCGTGATCGCGCTCAGGCGGAAGACCGGGAACGGTTCGGGCGCCGTGTAGTAGCCGGTGTGGTCGCCGAACGGCCCCTCGAGGCCGAGCTCGTCCTTCTCGATCGTGCCCTCGAGGACGATCTCGGCGTTCGCCGGCACCTCGAGGTCGACCGTCTTCCCCTGCACGAGCTCGACGGGCTCGCCGCGCAGGAAGCCGGCGAGCATGAACTCGTCGATGTGCTTCGGAAGCGGTGCGCTCGCCGAGTACGCGGTCACCGGATCGAGCCCGATGGCGACGGCGACGTCGATCTTCCCGTCGGCGGCGAGGTAGTCGGCGCGCCCGTCCTTGTGCAGCTGCCAGTGCATGTAGGTCGTGCGCGGATCGACCTTCTGCATGCGGTACATGCCAACGTTGCGGACGCCCGTCCGCGGATCCTTCGTGATCACCGCCGGAAGCGTGATGAACGGCGCCGGGTCGCCCGGCCAGCAGCGCTGGATCGGCAGCACGTCGAGGTCGACGTCGTCGCCCGTCAGCACGATGTCCTGGCTCGGGCCGGAGCGCACCGTCCGCGGGCGCGAGTCGGCGATCGACTTCAACTTCTTCAGCCCGCGCACCTTCTCGACGAGCCCCTGCGGTGGCTGCATCTCGAGCAGGTCGCCGAGCCGCGCCGCGACGTCGTCGAGCCGGTCGACCCCGAACGCCATCGACATCCGGCGCTCGGTGCCGAACTGGTTGATCAGCAGCGGGTGGCGCGAGCCCTTGACGTTCTCGAAGAGCAGCGCCGGGCCGCCGGACTTGACGACGCGGTCGTTGATCTCGGTGATCTCGAGGTCCGCGTCGACCTCGGCGTCGACGCGAACGAGCTCGCCCTCGCGCTCGAGCAGCGCGATCCACTCGCGGAGGTCTCCGGGCGGGGCCATCGCGGTCAGTCTAGGTGGGCGAGCGCGAAGCGAGACGCGGCCTCGACGTCGAGCGCCGTGCCGTCCATCCAAGCCTTCTCGGCAACGGCTTCGGGCACGCTGCTTCGTGCGCGCTCGAGCGCCGCGTCCCGGCGGCCTCGCTGGAAGGCCATGAGTACCGAGTGCATCCGGTCGAGCGCAGCCACGGAAGCCGCCACGAGCGTGATCGACGCTTGGGGGTGACGCTCCGCGAGCAACACCGCGGACGCGATCAGGCCGTTCCTCGCGAGCGCTTCGGATTCGTGGAGCTCGAGGCCAAGCTGCAGACACTCCCGGAGTGGGTCGACGGCGGCGGCCGGTTGCCCTGCGTCGAGACGGACGAGCGCGATCCCGCCGAGCGTCGTCACGGTCATCCGCGCGTCGCCAACGCGGTGGGCGACGTCGAGGCTGCGGCGATGCCAAGAGAGCGCACGTTCGTACTCGCCCTGACGGTGGGCTGTGGCGCCGAGTCCGCTGAACACGTAGCGCGTGTGCCCGTGATCCCCGAGCAACTCGAGGCTCTCGTGCCAGAGGCGCTCGGCGTATTCGGCGTCGTCGTCCGCGACGATGTTGGCGAGATTCAGGAGGCCCTTTCCCAGGCCGACGTCGTCGCCGAGCACGCGGTAGATCGCGAGCCGCTCTTCTGCGAGTTGGCGAGCTGTCGCGAGGTCTCCGGTGCGGTAGGCGAGGAACGTCGCCCCTTCCAGTGCGTCAGCGCGCAGCGCGGTCGGCTCGACGGACTGCGCGAGCGCCCGGTCCATCCAAACCCGCGCCTCGTCGAGCGCACCGCGCGCCCACCAGAACCACCACGCTGCCGTCGCGAGCCGAAGGAGCTCCTCCACCGCCCCGGCTCGTTCGCACCACGTGAGCGCCGCCCGCAGGTTGTCGTTCTCGTGCGTGAGGCGCCCGATCCACTCGGCCTGAAGCGGGCCGCCCTCGACGTGCGGGCGTGCGTGCTCGAAGAGCTCGAGGAAGTATGCGGCGTGCGCCGCGGCCCGCTGTTCGTGCTCGTCCGATTGCTCGAGCCGCTCGTGTGCGTACTCGCGGATCGTCTCGAGGAACGAGAAACGGCCGTCCCGCTCGCGCACGAGGCTCTTGTCGACGAGCGCGTCGAGCGTGTCCAGGTCGGCATCACACACACGCTCGGCTGCCTCGAGGGTCCCGCCGCCGGCGAGCACGCCGAGCCGGCGAAAGAGGTGTTGCTCGGGCGGCGAGCAGAGCTCGTGGCTCCACTCGATCGTGGCTCTCAGCGTGCGCTGCCGGGACGGCGCGTCGCGACGGCCTTTCGTCAAAAGCGGCAGCCGCCGGTCGAGCCTGGAGAGGAGCTCCTGCGGTCCGAGCGTCTTCGCGCGTGCCGCGGCAAGCTCGATCGCCAGCGGCAGGTTGTCGAGTCGCCGACAGAGCTCCGCGAGCTCGTCGTACTGGTCAGTGTTCGTGCGCCCCGCCGCGTTCGCGCGCTGCCGAAGCAGCTCGACCGCAGGAGCCTCCGCGAGCGGCCGAACCGGATACTCGTGCTCCCCGGCGATGTGCAACGACTCGCGGCTCGTGACGATGACGCGCAGGCGCTCGGACGCGCTCAGCAGCCGCGTGACCTGAGGCGCTGCGTCAACGACCTGCTCGAAGTTGTCCAGAACGAGCACGACCTCGCGGCCGGAGAGGTGTTCCACGAGTGGCGTCTTCGTGCCGACAGCGGACGAGACGGTCGGGGCGACGAGATCGGCCTCTCGAACTGGGGAGAGGTCGACGAACCAGACGCCATGCTCGACGTGGGGGACGAGCTCGGCCGCGAGCTCGAGTGCCAGACGCGTCTTGCCGATTCCGCCCGGCCCCGTCAGGGTCACGAGCCGCAGGCCCTCGACCAGAACGAGCCGCAGCAGCTCGGCGAGCTCTTTCTTCCGGCCGAGCATCGGTTCGAGGCGCGCGGGCAGGTTCGTGTTGTTGAGGCTGCGGAGCGGCGGGAAGCTTCCGTCGCCCAGCTGGAAGAGCCGGAGCTCGCCGACGTCCTTCAGGCGGTGGACGCCGAGGTCGCGTGCAGTGAGACCGACGAGCAGGTCCCGCGTCGTCTGCGACGCGAGCACCTGTCCGCCGTGCGCGGCGCTCATCACTCGAGACGCTCGGTGGACGTCGGCGCCGACGTAGCCGCCGCGGCGGACGACCGGCTCGCCGGTGTGGATGCCGATCCGAACGTGCACCGGCCCGTCCTCGAGCAGCGCCACGGCATCCTCCGCGGCCGCAGCTGCCCCTGCCGCGCCCGCGAACGCCACGAAGAACGTGTCGCCCTGCGTGTCGATCTCGATCCCGCCGTGCCGGGCGAACGCCTCGCGCAGCACGCGGCGGTGCTCCTCGAGCACGTCGGCGTAGCGCTCCGCGCCAAGCTCTGCGAGCAGCTTCGTCGACCCTTCGATGTCGGTGAAGAGCAGCGTGACGGTGCCGGTCGGGAGGTCCCGCACGCGGACAGGATCTCGCGAGCGGCGCCGCCGGTCTAGTAGTCGTCGCGGCGGCGCTCGAGCACGTACTTCGTCAGCTCGCCGAGCGCGATCACGCTCACGAAGACGAGCCCGACGAGCAGCATCGCCGTGATCACCTTCTTGCCTTCCTCCGCGGCGTCTTCGGCGAAGACGAGGAGGAGCGTCGCGAGCAACGTCATGGCGCCGAATCTATCCGACGAGCCGGGCGTGCGCGGCGAGTGCGTGCTCGCGGGCGGAGTCGTCACCGTTCCCGTCGAGCCGGCGCGCCGTGTCGGCCCACGCCTCGCCGTCGCCGGGCTCGCCTTCCGCCCGAAGATGCGCGCAGCGCGAGATCAGCTCGGCGAGCTCCTGGACCGCGTCGACCCGGCCGAGCTCGGCGATCCGTACGAGGCCGTGCGCGTAGAGGTAGTCGCCGAGCAGGAGCGCAGCATCGTCGTCGACGGGCGCGAAGATGCGCGACCGGCCGTAGTGCACGAGGTAGCCCTCGTAGATCGTCTCGAGGCCGAGCGCGTACCGCGCGTCGGCGAGCGTCGAGAAGACCGGCTCCTCTTTGCGCTCGTCGCGGCTCCGGAGCGCCTCCTGCCAGAGCGGGCTCTCGCCCGACGCCTCAGCCGCGATCGTCGCCCAGAGCCCCACGCACCGCCTCCACGGTCCGCTCGATCTCCTCGTCGCCGTGCGCGAGCGAGACGAACATCGCCTCGTACTGCGACGGCGCGACGTAGACGCCGCGCTCGACGAGCCCGCGGAACAGCTCGTCGAAGCCCGGCCGAAAGAGCGTCAGCATCGCCCCGACGCGCTGGACTGCGCCGAACGGGCGCAGGCCGCGCTCGAGCTTCGCGCCGCGCTCTTCGAGCCCCGCGTACACGGACGGGTCGCGCAGGCGGCGAAGTACCGACAGGCCGGCGGCGGTCGCAATCGGGTTCCCCGAGAGCGTCCCCGCCTGGTAGACGTCGCCGATCGGCGCGAGTCGCTCCATCGCGTCGGCGCGCCCGCCGAACGCGGCGAGCGGCAGTCCGCCGCCGAGGATCTTCCCGAGGATCGTCAGGTCGGGCTTCACGCCGAACCGCTCCTGCGCACCGCCGCGCGCGACGCGGAAGCCGGTGATCACCTCGTCGAAGATCAGGAGCGCGCCCGAGGCGTCGGCGAGCGCGCGGAGCGCTTCGAGGTAACCGTCGCGCGGCGGAACGACACCCGTGTTCCCGGCGACGGGCTCGACGATGATCGCCGCGAGCCCTTCGCCGTAGCGCTCGACGGCCGCAGCGGCGGCGTCGACGTCGTTGTACGGCGCGACGATGGTGTCCTTCGCGGCACCCGTCGTCACGCCGGCGCTCGCGGGGATGCCGAGCGTCAAGAGCCCGGAGCCGGCGCTCGCGAGCAACGCGTCGGCGTGCCCGTGGTACCCGCCCTCGAACTTGAGGATCCGGTCGCGCTTCGTGAAGCCGCGCGCGACGCGGATCGCGCTCATCGCAGCCTCGGTGCCCGACGAGACGAGACGGACGAGCTCGATCGACGGGAACGCGTCCGTGATCTCCTCCGCGAGTTCGACCTCGCGCTCCGTCGGCGCACCGAAGCTCGTGCCGTCGCGTGCGGCCTCGGTGATCGCCTCGACGGTCTCGGGATCGGCATGCCCGAAGACGAGCGCACCCCAGGACATCACCCAGTCCACGTACCGCTTGCCGTCGACGTCCTCGAGGTACGCGCCGTCGCCGCGCCTGACGAAGAACGGGTCGTCGTCGCCGACGGCCCGCCACGCGCGAACCGGCGAGTTCACGCCGCCGGGAATCAGGCGGCGCGCGCGGGCGAAGAGCTCGGAGCGCGTCCCTAGAGCCAACCCGCGAGCTCCTTCGTCCAGTACGAGAAGACGAGATCGGCGCCGGCGCGTTTGATCGCCGTCAGCGACTCGAGCGCGGCCGTCCGCTCGTCGAGCCAGCCGTGCCGCGCGGCGCCCTTGACCATCGCGTACTCGCCGGAGACGTTGTACGCCGCCACGGGAGCGTCGTACCGGTCGCGCACGGCGCGGATCACGTCGAGGTACGGCAGCGCGGGCTTGACCATGATCACGTCCGCGCCCTCGGCGAGATCGAGCTCGCACTCCCGAAGCGCCTCGCGGACGTTCGCGGGATCCATCTGGTACGAGCGTCGGTCGCCGAACGACGGCGCGGACTCCGCGGCCTCGCGGAACGGCCCGTAGAACGCCGATGCGTACTTCGCCGAGTACGCGACGATCGGCGTGTCCGGCAGCTGCTCCCGGATCGCGGCGACGCGGCCGTCCATCATGTCGCTCGGGCAGACGGCGTCGGCGCCCGCCTCGACGTGCGACACGGCGGCGCGTGCGATGAGCTCGAGCGACTCGTCGTTCGCCACCTCTCCGTCGCGGATCACGCCGCAGTGGCCGTGCGAGGTGTACTCGCAGAGGCAGACGTCCGTGAGCAGCAGCAGCTCGGGGAAGCGCGGCCGGAGCTCGCGCAGCGCGCGCTGGACGACGCCGTCGTCGTCCCACGCGCCCGACCCCTCCTCGTCCTTGTCGTCGGGGATCCCGAAGAGGATGACCGCGCCGACGCCGAGCGCCACGAGCTCGTCGACCTCGCGCGAGAGGTCGTCGACCGAGAACCGTCCCATCGGCGGCAGGTCCTCGTTGACGCGCGTGTCGGGCCCGACGAAGAGCGGCATCACGAAGTCGTCGAGGTCGAGCTTCGTCTCCCGGACGAGCGAGCGGAGCGGCCCGCTGCGGCGCAGCCGTCGCAGCCTCGTTGCGGGAAACGCGTTCACTCGTCGAATCTTCGCAGCGCGGCGGTTACCCGCGCGCGGCCTTCGGCGGTTCCAGCTCGACCTCGACCGGGACGGTCGGGTCCCCATCCTCCCACGACTCGAGCTTGACCCTCGTCCCGAAGAACTCCCAGATCGCGCGGCCGGCCGCGAGCGTCGGCAGGGCGACGAGGACGCCGGGCAGCCCGTAGATCTCACCTCCCGCGAGCAGTCCGAAGATCACGAGCAGCGGGTGCAGCCGCAGCGCGCTGCCCATCACCTTCGGGATCACGATGTGACCCTCGATCTGGTGGATCGCGAGGAACAGGAGCACGACCCAGACGGCCGACAGGGGCTCGACGACGAGTGCATACAGCACCGCCGGGATCGCGCCGAGCCACGGCCCGAGATACGGAATGAGCTCCGCGACCGCGACCCACGCCCCGAAGAGGATCGCGTACGTCTCGAACCCGGCG
>DASTHC010000138.1:0-23800 GCA_035718485.1 Gaiellaceae bacterium
GGCCAGGCGGAGGTCGAGGACGTCAGCGGCGTCTGGCGCGACCTAACGGAGTCCGTGAACTCGATGGCGTCGAACCTCACCTCGCAGGTGCGGAACATCGCCGAGGTGACGACCGCGGTCGCGCAGGGCGACCTCGGCAAGAAGATCACCGTCGACGTCAAGGGCGAGATCCTCGAGCTGAAGGACACGATCAACACGATGGTCGACCAGCTCGGCACGTTCGCAGCCGAGGTCACGCGCGTCGCGCGCGAGGTCGGCACCGAGGGCCGGCTCGGCGGCCAGGCGCAGGTCGAGGACGTCAGCGGCGTCTGGCGCGACCTGACCGAGAACGTCAACGACATGGCCGCCTCGTTCGCGTGGCAGGTGCGCGCGATCGCCGACGTGTCGACGGCCGTGACGCAGGGCGACCTCACGCGGTCGGTCACCCTCGACGCGCGCGGCGAGGTCTCGGACCTCAAGGACAACATCAACCAGATGATCTCGACGCTCCGCGACACGACTCAGCAAAACGCGGAGCAGGACTGGCTGAACTCCAACCTCGCACGGTTCGGCGGCGTGATGCAGGGACAGCGCGACCTGAAGGCGGTCTCGCGGCTGATCATGAGCGAGCTCACGCCGCTCGTCGCGGCACACCACGGCGCGTTCTTCGTCGCCGAGGACGCCGACGAGGAGACGACGTTCCGCCTCGTCGCGTCGTACGGCTACAAGGAGCGGAAGAAGGTCGCGAACAGCTTCAAGCTCGGCGAGGCGCTCGTCGGCCAGGCGGCGCTCGAGAAGCAGTCGATCCTGATCACCGACCCGCCGGACGACTACATCCGGATCGCGTCGGCGCTCGGCGAGGCGGTGCCGCGGAACATCATCGTGATGCCGGTGCTGTTCGAGGACCAGGTGATGGCCGTCCTCGAGCTCGCAGCGTTCCACGCGTTCAGCCCGGTCCAGCTGACCTTCCTCGAGCAGCTCGCCGAGACGATCGGCGTCGTGCTGAACACGATCCAGGCGAACATGCGGACGGAGGAGCTGCTCGAGCAGTCGCAGTCGCTCGCGCAGGAGCTCCAGAGCCAGTCCGAGGAGCTGCAGACCCAGCAGGAGGAGCTCCAGCAGCGGAACGAGGAGCTCGAGGAGACGGCGGCGACGCTGCGTGCCTCCGAGGAGCTGCTCCAGCAGCAGCAGGAGGAGCTCCAGCAGACGAACGAGGAGCTCGAGGAGAAGGCGCGGCAGCTCGAGGAACAGAACGCGCGCATCGAGATCAAGAACCAGGAGATCGAGCTCGCCCGCTCGGCGCTCGAGGAGAAGGCGGAGCAGCTCGCGCTCTCGTCGAAGTACAAGAGCGAGTTCCTGGCGAACATGTCGCACGAGCTGCGGACACCGCTCAACTCGCTGCTGATCCTCGCGAAGCTCCTCACGGACAATACGGAGGGCAACCTGAGCGAGAAGCAGATCGAGTTCTCGCAGACGATCCACTCGGCGGGCTCCGACCTGCTCGTCCTGATCAACGACATCCTCGACCTCTCGAAGGTCGAGGCCGGGAAGATGGAGCTCGCGACGAGGGACATCGGGCTCGGCGACTTCCGCGAGCGCCTCGAGCGGGCGTTCGAGCCCTTGGCGGTGCAGAAACGGCTCGAGTTCGAGGTCGCAGTCAGCGGCGCGAACGTCGCGCCGGCGATCAACACGGACCCGCAGCGGCTCGAGCAGATCATTCGCAACCTTCTCTCGAACGCGTTCAAGTTCACCGACGAGGGAAGCGTCACGCTCACGATCGGCGAGGGCCCGACCGGCGACCGGTACATGAACGAGCGGCTGAACCACGCCGACCGCATCGTCTCCTTCGCGGTGTCGGACACCGGGATCGGGATCCCGCAGGACAAGCTGCGGCTGATCTTCGAGGCGTTCCAGCAGGCCGACGGGACGACGAGCCGCCGCTACGGCGGAACAGGGCTGGGCTTGTCGATCAGCCGCGAGATCGCCGTGCTCCTCGGCGGCGAGATCCGGGTCGAGTCGACGCCCGGCAAGGGCTCGACGTTCACGCTCTACCTCCCGGCGACGTACTCGCCGCCGCCGGAGCGGACGCACGTCCCGGCGCTGCTGGCGACGAACGGCGACCTGACGGCCGAGCCGGTGCAAGAGTTCGACGCGTCGCTGCTCCTCCCCGGCGACGTCTCGGACGACCGTGAGTCGCTCGAGAACGGCGACCGGACCGTCCTGATCATCGAGGACGACGCGGACTTCGCGCGCACGGTGCAGGAGGTGGCCCGCGAGCACGGCTTCAAGACGCTCGTCGCGATGCGCGGCGACACCGGCCTCGCGCTCGCGCACGAGTACAGGCCGGACGCGATCGTGCTCGACCTGGTCCTCCCGGTTCTCGACGGCGGAGCGCTCCTCGAACGCCTCAAGCACCACCCGGCGACGCGTCACATCCCCGTGCACATCGTCTCGGCCGGCGACGGCCGCCAGCAGGCGCTCCGCGCAGGCGCCGCCGCGTACCTCGAGAAACCGATCACCCGCGAGGGCCTCGGCGACGCGTTCGCGTCGATCTCGACCTTCATCGCCCGCAGCGTGCGCAACCTGCTGGTAGTGGAGGACGACGAGGATCAGCGCAGGTCGATCGTCGAGCTCGTCGGCGTCGGGGACGACGTGAACGTCGTCGCGGTCGGCTCGAGCGAGGAGGCGCTCGCGGCGCTTGCGGAGACGACCTTCGACTGCATGGTCCTCGACCTCAAGCTGCCCGGGAAGGGCGGCTTCGCGCTCCTCGAGCAGGTGAAGAAGAGCGAGGCGCACCGAGGCGTGCCGGTGATCGTGTACACCGGCAAAGACCTCACGCGCCAGGAGGAGACGCGCCTCCGCAAGTACGCAGAGACGATCATCGTCAAGGACGTCCGCTCGCCCGAGCGGCTGCTCGACGAGACGGCGCTCTTCCTCCACCGCGTCGAGTCGCACCTGCCGCTCGAGCGGCGGCGCGTGCTCGAGCAGCTCCACTCCGCGGACGCGGTCTTCCAGGGGCGGAAGATCCTGATCGTCGACGACGACGTCAGGAACGTCTTCGCGCTCGCGAGCGTGCTCGAGCGCTACGGCATGGAGGTCGTCTACTGCGAGAACGGGCGCGAGGGCCTCACGAAGCTCGAGGAACACCCGGACGTCGACCTCGTGCTGATGGACATCATGATGCCCGAGCTCGACGGCTACGAGACGACACGCGCCGTGCGCGAGCAGGAGCGCTTCAAGAAGCTCCCGATCATCGCGTTGACCGCGAAGGCGATGAAGGGCGACCGCGAGAAGTCGATCGAGGCGGGCGCGTCCGACTACATCACGAAGCCCGTCGACACGGATCAGCTCCTGTCACTGATGCGGGTTTGGCTCTACCAGTAGCGGTGTCGACCGAGGTACGTGACGTCGAGGAGATCGAGGTCGCGCTCCTGCTGGAGGCGATCCACCGCCGCTACGGGTTCGACTTCCGCGAGTACGCGCCGGCGTCGCTGAAGCGGCGGCTCTGGCGCAGGGCGCACGCCGAGGGCGTCGAGACGATCTCGGCGCTCCAGGCGCTCGTGCTCCACGACCCCGCGTGCATGGAGCGCCTGCTGCTCGACCTCTCGATCAACGTCACGACGATGTTCCGCGACCCGTCGTTCTACGCCGCGTTTCGCGAGAAGGTCGTGCCGCAGCTCCGCACGTATCCGTTCACCCGCATCTGGGTGGCCGGCTGCTCGACGGGCGAAGAGGTGTACTCCCTCGCGATCGTGCTCGCGGAGGAAGAGCTTCTCGACCGGACGCGCATCTACGCGACAGACATCAACCAGGCGGTGATCGAGAGCGCGCGCCTTGGTGTCTTTCCGCTCGAGAAGATGCAGGAGTACACGCAGAACTACCTCGCCGCGGGCGGCAAGCGCGCGTTCTCCGAGTACTACCTCGCGAGCTACGACGGCGCGGTCTTCGACCGGAACCTCGTCGAGAACGCGGTCTTCGCGCAACACAACCTCGTCTCCGACCGCGGCTTCAACGAGTTCCACGTGATCGTCTGCCGCAACGTGATGATCTACTTCGACCGCTCGCTGCAGGAGCGCGTCTTCGAGCTCTTCCACGAAAGCCTCGCGCGCCTCGGCGTCCTCGCGCTCGGACACAAGGAGACGATCCGGCTCTCGAGCTTCGCGCGGCACTACGAGGAGGTCGACCCGGCCGAGAAGCTCTGGAAGAAGGTCTCGTGACCTACGAGCTGATTGTGATCGGCGCCTCCTGGGGAGGACTCAACGCTGTTGGTGAGATTCTCGCGGCCCTCCCCGAAGACACCGATGCAGCGGTCGTCATCGCGCAGCACCGCCGCGCGGACGCGGTCGAAGGCGGACTCGCCGGCCTCCTTCGCCTCCGCACCAGGCTCCCGGTCGCCGACGTCGACGACAAGGCGCCGATCGAGCGCGGCCGCGTGTACCTCGCGCCGCCCGACTACCACCTCTTGATCCAGAACGGCTACTTCTCGCTCTCGAAGGACGACCACGTCCACTACGCGCGACCGTCGATCGACGTGCTCTTCGAGTCCGCCGCCGACGCGTACCGAGACCGGGTGATCGGCGTGATCCTGACCGGCGCGAACGCCGACGGAGCGCAGGGGCTCGCCGAGGTGAAGCGGCGGGGCGGCGTCGCCGTGGTCCAGGACCCCGGCACGGCCGAGCGGCGCGAAATGCCGAGCGCCGCGCTTGCGGCGACCGCGGCGGACGCGGTCCTCCCGCTCTCGGAGATCGGCCCGTTCCTCTACGGCCTCGTCTGTCCGCCCGCAGCCGCCCGGACCGAGGCGTGAGCGCCGCCCCTCCCGTCGGCGTCCTGCTCGTCGACGACGTCGACGAGAACCTCGTCGCGCTCGAGGCGATCCTCGAGCCGCTCGGCCAGCGGCTCGTGAAGGCGCGCTCGGGCGAGGAGGCGCTCCGCGCGATCCTGCGCGAGGACTTCGCCTGCATCCTGCTCGACGTCCAGATGCCGGGGCTCGACGGCTTCGAGACGGCGGAGCTGATCAAGCAGCGCGAGCGCAGCCGCCACATCCCGATCATCTTCCTGACCGCCATCTCGAAGGAGGAGCGGCACGTCTTCCGGGGCTACTCGGCAGGAGCCGTCGACTACCTCTTCAAGCCGTTCGAGCCGGAGATGCTTCGCTCGAAGGTCTCCGTCTTCATCGAGCTCCACCTCAAGACGGAGGAGCTCCGGCGCCAGGCCGAGCTGCTGCGCGAGCAGGAGCTCGCCGCGGAGCGGCGGATCAGCGAGGAGCGGTACCGGCAGCTCGCGGACGCGATGCCGCAGATCGTCTGGACCGCGGACCGCGAGGGCCGCGCCACCTACTACAACCGGCGCTGGTACGAGTACACCGGCCAGAGCGCCGAGCAGGCGAACGAGTCCGGCTGGACGCTGGCCGTGCACCCTGACGACCTGCCGCGGACGGTGGCGAAGCGGACGGAGACGCTCGAGTCCGGCGCGGTGTTCGAGGTCGAGTACCGCTTCCGCGCCGCCGACGGAACCTACCGCTGGCATCTCGGCCGTGCGGTGCCCCTCGCGGGAGCGGACGGCGAGATCGACTTCTGGATCGGTACCGCGACCGACATCCACGACCACAAGCGCACGCAGCAGGCGCAGGAGTTCCTGATCGAGGCGGGCGCACTGCTCGGGCGGTCGCTCGACTACATCGACACGCTCGAGGCGGTCGCGAAGGCGGCCGTTCCCGCGATCGCGGACTGGTGCGCCGTGCACGTCGTCGAAGGCGGCGTCCTCCGGCAGCTCGCACTCGCGCATGTCGACGAGCAGAAGCTCGTCTTCGCCGAGGAGCTCCAGCGCCGCTATCCGCCGAACGAGCAGGGGCCGGCCGCCGACGTGATCCGGAGCGGCGAGGCGCAGCTCGTTCCCGAGCTGACCGACGAGCTCCTTCGCTCCGTCGCGCAGGACGAGCTCCACCTCGATCTGATGCGCGAGCTCGGGCTCCATTCGTACCTCGGCGTCCCGCTGGTCGCGCACGAACGCGTCTTCGGTTCGATCACGCTCGCGACGGCCGAGTCGGGCCGCCGCTACGACGAGACCGACCTCCTGTTCGCTCAGGAGCTCGGGCGCCGCGCGGCGATGGCGATCGAGAACGCGCGGCTCTACCACGAGGCCGAGGAGCGCGCGCAGGCGGCGCGCGTCCTGCAGGCGGTCGGCGACGGCGTCGTCCTGATCGACCGCGAGGGGATCGTGCGGCTCTGGAACCCCGCCGCCGCGCGGATCACGGGGCTCGACTCGAACGAGGTCGTCGGGCGGCCGATCGCGGAGATCGTGCCGGGCTGGGATGCCCTCGCCCTTCGCATCCCCGTCGCCGAGGACCCAGGTGTCGCGCGCGCGGAGACGACGCCGGTCGAGATCGGCGGACGCGAGCTCTGGGTCTCCGGCTCCGGCGTCGCGCTCGAGGAGGGCACGGTCTACGCGTTCCGCGACCTGACGGAGGAGCGCGCGCTCGAGCAGATGCGGAGCGACTTCGTGGCCACCGTCTCGCACGAGCTCCGCACGCCGATCGCGGCGATCTACGGCGCCGCGCTCACGTTCCAGCGACCCGACCTCGCGCGCGAGTCCGACCTGCGGGGACACCTGCTCCAGGTGATCACGGACGAGTCTGCGAGGCTTGCGTCGATCATCGAGGACCTCCTGCTCGCGAGCCACCTCGACTCCGGGAAGCTCCACCTCGCGATCGTCGAGTGCGACGTCCGCGAGCTCACGGCGGCCGTCGTGTCGGCGGCCGAGACGCACCTTCCTGCGAACGTGACGCTGGCGCTCGGCGTCGACGGCGACGTGCCGCTCGTCCGCGCCGATCCGAACCAGCTCAGGCAGGTGATCGCGAACCTCCTCGACAACGCGGTCAAGTACTCGCCCGACGGCGGCGAGGTGCACATCGGCGTGTCGGCGAGCGGCGGCTCCGTCCGGCTCTCGGTTGCCGACACCGGGCTCGGGATCCCGGCGATCGAGCAGCGTCGGATCTTCGAGAAGTTCTACCGCCTCGACCCGAACATGACGCGCGGCATCGGCGGCACAGGCCTCGGCCTCTACATCTCGAGCGAGCTCGTCCGCCGCTTCGACGGGCGCATCTGGGTCGAGTCGCAGGAAGGCGAGGGCTCGACGTTCCACGTCGAGCTGCCGGTCGCGACGGGAACGGCGCGCCGGCACGCGGCGACCGTCTCGTCCTAACCGAAGCGCTCCACGAGCAGGCCGTGGCGCAGGCCGCGGTCGCTCACCGTCAGCGACGCAACGCCGAGCTTCTCCATCACGGTGCGGACGATGCAGGCACCGGCGAGGATCACCTCGGCGCGCTGCGGCTGGAGACCGACGATCTCGCGGCGCTCGCCCGCGGTTCTGGTGCGGTAGAGCTCGATCTGCCGGTCGACCTCGGTGCTCCCGAGCTCGGTGCCCTGGACGACGTCCGCGTCGTACTTGGCCAGGCCGTGCTTCACGGCGGCGAGGTTCGTCGCGGCGCCGCCCATCGCGACGAGCCGGTCGGGCGACGGTCTGCCGTCGAGCTTGGCCAAGTCGGCCGCGATGGCGTCTCGTGCGGCCTGCAGCGTCTCCTCCGTGACGGGGCCGCCGAGTCCGAAACGCTCTGTGAAGCGCGCCGCGCCGACGTTCACGCTGAACTGCTCCTCGACGTCGCTGCCCCGGCCGAACGTGAGCTGCGAGCTGCCGCCGCCCGTGTCGAGGACGACGAGCCGCTCGGGCGTCCCGCCGAGACCGAGGCCGGACATGGCGGCGAGGTACGCGAGCCGCGCCTCCTCCTCTCCAGGGATCACCTCGATCTCGACACCGGTCCGCGCCCGGACCGCGTCGACGAAGGACCCGGCGTTCGCGGCGATCCGGAGCCCGGCAGTGCCGACGGCAGCGATCGCCTCGGCGCCGTTCTCGCGCGCCTCGTCGGCCATTGCCGCGATCGCGTCCGCGGTGCGCCGCATGGGCTCGGTGTTCAGCTTCCCGGCCCGATCGAGCCCCTCGCCGAGCCGTGTCACCTCGGCGCGGTCGACAAGCGTCCGCCACGTCCCGTCTGCCGCGCGCTCGCCGAGGTGGAACTTGACCGAGTTCGTCCCGACGTCCAGCACGGCGAACCGGCGCGCGCCGAACCCGAGGAGCGCCGCGAGACCGCGCGGGTAGCTGACGTTCGGGAGGGAGGCGAGGCCGAGCTCTCGCAGAGCCGCGAGCACGCGCGCGGGGTCCTCCGACTCGACCGCGACCGTCTGCGTCTCCCGGCCGTCGGCACGGACGTCGGTCAGCTCTGCCATCGCGCCCTCAATGGGGTAGCGCCGGCGGGTCTTCTGGACGTCGACCGCGAGCAGGTCGGCGCTGGGGACCACGACCTCGTCGCGGAGCTGCTCGAGCGTGTACACGGAGCGCTCGAGCTTCGGCGCCGAAGCGCGCGCCCCCGCAAGCGCTTCGGCGACGTCGCCCGCGGGTACGGGAAGCTCCACCTTGAGCGCAGGCGTCCACTGCTCGAGCCCGTGTTCGTCAACGCCGACGAGCCGCTTGACGTCCAGGAGCCCGCCGCGAACCTTGACAGTGTCGCCGCCCCGGTCCGACAGCACGTAGACCTCGTCGCTCTCCTGCACGGCTTCGGGCTCGACCGCCGCCATGCGCCTCGCGGCGTCCGCAACGGCGTCACCGAATGCCCGCCACTCCCACCTCGGGACGATCTCAGGGATCATTCACCTCGTTCTGCGTAGAGCCGGAGGCCGGACTCGAACCGGCGGCCCACGGTTTACAAAACCGTTGCTCTACCAACTGAGCTACTCCGGCGCTGCCGGGGATGGTAGCCGGGGCTACTGCAGAACTTGCCGGCCGCGCTGGTGCTGGAGCACCTTGCGCTTGACGCGCTGGAGCGCGTTGTCGATCGTCTTCGTGTCGACGCCGAGCTCCTCGGCCATGTCTTCGTAGGAGCTGCCTTCGAGGTAGAGGCGGAGCGCCTCCGACTCGAGGTGCGAGAGGCCGGTGCCGAGTGTGAAGACGAGGCTCTGCAGCTCCTCGCTCGAGATGACGACGATCGGCGGCTCGTCGACCGCCGGGCCCGGCAGCGCGTCGCCGAGCGTGCAGTCGCTCTCCGAGTCCTGTCCCGCTGGTGTCTGGCTGAAGGAGACGTAGCCGTTGAGCGGCGCGTGCTTGAAGCGGGTCGCGGTCTTGATCGCCGTGATGATCTGCCGCGTCACGCAGAGCTCGGCGAACGAGCGGAACGACGTCTCCTTGTCGGCGCGGAAGTCCCGGACGGCCTTGTACAGGCCGATCAGGCCCTCCTGGATCAGGTCCTCGGAGTCGCCGCCGGCGAGGAAGTACGAGCTCGCCTTCAGCCGCACGAAGCCCGAGTAGCGGCGGATCAGGCCGTCGAGCGCGGTCGAATCGCCGTTTCGCGCGCGCATGACGAGCTGAAGGTCCTCGAGCTCGCGCTGGGCCCGCGACGGGGACTGGACGTAGTGGGCTGGGCGGGCTGCCATGGCGCGTGAGGGTGAACTCTCACCCTGAAGTTGAGGTGGAAGATAGCAATGGCTGGTCCAAGTTACAAGATGTTTGCACAGGACCCATTTTAATACGAACAGATGTTCGCCCCACGGCTATTCGCCGCGGCGAAGCCGCTCGAGCCGCTCGCGCGTCTTCTCGTCGACGCGGTCGGCGAGGCGATGCGGTCGATCCTCGGAGTGGGCTGCCGCCGCGGCCTCGGTCAGGAACCGCTCGGAAGAGACCGTGCGCACCTCCTGGCCGGACACGCCTCGGATCACGCTGTCGGACGAGACGATGCAGACGGCCTCTCGGGCGCGGTGGTCGGCCGCGAGCCGCTCGAGGAGCGCGTCGGCGTTCTCGGCGAAGCGGATCTCGAGTGGCCCGATCCGCTCGGTCTTCCCGGTGCCGTCGAAGACGAGGATCCCCCGCGCGCCCGACGCGCCGACGAAGCTCGCGAGCCTGTCGATCAGCTCGGTCGGCCCGTCGAAGTTCCCCGCGTGGAGGAGGTTCCAGCCGTCGAAGAGGTAGAGCGTCGGATCAGCCACGCTGGCGCTTCGCCTCGTACATGAGGACGCCGGCTGCGACGCTGACGTTCAACGACTCGACCGTGCCTTCGAGCGGGATCGAGACGAGGTCGTCGCACGTCCGGCGGACGAGGGGACGCAGCCCCTTCCCCTCCGCGCCGAAGACGAGCGCGAGCCCGCCCGACAGATCGGCGTCCCACATCGAGCGCGGCGCATCGCCCGAGGCGCCGACCACCCAGAGGTCGCCGCTCTTCACGTCGCCGAGGAAGCGCGCGAGGTTCGTCACGACGCCCACGGGCACATGCTCGACGGCGCCGGCCGAAGCCCGCGCGACCGCCGGCGTCACCTGCGCCGAGCCGTGCGCCGGCACGACGACTCCGGTCGCGCCCGCCCCCTCGGCCGTCCGGATCACCGCGCCGAGGTTGTGCGGGTCCGTCACCTGGTCGAGCGCGACGAGCAGCGGGCGCTCGGTCGCGGCGAGCTCGTACGGATCCGCGTACCGGTACGGCTCGACCCACGCGAGCACGCCCTGGTGGTCGCGCGTCTGCGCTGCCTCCGTGAGCTCGCGCTCCTGCTTCACCTGCACGCGTTTCCCGTTCTCGCGCAGCCACGGCTCGGCCGCGAGCGCGCGCTCGGTCGCCCAGAGCTCGAGCACGCCGCGCTGCCCGCGCATCGCCTCGCGGACGGGGCGACGGCCGTAGACCTGCTCGCGCGTCACGGGCGCGGAACGAGCTGGAAGCCGCCTTCGGAGTCGCGCACCTCCCACCCCGCGGCCTCGATCTCCGACCGGAGGCGGTCGGCGTCCTCGAAACGCCCCTCCTCGCGCGCGCGGAGCCGTTCCTTCGCAAGCTCGACGACCTCGGACGGCGCTTCGGGGAGCTCGGCGAGCGACTCGAGCCCGAAGATGCCGAGCGCCCGGCGCAGCAGCTCGTGGTCGCGCCACTCGTGCATCACGGCGAGCGCGTCGGGCGTGTTGAAGTCGTCCTCGAGAGCGCCGGCGAACCGCTCCCACGCGTCCTCGGGCGCCGGCTCCGACGGCGACCGGAACACGTCGCGGAAGCGCTCGGTGCGCGCGGCCGCTGCGCCGAGCGTCTCGTCGGTGAACTCGAGCGGCTTGCGCCAGTGACCAGTCATGTAGAAGACGAGCAGCGTCTCCCGCCCCCACGTCGCGAGCGCGTTCTGGAGCGTCACGACGTTGCCGAGCGACTTGTGCATCTCGGCCGACCCGAGGCGCAGCAGGCCGTTGTGCATCCAGAGCCGCGCGAACTCGTGCCCGAGCGAGCGCGACTGTGCGAGCTCGTTCTCGTGGTGTGGGAAGACGAGGTCGAGGCCGCCGCCGTGGATCTCGAAGACCGGCCCGAGGTACTTCTCGCTCATCGCGGAGCACTCGATGTGCCAGCCGGGACGGCCCCGTCCCCACGGCGAGTCCCACCACGTGTCCTCGCCCGGCTTGTTCGCCTTCCAGAGCGCGAAGTCGCGCGGGTCCTCCTTGCGCGGGTTCGGCTCCTGCTCCTCGACCATCTCGGGCCGCTGGCCCGAGAGCCGGCCGTAGTCGGGATAGCTCGCGACGCGGAAGTACACGTCGCCGTCGACCTCGTAGGCGTGCTCCGTCGCGATCAGCTGCTCGATCATCGCGACCTGCTCCGGGATCGTCTCCGTCGCTCGCGGCTCGACGTCCGGGCGGCCGAGGCCGAGGCCGTCCGTGTCCTCGAGGTACCACGCGGTGGCGTTGCGCGCGAGCTCGGCGCTCGCCCCGGGCGCTGCCTCGTAGATCTTGTCGTTCACGTCGGTGATGTTGATCACGAGCGTCACGTCGTAGCCGCGCTCGACGAGCCACCGCCGCAGCCACATCGCGAGGACGAACGGCACGGCATTGCCGACGTGGATGCGCTGGTAGACGGTCGGCCCGCACGAATACATCCGGATCGGACCGGGCGGCGCCGGGAGCTCGTCGAGCGTGCGCGAGAGCGTGTTAGAGAGCCGCATCGACCCTCCGCAGCGCCTCGTCGCGGGGGAGAGCCGCGATGACCGCCCACAGCTCGGGCCCGCGCTCGCGACCGGTCAGCACTCGCCGCAGCGCGCGGAGATCGCCGCCGACCGCCTTGAGCTCGCGGACGATCTCCTTCGGCTCGGCACCGCCGCTCGCGAGCTCGCGGAAGCGGAGAAGCGTCTCGGTCGGGACGTCGGCGACGGGCGGCGTTTCCAAGATCGAACCAGCGTAGTCACGCGCCTCGTTCAGGTCGCGCGCTCCGCGAAGCGCCGGGACGACCGTGACCGGAACCCCGACCCGCTCGGCGAGCTCCTCGTCCGAGAGCGATGCGATCGCCCCGATCGCGAGCCGCTTGATGCGCGGGAGGTCGAGGTGGACGTCGTGGGCGGGGCGGCCGAGCTCCTCGAGGTACGCGCGCACGGCCTCGGCGGGGATCCCGGCTTCGCGCAGCGACTCCACCGTCGCACCTTCGGCGCGCTTCGAGAGCTTCTTGCCGTCCTCGCCGAGGATCAGGCCGTGGTGGACGTACACCGGCGGCGTGGCGCCGAGCGCGAGCGCGAGCCTGCGGTGCAGGTCTTCGTTCGGCCGGTGGTCGTTGCCGCGGACCACGAGGGTGATCCCGAAGTCGATGTCGTCGACGACGCTCGCGAGGTGGTACGTCGGCCGTCCGTCCTCGCGGAGGAGCGTGATGCCGTCGAACCGGTCGCCGAGCTGCGCAGCCGCCTCGCGATGCCGCTCGGCGCGCTCGCTCTGCCGAACCGGCCCCTCGTCCCACTCGACGCCGAGCCACTCGAGGTCGCGGAGGATCGCCTCCTCTCCGCCGGGGACGTTGCGCGCGGCGTCCGTATCGTCGATGCGCAGCAGCATCCAGTCCGCAAGGCTCCGGCCCGCGACGGCGCTCAGTGCGTTTCCGACGTGGAGCGTGCCGGTCGGGCTCGGAGCGAAGCGCGTTCTCGCCTCACTCGGCACGCGGTCGATGCTAACGGCCGGCGGCGCTCGCCTCCCGCGGCGTGCTAGACAACCGGAGATGCCGCAATGACCAGATTCGTCGTCGACTCGAGCGCCGTCCTCCACCTTGCGCGCAAGGAGGTCGAGGTCGCAGGCGCTCATGAGCTCCTCGCGCCGACGCTCCTTCGCTCGCAGACGCTGTCGACGCTGCACGAGGCCGTCCATCGCGGTGAGATGCCTGCCGACGATGCGCGTGACCTCCTCGACCGCATCGGGCGGATCAAGATCAGGCTCCTCGGCGACGCCGTGCTTCGCCGTCGGGCCTGGGAGGTCGCGGATCGGTTGGGATGGTCCTCGACCTACGACGCCGAGTACATCGCGCTCGCTCAGCTGCAGGCCGACGCGCTCATCACGCTCGACGCGAAGCTGGCGCGCAGCGTCAAAGGGGTCGTCGAGACCGCGTCGGTCGACGCGCTGCGCTGAGGGAGAGGCCATGCAGATCACCCGGAACGGCATCGACACCAACGCAGGGCCCAGCGAGTGGTTCACCGGCGCGGTTTACATCGACTCGGTGGCGGCGCCGGCAGCCGGGTCGCGACTGAGCGCCAGCAGCGTTCACTTCACTCCGGCCGCGCGGACGGCGTGGCACGCACACCCGAACGGGCAGACGATCTACGTCACCGAGGGCGTCGGGCTCGCGCAGCGCCGCGGCGGCCCGATCGAGGTGATCCGCCCCGGCGATCGCGTGTTCTTCGAGCCGGGCGAGGAACACTGGCACGGCGCGGCGCCGACCCGTTTCATGACCCACCTCGCGATGCTCCTGGTCGACGACGAGGGCACCCCTGCGACGTGGGGTGACCACGTGACCGACGAGGAGTACGGAGCGGCGCCGCCGATCGACGACTGATCGCTCTGCCGCAACTCTTCAGCTTCGCGGTTTGGGCCGGCCCGACGCCGGAGCGAGCGATCGCCCGCTTGCTTCCGCGTTCCTCGGCGGCCTAATGTCGTCCATGGCCTCCACCACCCGCCGCGTGACCGCTGGTCTCATGGTGATCGCGGTCGTGCTGGCCAACGTCGCGTTCCTCGGCCTGGGCTCGGTGTTCAACTACCCGGACATCCTCCAGGAGCCCGCGGACGAGATCCTGGCGGAGTTTCGTCAGGACGAAGCGACGATCATCACGCTCTTCCTCCTGCTGGCCATCTCGGCAGCTCTGCTCGCTCCGATCGCGATCCTGCTCGGCCGATTTGCCGCGAACGACCTCGGACGTTGGTCGATCCGCGTCGGGATCGCCGCCGCAGTGGTCCAGGTGATCGGCCTGCTTCGCTGGCCTCTGATCGTTCCGTTCCTGGCCGATCGCGAAGACACCGATGCATTCGAAACGATCCACACGGTGCTGGGGCAGGTGATCGGCGAGACGTTCGGCTACGCCCTGACGGCCACCTGGACAGTCCTCATCATCTACGCGCTCGGACAGCGCCTCGCCGGCCGGTGGTTCACGTACCTCGGGCTTGGAGCGGCAGCACTGATCGCACTCGGAATCCTTGTCCCGCTCGACGTGCCCGGTACCGACTTCGCCAACTTCGTCGGGTACATCCTCTGGTCGATCTGGCTGCTCGCTTTCGCCACGCTCATCTGGCGGCGCCGGGCACCCGTCGAACGCCCGGCAGCGACTCAACGCTCGAGGCGCGGGACCACGGTCTCCACGATGTGACGCAGCCGCACGACGGTTGCGGCAAGCTTGGCGCCCGTGGTCCCCGAAGCCAGGCTGGAGCAGACCGAGCACGGGCTCGTCCCGAAAGGCGAGGGATGGTTCGTCCTCAACCTGCGCGACGCCGAGTGGCGTCACGCCGGCGGCCGCGGCGCGGTTTGTGTCGCGCTGGACGACTTCGAAGGATGGAAGCAGGCGGCGCAGCTCGGCGTCAATCCGTTCGTGCTCGAGCCGGGCGAGCCCATGGCCATGTACCACTGGGAGGCCGACCAAGAGGGCTTCCTCGTCGTCTCGGGCGAAGCGGTTCTGGTCGTCGAGGGCGAGGAGCGGCCGCTGCACGCCTGGGACTTCGTGCACTCCCCACCGAACACGAAGCACGTGATCGTCGGCGCAGGAAACGGCCCCTGCCTCGTGATCGCGATCGGCTCGCGCGAGCGGTCCGAGGAGCCCGACGCGCTCGGCTTCACCGTCGACGAGGTCGCGAAGCGCCACGGTGCGAGCGTCGAGGAAGACACGATGGACGGCGGCGTCGCGTACTCCCGCGTCTCGCCGCGCGAGCCGACCGCGTATCGCGACGGCTGGCTTCCCGAGTAGCACTACGTCACGGTGCGGCGCAGTCGTGTCCAGCAGACGTGCGTCTTCCACGGCCGCCGATACTCGTCGGCGTCGAGCAGCGACTTCACCTCGTCGAGGAGGGGCAATCGGTCGTCGTCGGAAAGGTCGGCGACCCAGCCCATCGAGGCGAAGAACGCGACCAGCCCGTCCCGGTCGACCGTCTGCACGTTCGGCAGGCGCGCCTCCCGAAGCTCCTCGAACGGCGCCGCCTCGAACGCGACGCGCCACGCGCCCGATTCGTAGCGGGTCGTGTTGAGGTCGAGCGGGTCGTAGCCGAGCTCGGCCCGGTCGAGGCTGCGCGCGCTCAGAAGCTGCTCGACGGCCGCGATCGACGGCTCGGTCGGCCCGGCTGGGAGGTTCCACATCAGCCCGAGCGCGCCGCCCGGCCGCAGCACTCGTGCGATCTCCGGGAGCGCACGTTCGCCGTCGAACCAGTGGAAGGCCTCGGCTGCGAAGACCGCGTCGACCGAGACCTCGGCGAGCGGGATCTCTTCGGCGCTTCCTGCGAGCACGTCGGCCTGCGGGCAGAGCGCCGCGAGCCGCGCACGCATCGCGTCTGCAGGCTCGACGGCGACGACGCGGTCGAACGCCGTGACAAGCAGGCGCGTGAGCTTCCCTGTGCCCGCGCCCAGATCGAGCACCGTCGCCGACGCCGGCACGCCCGCCACCTCGACAGCCTCGGATGGGTAGCCGGGCCGGCCACGCTCGTAGTCGTCCGCCCAGCGGTCGCCGCTGCCGGCCGGCATGCCGATGTTCGGCTGCCAGGCCTCAGGCGTCGACGAGCTTCCCGCCCCAGGTCGCAGGGTCGACGTCGTCGAGCGTCTCGGAGAACGTCCAGCGGTGGCCCGCTGGGTCCTCGGCCGTGTACTGGCGCTCGCCGTACTCGAAGTCGGTCGGCTCCATCAGGATGCGCGCGCCACGCTGCCGGGCGCGCTCACAGTGCGCGCGAGCGTCGTCGACGCGCACGAGGACCAGGTGCGTGACCTCACCCGCTCGCGGTGGCCGCTGCTCGCGGCGGACGTCGGCGACGATCACGGCGCCGTCGCCGAACCTGAGCTGCGAGCGATGGCTCTCTCCGATCTGCAGCCGCTCCTCGAACCCGAACGCCTCCCGGAGCCAGTCGACCGCCTCGCGAACGTCGGGATAGATGAGCACGGGGACGACGACGTCCGACGGGATCGAGCGGTTCGCCTTCACTGCCTCACCGTACCGCCCTCGGCAGGCTGCTCATGGGAGTGGAAGGTCGCCGCGGCCGTCGAGACAGTCGGCGAGGTAGAGGGCCGTCCCGAGATCGCCGCTCCACAGGGAGTAGTCGAACCGCCCGTAGGCCGCGCGCATGCGCTCGACCTGCTCGATCGCGTGCATCGCGAAGGCTCGCGCCCGCGCCAGCCAGCGCTCGTCGCCGGTACGCGCGAAGAGCGTGAGGAACGCGTATCCGTTTCCGGCCGTTCCGTGGCAGAGGTTGGCGCCCTTGGCGAGCGGGCCGGCGAGCCACACCAGCTCGCCTCCCGCCAGCGCGAGATCCTCGTCGAGCAGATCGCCCAGCGACGTCACGATTCCCGGCGCCCCGTGGCACCACTGCACCCGGATCGAGCCGTCGCGTCGAGAGGCGAGCTCGTCGCCGGCTGCCGGGGGCCAGTTCGCGAGCCCGTCCTCCTCGACGGCGAACCTCCGGGCGACGTCGGCCGCCAGCGGGTCGTCGCCGAGCGCGAGCACGCAGCCGGCGAACCCGTGCGCCGGCCCCAGATAGCGAACGCGCGTACCGAAGAGGTTCTGCTCCCAGACGCCGTCGGCGTCGCGCTCGCCCCGAAGCCAGTCGGCGCTCTCGGCCCAGACCTCGTCGAGCCCGAGCTCCCGCGCGATGAGCATCGTTCCCGGGCTGCCCCACAGCAGCTCGCGGCGTTCGTCCCGGGCGTTCTCGGAGATCCGCCCTGCGAGCTCGTCGAGGTTCTCGGACGAGGGCGCCAGCCGCTGCAGAACCAGCCGGATGCCCGGCTCCCCGCACATGTAGCTGCCCCGCGGATTCTCCTCCGGGAAGTCGGGCGGAGCGTCGAGCGACCGCTCGAGGTACGGGACGTAGTCTCGTCGGAGGTCGACGATCCCACGCTCGTCGAGCCGCCGAAGTGCGTCGACGACCCCAGCCCCTCCGGAGTAGATCGTCCGGAACCTGCCCTGTTCGCTCGCGAGCGGATGCGAGTCCCAGCCGTCGTCGAATGCATCCTCGGTGTCCGCGACGATCGCGCGAATCGCGTCCTGTGCGGGCGCGGCGTTCCACGGCTCTTCCGTGAGGCGCTCGTGCGCCTCGGGCTGGTACAGCACCTGTCGAGCCTAGCGCCGCACGGAACTATCCTCGGCCGGTGCAGCAACAGCTGCAGGCGCTCCGAGACGTCGCCGAGCTTTTCGAGCGCGACGGCTCCGACTACTGGCTCTTCGGCGGCTGGGCCGTCGACTTCCATGTCGGCGAGGTCACGCGCGCACACGACGACGTCGACCTCGCCGTGTGGCTCGCCGACGCCGAGGCTCTGGGATCACTCCTCGAGGGACGCGGCTGGCGGCACGTGCCGTACCCGGACGAGGACGGCGGGACCGGTTACGAGCTCGGGCCTGTTCGGGTCGAGCTGACGTACCTGAGGAGCGGCGAGGACGGACGGATCTTCATCCCGCTCCGCGCGCGCGACGCGCTGTGGTCAGAGGCGGCGCACGGGACCGACGTGCGCGAGCTCCACGGCGTGCGCGCTCGCGTAATCCCTCTGGATCTGCTGAGAGCCGGCAAGTCGTCGCCCCGGGACGATGCCGACGATGCGGCGAAGGATCGCGCGGACTTCGAGGCGCTCTCGCGGCTCAGGTAGCGCGGTCGAGCTCGCCGATCAGCACCACGTAGCCGTCGGGATCGATGACCCGGAACTCGCCGGCCGGCATGTAGAACGGATGTGTGATCTCGCCGACCTCGACTCCGGCCGTCTTCAGCTCCTCGTGCAGCCTCCGCACGTCCGGCGACCAGCAGTAGAACAGCACCGCCTGATCGGCCGCCGGGACCGGCCCGTCTGCGAGCGCCAGCATCAGCCGAGCACCGGCATCGTTGGGGTCGTCCCCAGGGCTCGCGACGAACGCCCACGCGAGGACGCCGTCGCTCTCGTGGCTGTTCCTCACTTCGAGCCCGAGGAGGCGGTAGAAGTCGACCGATCGCTGCACGTCGGCGACGTGGGCGTACGGGGTGAGCGCGTCGATCGGCACGGGCCGATCCTTCCACAAGCCGGAGCGCGCTTTACTTCGGTCCTGACGTGAGGAGCGAACCGGAGACCCACTACGCGACGAGCGGCGACCTCCAGATCGCCTATCAGGCGTTCGGCGCCGGTCCGGATCTCGTCTGGGTGCCGGGGTGGGTGTCGCAGCTCGACCTGTACTGGGAGGAGCCGTCGCTCGCACGGTTCCTCCGACGTCTCGCGACCTTCGCCCGGGTCGTCGTGTTCGACCGGCGCGGGCTCGGACTGTCCGATCGGGTGAGGGGTGAGAGCGCGACAGCCCTCGAGCAGCGGATCGACGACATCCGCGCGGTGCTCGACGACCTCGAGGTCGAGCGGGCGGCCATCTTCGCCCAGGGCTATGGCACACCGATCGCCTCGCTCTTCGCGGCGACGTACCCGGCGCGCACCTCCTCACTCGTTCTCTACAGCCCGAGCGCGAAGGCCGGGCTGCGAACGCACGACTATCCCTGGGGGTCGACGGTCGAGGAGCAAGCCGCCTGGCGCGAGACGTCGATGCGCTCCTGGGGCACGACCGAGTTCGCGGCCGACTGGCTGGCCCGGCTCGCCCCCTCCGCTGCGGGCGACGCGCGCGCGATCGAGTGGACGGCGAGAGTCCTGCGAGCAGCCGGAAGTCCGACCTCGTTTCGCACCTACTCCGAGATGAGCTCGAGGGCGGATGTTCGCGCGGTGCTCCCGCAGGTTCGTGTTCCGACCCTCGTGCTCGTGCGCGCGGAGGCGAAGCTTCCGAAGGGCGGCGTCGACGTCGACGGCGTCGCGGAAGCGCGCTGGGTCGCCGAGCAGATCCCGGATGCATCGTTCGCCCTCCTCCCCGGCCGCGACTACCTGCCGTGGATCGGCGACCAGGACGCGCTTATCGACGAGGTCGCGACGTTCGTCACCGGCGATCGACCGGTCCGGGAGCCGGACCGCGCGCTCATGACGATCCTCTTCACGGATCTCGTGCGCTCGACGGAACGCGTCGCGGAGCTCGGCGACCTGCGCTGGCGCGAGCTGCTCGAGCAGCACAACAAGACGGTGCGCCGCGTGCTCGAGCGCTACGACGGACGGGAGGTCGATCGTGCTGGCGACGGATTCCTCGCGACGTTCGACGGCCCCGCACGTGCTGTACGAGCCGCGCTCTCGATCGTCTCGGAGCTGGCGCTCCTGGGTCTCGAGGTGCGCGCAGGCGTCCACACCGGCGAGGTTGAGCTCGTCGACGAGGGAATCGGCGGCATGGCGGTGCACATCGGCGCCCGCGTCGCCGCGCTCGGGACGGCCGGCGAGGTCGTCGTGACGCGGACGGTGAAGGACCTCACGGTCGGCTCCGAGCTCGAGTTCGAGGAGCGCGGAGCGCAGGCGCTGCGAGGCGTCCCGGGCAACTGGGAGGTCTTCGCCGCGAGTATGCCGGAGACCGTTGTGTGAAACCGACCGACGAGATCGAGATCCGTCGCCTCCGGCCGGGCGAGCTCGACCGGCACCTCGACGGGCTCGCGGACGTCCTCGCGGACTGTGTCGCCGGCGGCGCGTCGGTCAGCTACATGTGGCCGTTCTCGCACGGGCAGGCGCGCGATGCGTTCGAGGCGTTCGCCGCCGACGCCGTGCAAGGCCGCCGCCTGATCCTCGCCGCGTTCGACGGCGACCGGCTCGTCGGCACGGTGCAAGTCCACCTGGCGCTGCCCCCGAACCAGCCGCACCGGGGCGAGATCGCGAAGCTCCTCGTCCATCGCTCCGCGCGCGGGCACGGCGTTGCGCAGCTGCTCATGGAGCACGCCGAGGCCGAGGCGCGAGTCGAGGGCAAGTCGCTGCTCGTGCTCGACACCGTCACCGGCAGCGCGGCCGAGCGCCTCTACGACCGCCTCGGCTGGACGAGAGTCGGCGTCGTCCCCGGCTTCGCCCTCTACCCCGACGGCCGGCCATGCGACGCCACCTTCTTCTGGAAGGCGCTCGGATGACGGATCTGGACGAGCTGCTGCTGATGTGGTTCCGCGAACACGCCGCGGACCTCCCCTGGCGAGGGACCCGCGATCCGTACGCGGTACTCGTGTCGGAGGTGATGCTCCAACAGACACAGGTTGCGCGTGTCGTCCCGCGTTACGTCGCGTGGCTCGAGCGCTGGCCGACCGTCGACGCGCTCGCTGCGGCGTCGCCGTCCGACGTGATCCGCGAGTGGCAGGGGCTCGGCTACAACCGCCGCGGGCTCAACCTCCACCGCGCAGCGAGCGTCGTCGCCGAGCGCGGCTGGCCCGACGACCTGACCGAGCTGCCGGGAGTCGGGCCGTACACCGCAGCTGCGGTTCGGTCGTTCGCGTTCGGAGATCCTGTCCTGCCGCGCGACACGAACGTGCTGCGGGTCGAGGATCGCACCGGGCACCGCTTCGACCACGCCTGCGGCCAGGCGCTCATGGACCTCGGGCGCACGGTGTGCCTCGCGCGTGTCCCGCGCTGCGAGGCCTGCCCGCTGGCCGAGGGCTGCCCCTCGCGTGGCCGGCGCTACGAGCCGCTGCGCAAGCAGGGCCGCTTCGAGGGATCGTTCCGCCAGCGCAGGGCGGACACGCTCCGGCTCGTCGCGGCAGGCCCTCGCTCGCGTGCGAGCCTCGACGCCGACGTGGTCGCCGCGCTCGAGCGCGACGGGCTCGTCGACGCGAACGGCGGCGTGGTGCGGCTACCCGGTGAGCGGCGCGTGTCGTAGCCAGACGTTCGGCTCGACGTGACGGCCGATGGCGTCGCGCACGTACAGCGGCGCGAGCCCGCCCGGGAAGACGTAGTCGCCGTCACCGGGAACCGCCATGCCTGTCCACTCCTCCCAGTCGGCGGCCGGCGCCTCGATCGTCATCGACGTCGGACACGGCCCGAGCACCTCGCCGCCGACCCGCTCGTGGAGTCGGATCCACGGGTCGAAGTGCGAGCCGTCCTCCCGCCGCCACTGCACGTAGTCCTCGATCGGGATGAGCGGGTAGAGCGACTTGCGCGTCGGGCGAACGGGTGCGATCAGCTCGCGCAGCCCGTGCGAGCCGGCCGCGCGGCGCATCTCGTCGAGCATCCGGCTCGAGAGACGCTGACCCTGACGATCCGGGCGGACCGAGATCGCGAGCGCACACAGCACGTCGGGCTCGCGTCCGCTCTCGAACGCGCGCAGGAAGGCGTCGTCCCACCCGCTCGGCAAGTCGTCCGCGCTTCCGTCCCAAGCGGTGGGCACGGAGTGCAGCTCAGCGACGAGGTCGTCGCCGTCCAGCAGCGCGAGCTGGAAGTCGGGAAAGTCCTCGTAGAGGCGGCCCCAGTAGAGGTTGCCCGGAACGTTCTGGTTCATGTACTCCGGGAACGTCGGGCGCGACAACGTCTCGAACCGAATCTCGCGGAGGTCCCTACGGTCGGCGTAGCGGACGACGTTCAATTCCGCACGAGCAAAGCGACGGACTGCGCCGCCAGGCCTTCGCCGCGCCCGGTGAAGCCAAGGCGGTCCGTCGTCGTCGCACGGACGGCGACGCGCAGCTCGTCGACATCGAGGGCGGCCGACAGCCGGGAGCGCATCTCGAGCCGGTACGGCGCGAGGCGTGGCTCCTCCCCGATCAGGATGCAGTCGGCGTTCACGAGCTCGAAGCCGAGTTCGCGAACGCCGGCATACGCGCGCGCGAGCAGGTCGAGCGACGATGCACCGTCCCACTGCGGGTCCCCGGACGGGAACATCGCGCCGATGTCGGCGAGGCCCGCGGCGCCCAGGATCGCGTCGATCAACGCATGCGCGAGCACGTCACCGTCGGAGTGGCCGGCGAGCCCGCGCGGGTACGGGATCTCGACGCCGCCGAGGACGAGCGGCACACCCTCCTCGAGCGCATGCGCGTCGACGCCGATGCCGACGCGGTAGTCGGTCACCCGAGCGGCTCCTGGCGCGAGCGCCGGCCCTCGAACACCGTGACCGTCTCGAAGCCCGCGGCGCGCGCGAGCTCGACCGCACGATCGAGGTCGCGACCGACGTCGTCGGCGAGGTGCGCGTCCGAGGCGAGCGTGATCCGGCGTGCACCGCCGAGGAGCTCCGCGTCCGGATAGAGGTCGCCGACCGGCTTGCGAAGCCCGGCTGTCGAGACCTCGAGCGCGACGCCGTCGAGCGCGTCGATCACCGGCTGCCAGTTCCATTCGACACGGTCGCCGAAGATCTTGACGAGATCGGCGTGCGCGAGGACGTCGAAGTGGCCGCTCCGCGCGGCCGCCTCGAGCTCGCGCGCGTAGAGCGACCAGACCTCCTCGACCGTGTTGCCCTCCCAGAGTCCCGGGCGCTGGTCGACCGCGAGACCGTCGATCCAGTGCACCGAGCCGAGGAGGAAGTCCCACGGGTAGGGCTCGAGCACCGTCGCGAGCTGCTCGGCGTGCTCCGGTACCCAGTCGACCTCGAGCCCGAGCTTCACCGGAATGCCGCGCCGCTTCGCCCCGAGCACGGCGCCGCAGTAGCGCTCCAGACTCTGCGTGCAGCGTTCGAGCTGATAGGGCAGCGACCAGGCGAAGCCGGTCTCTGCGAAGTAGTAGACGTGCTCGGTGATCCCGATCTCGTCGACGCCGCGCGCCCGGGCGGTCTCCATGTAACGCTCGACGGCCTCGACGGTGTGGTCGACCTCCTCGGAATCGCGACCGGAGCGGCGGAGGTGCATGTGGTAGTCGACGAGCACCCGCGCATTCTGCCCCTCGATCGGGGGATGCCAGGCGCCGTGGCGCGCGCACGATTCGAAGGTCGTGCGCCGCTTCCGCCGCCTCGCCCCGACGAGGCCGCTTCGCGAGCGCGCGTTCGTGCTCCTCTTCGCAGGGCGGACGATCTCGATGCTCGGGAGCACCATTGCGCCCGTCGCGCTCGCGTTCGCGGTCGTCGACCTCACGGGCTCGCCTTCCGACCTCGGCCTCGTGCTCGGGGCGAGCTTCGTGCCGCAGATCCTGCGCCTCGTCGTCGGAGGCGTCTGGGCCGACCGCGTGCCCAGGCACCTCGTGATGGTCTTCGCCGACCTCGTCGGCGCAGCCGCGCAGGCGACGCTCGCCGTGCTCCTGTTGACCGGGACGGCACAGGTCTGGCACGTCGTGTGCGTCGCAGCCGTCCGCGGCGTCGCCGCTGCGTTCTTCGTGCCCGCGTCTCACGGCGTCGTCCCGCAGACCGTGAGCCCGTCGAAGCTGCAGCAGGCCAACGCGATCCTCGGCTTCTCGCGCAACGGAACCGCGTTGGCCGGCGCGGCGGGCGGCGGGCTCCTCGTCGCGGCCCTCGGAGGCTGCTGGGATGCTGGCTGGTGGCCTGCTCGCGCTCCACCACAGGCCGCGGAGGCCGCTGCTCGC
>DASTHC010000139.1:0-27517 GCA_035718485.1 Gaiellaceae bacterium
GTGATGATCAGACGACGGCCGCGCGCTGCGGTTGGCTCCCGAAAGGGGGATCTTTCAGCGAGCCGTTAGCGAACGCTAAGCGGCCGATCCCAAGCTCCGCGTGGGCATTCCACGAGAAAGGAGCAGCGGTGATCCGCGCAGGAGACATGATCGAGAACCCGGTGACCGGCGAGCGCATCCTCTTCCGCAAGACCTCGCACGAGACGAACGGCGAGTTCGTCCTGATCGAGACGTGGGTGAAGCCCGGCGGGAACGTCGCGGCGGCGCACGTCCACCCGACCCAGGATGAACGGTTCGCGGTCCTGAGCGGCACCGTCGGCTTCCGGCGAGGGCGCGAGCGCCTCGTCACCGGTCCCGGCGACCGCCTCACGGTGCCCGCCGGGACGTCCCACACGTTTTGGAACGCGGGCGAGGACGAGGCTCACTTCCTCTGCGAAGTGCGACCCGCGCAGCAGTTCGAGCACCTGCTCGAGACGATGTTCTCCCTCGCGCTCGACGGCAAGACGAACAGGAAGGGCATGCCGAACCCGCTCCGGCTCGCCGTGATCGCGCAGCACCACATCGACGACGTGCAACTCCCTATCGTCCCGAGGTGGATGCAGAAGACCGCACTCGCGATGGGGGCCCCGATCGGCCGGCTGTTCGGCTACCGGCCCGACTACGTCCTCGTCGGCGGGCCGATGCCCGCGGCCGCGTGAGCAGCCTCACCGAGTCCTGGCTCGCATCACGGCGGGGAGTGGACCCGCTGCAGATCGAACGCCTGCGCCGGGCGGGCGAGCTCATCGCCGTCCGCCCGGCGAACGCCTCCGAGTGGCGGTATCCCTCGTGGCAGTTCGACGCCTCGGGCCAGACGAAGCCCGGCGTCGTGCAGTTCCTCGCGGCGGCGCGCGACGCGGGCTTCCGCGGCGACGAACTGCGCCGCCTGCTCGACCGCCGCGTCGGCCTGGTGGACGGGACCACAGTGCTCGACCTGCTGCGGAGCGGGCGCGAGGACCGCGCGCTCGCATCCGTCCGGGCACTCGGCTAGGCTCCCGCGCGACTCGACCCCTTTAACTCGGTCCAGAGAGGCCGGGAAGGAGTTGCGATGACGGCTGCACCCACGACCAGCGCGGCGCCATGAGCGCGCGGGTCTCCTCCGAGAAGGAACTCCTCGACGCTCAGGCGATCGGCCGCACGCTCTCGCGAATCGCGCACGAGATCATCGAGGGCAACCCCGAGCTCGAGCGCGTCGCCCTCGTCGGCATCCACACCCGCGGCGTGCCGCTCGCGCAGCGACTCCGGCGCCTGATCGCCGAGCGCGCACACGAGGACGTCGAGCTGGGCTCGCTCGACATCACGTTCTACCGCGACGACGTGCAGGTGCGCGGCGGCGAAGGGCCGCTCCATGCGACGCCGCTCGTCCGCGCAACGACGCTCGACTTCCCGCTCGAGGGGATGACGTGCGTGCTCGTCGACGACGTCCTCTACACCGGCCGCACGATCCGCGCCGCGATCGAGGCGCTCTTCGACTACGGCCGGCCGGCGCGCGTCCAGCTCGCCTGTCTCGTCGACCGCGGGCACCGCGAGCTCCCGATCCGCCCGGACTACGTCGGCAAGAACCTCCCGACCTCGAAGGGCGAGCGGATCCAGGTGCAGCTGCTCGAGGTCGACGAGGTCGACCGTGTCCTGCTCGTCCCGACGTCCGAGGAGAACTCCGATGGCTGAGATCACGGTGATGCGCGATGACCTCCGTCCGCCGAAGACGCCTCGGCGGCGGCATCTCGTCTCGATCGCGGACCTCACCCGCGACGACGTCGAGCGGCTGCTGGCGACCGCGCGCAGCTTCGAGCGCTCGCTCGAGCGCGAGGTGAAGAAGCTGCCGACCCTGCGCGGCCGGCTCGTCCTCAACCTCTTCTTCGAATCGTCGACGCGGACGTCGTCCAGTTTCGAGCTCGCGGCGAAGCGCCTCTCCGCCGACACGATGTCGTTCAAGGCGTCGGGCTCGTCGGTGGACAAGGGCGAGTCGCTGAAGGACACCGCGATCACGCTGGGCGCCTATGACCCCGACGTGATCGTGATCCGCCATGCCGAGATCGGCGCGCCGCAGCTCGTCACCCGCTGGACGAACGCACATGTCGTGAACGCTGGCGACGGCAAGCATCAGCATCCGACGCAGGCGCTGCTCGACCTCTACACGCTGCACGAGGAGTTCGGGCGGATCGACGGGCTGCACGTTGCGATCGTCGGTGACGTCCTGCACTCGCGCGTCGCACGCTCGAACATCCAGGCGCTCGCGCTGATGGGCGCGCACGTGACGCTCGTCGGCCCGCCGTCGCTTGTACCGCGCGGTATCGAAGCGCTCGGCTGCGAGACCGCGACGGAGATCGGCGCGATCGAGTCCGCCGACGTCGTGTACGTCCTCCGCATGCAGAAGGAGCGCATGCTCGAGGGCGCCAACTACGTGCCCTCGCTCCGCGAGTACACCGCGCGCTGGGGAGTGACGCCCGAGCGACTGCGTCCCGGACAGAAGGTGATGCACCCGGGGCCGATGAACCGCGGCGTCGAGATCGACCCGGTCGTGGCCGATGCGGCCGACGCGCTCATCGAGACGCAGGTGCGCGCCGGGCTGGTCACGCGGATGGCGGTGCTCTACGACCTGCTCACCCACGGCCCGGTCGCGGTGCAGGCCGCCGCGATGCACGAGGTCGCGTGATGCTGTTCGCGAAGAACGGCACCAGCGAGAGCCTGATCGTCACCGGCGCGCGCGTCCTCGACCCGGGGCAGGGCATCGACGCCGAGCTCGACGTCCGGATCGACGACGGCGTGATCTCCCAGCTCGGCACGGGGCTCGAGCGGAACGGGCACCGCCTCGTCGACGGCGCAGGCCTCGTGCTCGCGCCGGCGTTCGTCGATCCGCACGTGCACCTTCGCGTCCCCGGCCGTGAGGACGAGGAGACGCTCGCCTCCGGGACGGCGGCCGCCGCAGCCGGCGGCTTCTGCGCGATCCTCGCGATGCCGAACACCGATCCGGTCGTCGACTCGGCCGCGGTGCTCGGCGCGCTCATCGAGGACGCGAGGCGCGACGCAGAGATCCCGGTCGGCTTCCTCGCCGCGATCACGAAGGGACAGCGCGGCGCGGAGCTGACGGAGATGGCGGAGCTCGCCGATGCGGGTGCCGTCGGCTTCTCGGACGACGGGCAGCCGGTGGTCGCGCCGGGCCTGATGCGGCGCGCGCTCCAGTACGGCGCGGTCACCGGACTCAAGCTCGCACTCCATTGCGAGGAGCCGACGCTCTCGCGCGGCGGCCACATGCACGAGGGCGCGGTCTCGGCCGAGCTCGGCTTCGGTGGGTACCCGTCGGTCGCGGAGTCGGTGATGGTCGAACGCGACCTCGCACTCGCCGCGTACGAAGAGCGCCCTTTGCACCTTCTTCACCTTTCGGCGCGAGAATCGGTCGCGGCCGTGCGAGCCGCGCACGAGCGTGGGATCGACGCCACTGCGGAAGTGACACCACACCACCTCTGTCTCACCGACGAGGCGGTCCGCTCGCTGGACTCGAACGTGAAGATGAACCCACCGCTCCGAAGCCGCGAAGACCGCGCCGCGCTCATCGACGCGCTCCGCGACGGCACGATCTCGTCGATCGCGACCGATCACGCACCGCACGCGCGGCATGAGAAAGAGGTGCCGTTCGAGGCCGCGCCGTTCGGCGTCACCGGCCTCGAGACCGCGTTCGCGGCGCTCTACACGCACCTGGTCGAGCCGGGCGTCGTCCCGCTCGAGACGATCCTCGAGCGCATGTCGACCGGGCCGGCGCGCGCGTACGGGCTCGACGAGCCGCGGATCGCGGTCGGCGCGACGGCGAACCTCGTGCTGCTCGACCTGAACGCGACGTGGCGGGTCGAGGAGAGCCGGTTCCGCTCGCGCTCCAAGAACTCGTGGCTGCTCGGCGAGACGCTCCGCGGCAAGGTGCGCGCGACCGTCGCGGCAGGGCGGACGGTGTACGAGGCGTGACCGGCTTCCTCGCACTCGAGGACGGCACCGTCTTCCGGGGGGACTCGGTCGCCGCGGAGGGCTTCGCATTCGGCGAGGCTGTCTTCACGACAGCGATGACCGGCTACCAGGAAATCGTCACCGACCCCAGCTACGCGGAGCAGCTCGTGTGCTTCACGGCGCCGATGATCGGCAACTACGGCGTCGCCGAAGGTCGGTCCGAGTCGCGCAAGCCGCACGCGCGCGGCGTCGTCATGCGCGAGGCACGCGGGCCCGCATGGACGGACTGGCTCCACGAGCGCGGCATCCTCGCCCTTTCGGGCATCGACACCCGCAGCCTCGTGCTGCGGCTACGCGAGTCTGGCTCGATGCGCGCGGCGATCGTGTCCGCCGACGAGTCGGTCGACGAGGTGCTTACCGCGATCGCAGCGCAGCCCTCGATGGCCGGCCGCGCGCTCGTCCGCGACGTCTCGACGCGGGAGCCGTACGAGTACAGCGACGTGGGGCGGGTGCAGGTCGCGGTGATCGACTACGGCTGCAAGCGCTCGATCCTCCGGAGGCTCGCCGCCGCGGGCGCCGCCGTGACCGTCTTCCCGCACGACGTGACCGCAGACGAGCTGATGAGCTACGACGGCGTGATGCTGACGAACGGCCCCGGCGACCCCGAACCGCTCGATGACGAGGTCGCCGTCGTGCGCGACCTCCTGGGCCGCGTCCCCGTACTCGGGATCTGCCTCGGCCACCAGCTGCTTGGGCTCGCCACCGGGCACGAGACGTACAAGCTCCGCTTCGGCCATCGCGGCGCGAACCATCCGGTCCTCGAGCGCGCGACCGGCAAGGTGCTCGTGACGAGCCAGAACCACGGCTTCGCCGTCGCGGCGAGCGACGACAAGGAGGCGACGCACGTCTCGCTCTACGACGGCACCGTCGAGGGTCTCGAGTTCCCGCAGCTCCGCGCGCGGTCGGTGCAGTTTCATCCGGAGGCCGGGCCCGGGCCGCACGACGCCTGGCCGATCATCAGCGAGTGGATCGAGGAGGTGCGTCTCGCCCCGGCGTCGTGATCTGAAGTCGGTCTGCCTGATCGGCGCCGGCCCGATCGTGATCGGCCAGGCGTGCGAGTTCGACTACTCGGGCTCGCAGGCTCTGAAGGTCCTGCGCGAGGACGGGTTCCGCACGATCGTCGTCAACTCGAACCCGGCGACGATCATGACCGACCCCGGGTTCGCCGACCGCACGTACATCGAGCCGCTCGACGTCGAGGGGGTCGCCGACGTGCTCGGCCGCGAACGTCCCGACGCGCTCCTCCCGACGATGGGCGGCCAGACCGCGCTCAACCTCGCCCGTGCGCTCGCGCGCGATGGGCTGCTGGACGCGCTCGGGATCGAGCTGATCGGCGCGCCGCTCGACGTGATCGAGCGCGCCGAGGACCGCGAGCTGTTCCGCGACGCGGTGCAGAGCTGCGGCCTCCGCACGCCCAAGTCGAAGATCGTCACGGCACCCGACGATCTCGCGGGCATCTCGCTGCCGGCCGTCGTCCGCCCGGCGTTCACGCTCGGCGGCCACGGCGGCGGCTTCGCGGAGACCCAGCTCGAGCTGAGGCGCCAGGTCGAGGCGGGGCTGCGCGAGTCGCCGGTGGGGCAGGTGCTCGTCGAGGAGTCGATCCGCGGCTGGGACGAGTTCGAGCTCGAGGTGATGCGCGACAAGAAGGACAACGTCGTGATCGTCTGCTCGATCGAGAACCTCGATCCGATGGGCGTGCACACGGGCGACTCGGTGACGGTCGCGCCCCAGATGACGCTGTCGGACTGCGCGTACCAGGAGCTGCGCGACGCGGCCGCGGCCGTCGTGCGCGCGGTCGGGATCGAGAGCGGCGGCTCGAACATCCAGTTCGCGCGCAACCGCGAGACGGGCGACGTGCGCGTGATCGAGATGAACCCCCGAGTCTCGCGCTCGTCGGCGCTCGCCTCGAAGGCGACGGGCTATCCGATCGCGAAGGTCGCCGCAAAGCTCGCCGTCGGCTACACGCTCGACGAGATTCCGAACGACCTGACGAAGACGACACCGGCGAGCTTCGAGCCGACGCTCGACTACGTGGTCGTGAAGTTCCCGCGCTTCGCGTTCGAGAAGTTCCCCGGCGCCGACCGCACGCTCGGCACGCAGATGAAGAGCGTGGGGGAGGCGATGGGCATCGGCCGGACCTTCACGGAGGCGTTCCTGAAGGCACGCCGTTCGCGCGAGTGCGACGACGCCTGGGAGCCGGAGAACCTGCACCCCTGGTTCGAGGCGGAGCTCCAGCGCGTTCGGCTCGCGCCGCGGTCGCTCGACGAGCTCGGCGAGTCCGACTGGCTCAGGTTGAAGCGGCTCGGGCTTGCCGACTCCGAGGTCGCCGCCTCGTGCGGCGTCGACGACCCGACGGCGCGGGCGCACCGCCTTCGCCACGGCGTCAGCCCCGTCTACCGGCGGGTCGATTCATGCGCCGGCGAGGTCGAGGCCGGGTCGAACTACCTCTACTCGACCTGGGGCGAAGCCGACGAGGCGCCGCCCGAGCCGGGCCGTTCGGTCGTGATCCTCGGCTCGGGCCCGAACCGGATCGGCCAGGGGATCGAGTTCGACTACTGCTGCGTGCACGCCGCGCAGACGTTCCGGGAGCTCGGCCACGAGGCGGTGATGGTCAACTGCAATCCGGAGACCGTCTCGACCGACTACGACATCTCGGACCGCCTCTACTTCGAGCCGCTTCGCGTGGAGGAGGTGCTCGCCGTCCTCGATCGCGAGCAGCCGGTCGGGGTCGTGATCCAGTTCGGCGGCCAGACGCCGTTGAAGCTCGCGCGTGCGATCGAGCACGCCGGCTACAAGATCCTCGGGACGCCGTTCGACGCCGTCGATCTCGCGGAGGACCGCGAGCGCTTCGGCGCGCTCGCCGACCGGCTCGGCGTGCAGTGCCCGGCGTGGGGGATGGCCGAGACAGCCGACGAGGCCGTGGCGGTCGCCGAGCGTGTGGGATATCCGGTGCTCGTGCGCCCGTCATACGTTCTCGGCGGCCGGGCGATGCGGGTCTGCTACGACGAGTCGCAGGTCCGGGAGGCGCTGGCGGCAGTCGAGGGCCGCGTGCTCGTCGACCGCTTTCTGGAAAACGCGATCGAGATCGACGTCGACGCGCTCTGCGACGGGCACGACACGTACGTCGGTGCGGTCATGCAGCACGTCGAGGAGGCCGGCGTGCACTCCGGCGACTCCGCATGCGTGCTTCCGGCGCCCTCGCTGACGCCGCAGCAGGCGGCCGACGTCGACGCGTTCGTGCGGCGGCTCGGCCCGGCGCTCGGCGTCATCGGGTTGCTCAACGTGCAGCTTGCGATCTCCGACCGCGAGGTCTTCGTGCTCGAGGTGAACCCGCGCGCGTCGCGCACGGTTCCGTTCGCGAGTAAGGCGACGGGCGTCAACCTCGTCGACGCCGCGTGCAGGCTCGCCGCCGGCGCGACGATCGCGGAGCTCGGGCTGCCGCGACGCGCGACGCCGCACGAGGTGAGCGTCAAAGCTGCCGTGCTGCCGTTCCATCGCTTCCCCGGCGCGGACCCGGTGCTCGGTCCGGAGATGCGGTCGACCGGCGAGGTGATGGCGACCGCCGAAGATCTTCCGACGGCCTTCGCGAAGGCGGAGCGCGCGGCCGGTCGTGGGCTGCCGAACGCCGGGACCGCGTTCCTCACCGTGCGCGACGCCGACAAGCAGAACGCCGTCCCCGTCGCCGCCGCGCTCGCCGGCCTCGGCTTCAGGTTGACTGCGACGTCCGGAACTGCGCAGACGCTCGCGGGCGCGGGGCTCGACGTCGAGGTCGTCGAGAAGGGGCAGCCCGTCGTCGACCTGATCCGCCGCGGTCGGGTCGACCTCGTCGTGAATACGCCGCAGGGCCGCGGCGCTCGGTCGGACGGCTATGCGATCCGCGAAGCGGCGCTCGTCGCGCGCGTCCCGTGCATCACGACGCTCTCGGGCGCGTCGGCCGCCGTGCACGCGATCGCCCACGCGCGCACCGAGATCGCCAAGTCGCTGCAGGAGCGCATCGATGACGCGCGCTCGGCTTAACGTCGCAGCAAACGAGTCCATCGGGCCGTACACGCTGCTGACGGTCGAGCGGGGATCGCTCGACGCCGGTGTGCCGGGGCAGTTCTTCATGCTCGAGGCGCCGGGTCGCGTGCTGCCGCGGCCGATGTCCGTGTGTCTGGCACCGCCGGGGAGGCTCGCGTTCCTGATCGACCCGATCGGTCCGGGCACGCGGGCGCTGTGTGCGCTGCAGCGAGGCGACGCGATCCACGTCCTCGGCCCGCTCGGGAACGGCTTCCGGCTCGACGTCGACCGCCCGCTGCTCGTCGGCGGCGGCATCGGGATCGCGCCGCTGCCGTTCCTGTCCGAGCGCCTGGGCGAACCGCCGGCCCTCCTCGGCTTCCGCTCCGAGTGGCATGCGGAGGCAGCCGCGCTCGTCCCGAACGCGGAGGTGGTGATCGAGCCGACGTTCGTGACCGAGCCGCTCGCCGAGCTCGTACCAGACTACGAGGTGCTGGCCTGCGGGCCCGAGCCGATGCTCGAGGCCGTGCGAGCGCTGGCGCGCGACGCGCAGCTCGCTTGGGAGGCGCCGATGGCCTGCGGATACGGGGCGTGCTACGGGTGCGCGGTCGAGATCGACGGCGAGCTGAAGCGACTCTGCGTGGAGGGGCCGGTCCTTGCTGCTGCTTAACGCCTCGGGCTGCCTCGACGCGCTCACCGCGCCGGACGTCGCACGCTCGCTCGACGCCTTCGTGACGAAGACGATCACGCCGCTCCCGCGCGAAGGGAACCCACCGGTCCGGCTCGCCGAGACCGAGCACGGGATGCTGAACGCGATCGGTCTGGCGAATCCCGGCCGGGACGCCTTCCTCGACCGCGTGCTCCCCCGGCTCCGCGAGCTCGGCGTGCCGATCTGGGTCTCGGTCGGCGGCTTCTCGGCCGCCGAGTACGCCGAGACCTGCGCCGACCTCGAGGACGTGACGATCGAGCTGAACCTCTCCTGTCCGAACGTGGACGAGGCGCCGGAGTCGGCAGCCGAGATCGTCGCGGCCTGCCGCGCCGCGACGACGTTGCCCCTCTACGCGAAGCTCTCACCCGCCGCGTGGGACGTGGCCGAGACCGCTCGCGCGGTGGACGGCGCCGGCGCGGACGGCCTGTCGCTCGTGAACACGATCCGCGGGCTCACGCTCGACCGTCGCACCCTCACGCCGTCGCTCGCGCGCGGGGCGGGCGGATACTCCGGTCCCGCGCTCAAGCCGATCGCGCTCGCCGCTGTCTACGCGTGCGCCCGCGCGACGTCGCTTCCCATCGTCGGGATGGGCGGCGTGCAAAGCGGACGTGACGTTCTCGACCTCCTCGCAGCCGGCGCGTCGCGCGTCGCGCTCGGCACGATCCTCTTCGCGGATCCCGATGCACCGACGCGCGTGCGTGCCGAGCTCGACGCTGAATGTTCGGCACGCGGCTATGCATCGGTGCACGACATCGTCGGCATCGCGCACGAGCGCACTTCGACACAACATGGACAGCACTCGAGCGAAGTGGTCCGCACACGATGAACATCCTGCAAATCACGCACTTCAAAACAGGTTGCAGCGCGCGAACATGGTGTTAGACTCCCGCGCCATGGTCTCGCCCAAGACCCAGGCGCAAGCGCCTCTGCGTTCGCTCGATCAGCGCATGGAGGCCCTCAAGCGCGCGAACGACATCCGCGTCAAGCGGGCGAGACTGAAGAAGGACCTCAAGGACGGCAACGTCCGGATAGATCAGATCCTGCGCCAGCCGCCCGAGTACGTCGAGACCGCGAAGGTGTTCGACATCCTGATGGCAGTGCCGAAGTTCGGCCGCGTGAAGGCCGCGCGCTTCCTCAATCAGGCCCGGATCAGCCAGGCGAAGACGGTCGGCGGTCTGTCGGAGCGGCAGCGGGCGGAGCTCGTTGGCCTCTTCAACCGCTAAGCACCCCGTCATCGTGATCACCGGCACGTCGGGTGCCGGCAAGGGGACGCTCGTGCAGGAACTCCTCCGTCGCGTGCCCGAGGTGGCGCTCGCGGTGTCCGCCACGACGCGGGAGCGGCGCCCCGGCGAGCTCGACGGCGTCCATTACTGGTTCATCTCCGAGGAGGACTTCGACCGGCGGCTCGCCGACGACGACTTCCTCGAGTACTACGCCTTCCCGTGGGGCCAGCGCTCCGGGACGCTCTGGTCGGAGCTCGACCGGATCCGTGACGGCGGCAAGGCGCCGCTCCTGGAGCTGGAGCCGAACGGCGCCCTGGCGGTGAAGGGACGGGTTCCGGGGGCGATCCTCGTCTTCATCACCGCCCCTGACTTCACGGAGCTCGAGCGCCGGCTGCGGGAGCGGGCGACCGAGAGCCCGGTCGAGATCGAGGCTCGGCTGCGGCTCGCGCGGCGCCAGCTGGAGCAGGCCGAGCAGTGCGACCACGTGATCGTGAACGACGAGGTCGAGCGGGCCGCCGAGGAGCTCGAGGGCATCGTCCGCCGGGCGCTCGACGGCGCAGCTACCATGCCGACGTGATTCATCCTCGCATCGACGAGCTCCTGGACAACGTCGACTCGCGCTACGCGCTCGTCATCGTGTCCGCAAAGCGGGCTCGCCAGATCAACAACTACTACCAGCAGCTCGGCGAAGGCACGTTCGAGGACTTTCCGCCGCCGCTCGTCGAGTCTCGGTCGAAGAACTACTTGACCATGTCCATGGAAGAAGTGGCCCAGGGCATGATCAAGTCCCAGTACCCGAAGTAGCGCCGGGGAACCCGTGGTTCCGCCACGAGCCCCCTCCTTCTTCGTTCGACACCCAGCTGCGTAGTACGCCTCCCGGCGGGCAGAGCCCGCCTCCGACGGCGACCGTCTATCTCTGCCGATCGTTCGTCGGCAGAATGTCCTGCATGCCCCGAATTCTTGTCGGCGTGACCGGTGGGATTGCGGCGTACAAGGCGTGCGAGCTCGTTCGGCTGCTCGTGAAGGCGGGGCACGACGTCGTGCCGCTCGTCACGGACGGCGCCGACCGGTTCGTCAGGCGGGAGACCTTCTTCGCGCTGGCGCGCCGGGAACCGAGCGAGGACCTCTACGCCCACCTGACGCGGGCGGACCTCTACGTGATCGCCCCGCTGACGGCGAACACGCTCTCGAAGCTCGTGCACGGGAGCGCCGACAACCTCGTGACCGAGGCCGCGCTCGCGCACCGCGGGCCGCTGCTCGTCGCACCGGCCATGAACCCGCGGATGTGGGCGCATCCCGCGACGCGCGCGAACGCCGCGGCGCTGCGCGCCCGTGGCGTCGAGCTCGTCGGGCCCGACGAGGGGGAGATGGCGGAGGGCGAGTGGGGTGTGGGACGGATGGCCGAGCCCAAAGAGATCTTCGCTGCCTGCGAGGCGACGCTCGCGAAGCGCGACCAGCTCCGCGGACGGCGCATTCTCGTGAGTGCGGGAGGGACCCGCGAGCCGCTCGACGACGTCCGCTTCATCGGCAACCGCTCGTCGGGTCGGATGGGCGTCGCGGTCGCGGAGGAAGCGCGCCGCCGCGGAGCAGAGGTCACGGTCGTCGCCGCGAATCTCACCGTGCCCCCGCCGGGCGGCATCGAGCTCGTGCAGGCGCCGACCGCCTCCGACGTCGAGCGCGAGGTCCTGTCCCGTGCCGACGAGGCCGACGTGGTCGTGATGGCCGCGGCGGTCGCGGACTATCGCCCCGCCGAGGTCGTTGCCGGCAAGCGTGGCAAGGACGCCCAGGCGTGGACCGTCGAGCTCGAGCCGACGGCGGACGTCCTCCGGACGCTCGGCGAGCGAGGGGGCGAGACCGTCCTCGTCGGCTTCGCTGCGGAGTCGGGAGCGGAGGCGATCGAGCGCGCTCGCCGGAAGCTCACTGACAAGAACGTGAACCTCGTCGTCTTCAACGACGTATCACGAAGCGACATCGGGTTCGACTCCGACGACAACGAGGTGGTGCTGGTGGGGCGAGAAGGCGAGCGGCGGATCGAGAAGGCGCCGAAACGCGTGGTGGCAGCCGCGATCCTCGACGAGGTCGCGCGGCTGCTCGAGGAGCGGGATGGACACGATCGGTAGGCAGACCGTCCCGGTCGAGGACGCGCACCGCACGATCAGCGCGATCGTCGAGAACCTGCAGCGCGTCATCCGCGCCCCCGAGGAGACCCTGCGGCTCGTCGTGCTCTCGCTCGTGGCCGAGGGGCACCTGATCATCGAGGACTTGCCGGGCGTCGGTAAGACGACGCTCGCGAAGGCGCTCGCCCGTTCGCTCGACGTCTCGTTCTCGCGCCTTCAGTTCACGCCTGACCTCCTGCCCTCCGACGTGACCGGCGTGAACGTCTTCAGTCAGGCGTCGAACGAGTTCGAGTTCCGTCCCGGCCCGGTCTTCGCCAACCTCCTGCTCGTCGACGAGATCAACCGCGCCTCGCCGAAGACGCAGTCCGCGCTTCTCGAGTGCATGCAGGAGCGGCAGGTGACGGTCGACGGCGTCTCGTACGAGCTCGCGCTGCCGTTCATGGTGATCGCGACGCAGAACCCGATCGAGTACGAGGGGACGTACCCGCTGCCCGAGGCGCAGCTCGACCGCTTCGCGATGCGCGTGGCAATCGGCTACCCGACGCTCGCAGAAGAGGCGCGGATGCTGAACGAACAGACCTCGGGCACACCGCTCGAGTCGCTCGAACCGGTCACGAACGGGACGCAGGTGCTCGCGCTCGTCGAGGAGGCGCAGGGGATCTACGTCGAGGAGAGCGTCAACCGCTACGTCGTCGCGCTCCTCCGTCACACGCGTGCGGACTCGCGCCTCTACCTCGGCGGGAGCCCACGCGCCGGGATCGCGCTGCTGCGCGTCGCCAAGGCGAGGGCGCTCTCGTACGGCCGCGACTTCCTCTCGCCCGAGGACGTCAAGGCTGTCGCGGAGCCCGTGCTCGCGCACAGGTTGATCGTCGCGCCCGAAGCGCGCGCGGCGGGGACGACGAGCAACGAGCTCGTCCGCGACGCGCTGGAGAAAACTCCGGTCCCGGTCTGATGCTCACGCGCCGGGGCCGCCTGCTGCTCGTGCTCGGCGGAGCGCTCTACGTCGCAGCCTGGGCGTTCGGCTCGAACGCGCTCTACCCGGTCGCGCTCGGGTTCCTCGTCGTCGTCCTCGTGGCGGCGCTCAGCGTGCACTTCGCGGCACGCCCGATGGCGTATCGCCGCCGATCGTCGGGGGTCGACCACGTCGAGGGTGACGACGTCGTCGTCGACGTGGAGCTTCAGCCGCGCGGCACGCTCGGTCTCGCGACGGCGAGCGTCGCCGAGCGTCTCGCGAAGCTCGGCGAGCAGCGGATCCCGCTGCGGCGCGAGGGACGGCTCCTCCGCGGGCGGTACGTCCTGAAGGCCGTCCCGCGCGGGCGCTACGCGCTCGACGACGCCGCGGCGGTCGTCGAGGACCCGTTCGGGCTCGAGAGCGCACGCGTGGCGCTGCCCGAGCAGGGCGCGCTGCTCGTCCTGCCGAGGATCGTCGAGCTCGACGCGCTCTTCAGTGAAAGCGGCACGCGCGGGCACGACGGCCGCCGACTGCTGCTCCGGCGTCCGTCGGGCTTCGACGTGCACAGCGTGCGGGAGTACGTGCAGGGCGAGTCGCTGCGACGCGTGCACTGGAAGACGACCGCGCGACGCGGACGCCTGATGGTGAAGGAGCTGCAGGACGAGCCGCGCGACGAGATCGCGATCCTGCTCGACGCCGATGCGGCCTCGGTCGCCGGCAGAAGCTTCGACGCCCAGGTTCGCGCCGCCGGCTCGCTGCTCCGCGCGCAGGCGGTTCGCGAACGGCGCGCCGTGCTCGTCGTCAACTCGCTCCGCCAGGAGGTCGTGCGCGTGCAGACCGCGACCGGCGAGTGGCGGGCTGCTCTCGAGACGCTCGCTGCGCTGGAGCCGGACGGCCGTCTGCCGCTCGCCGCGTTCCTCACCGACGACTCCGGCCCGGCCTCGCGAGCGCACGAGATCGCCGTTGTCACGGCCCGGCTCGAGCCAGGCGTGGTCGACCGACTCGTTCACCGCGCGCAGGCGCAGCGCCGCGTGTCGGTCGTCTACGTCGACGCGCCGACGTTCGTCGGCGCGAAGCCGACGCGCGATGCCGCACTTCTCCGGCTGCAGGCATCGGGCGTCCCGGTTGCCGTGCTCCGTGCAGGGGACGATCTGCGGGACGTTCTCTCGCCGGCGGCGGCTGCGGTGGTCGAGCTTGCGTAGAACCGCGGTCGTCGGACTGCTCGCGCTGTTCGTTCTGACGTCGAGCTGGCTCAGGCTGGAGAAAGAGCCGCTGAGCGGGCTGCTGCTCTGGGGAATCGTCGTGGGCATCGCGCCGGCGTTGCTTCCGCAACGGAGCTGGCGGTTCGCAGCAGTGCCAGTCGCGGCGCTCCTCGGCATCCGCTACGCACTCGGCACCGTGTCGCCGGGGGCCGCGTGGGGCCGCGCGGTCGACGGCTTCTACCTCTACTACGACGTCGCCCTGCCGTTCGACGCGTCGTACCAGCCGCGGATGCACTCGCTCGTCGTCCTTGCGATCCTCTTCTTCACGCTGGCGGTGTCGCTCGCGGCGGCGGAGCGGCGGGCGCTCCTCGCCGCGGGGATCCTGGTCGCCGGGGCCGCCTGGCCCGCGACGCTGCTGACGAGCTCGAACACGTTCGGGCGCGGTGCGATCATCCTCGCCGCCGCCCTCGTCGTGCTCGGGGTGCTCTCGCCGGCCGGCGGGTTCCGACAGGCGGCCGTGGCGGGTGGAGTCGTCGTCGCCGCTGCGATCGGGATCGCGACGGTGCCGGCGGTCGCGAAGGGCGCGTTCCTCGGCTGGGAGACGTGGGAGCCCTCGCGCGCCGACGTGCCCGTCAGCGTGCGCTACGTCTGGGACTCGAACTACGGCGCCCTCGTCTGGCCGGCGAAGAAGACGAAAGTGCTGACGATCGAGGCGCCCCCGATCTCGCGCTACTGGCGGGCGACGACGCTCGACGTGTTCAACGGCGACTACTGGCTCGAGTCGACGCTCGAGGTGCAGCCCGATCCGGTCGTCGATCCTCTGATGCCGGCGATTGCGCAGCAGCCGAGCCGCCAGTTGCAGGCGAAGGTGAAGGTCGAGGCGCTGCAAGACAACCGGCTGGTCGCCGCGAGCATGCCCGTCCGCTACAAGGCGGACTTCGACCCGATCCTCTACCAGCCGAACGGCACCGCGTACGTGCCGGGCGGCGTGCCGCGTGGGTCGACCTACACCGCGTGGAGCTACGCGGCGCGGCCATCGCCGGCTCGACTCGCGCAGTCGCGGCCGATCTACCCGTCCGGGCTCGAGCGGTACCGGGTCGTCCAGTCGCGGACGTTCACGCCGCCGACCCCGCCGTTCGGCGCTCTCGCCCGCGGTGCGGCGATGGAGAAGATCTTCAGAGACAACCCGAGTCTGAACCAGTACCGGCCGCTCTACGAGCGTGCGCTCGCGATCGCCGGCGACGCGCCGAGCCCGTACGCGGCGGTGATCGCGCTCGAGACGTCGTTCCGCGATGGTCAGAGCTACGTCTACGACCAGAGCCCGACCACGCGCGGTGACATCCCGCCCCTCGTCGAGTTCGTCACGCGGACGCACCGCGGCTACTGCCAGCACTTCGCCGGCGCGATGACGCTGATGCTCCGCTACCTCGGCATCCCGGCGCGCGTCGCGGCCGGGTTCACGAGCGGCTCGTACGACCCGGTGAAGCGGCGCTGGACCGTCGTCGACCGCGACGCACACACCTGGGTCGAGGTCTGGTTCCGCGGCTTCGGCTGGGTGCCGTTCGACCCGACGCCCGGGCGCGGGACGCTCGACGGCTCGTACAGCGCGGCGTCGCTCAACTTCGACGCGACCGTCGTCAGTGCAGCGATCGCCGCGGGTCTCGGCGGCCTCGACGCCGCCGACTTCAAGCTCGACTCGGGCTCGTTCGAGCGCGCCAGCGGGCCCGCGCGGGACACGCCGGGGCGCGACCTGCCGGGCGACGTCTCCGGCACGTCGGACCGCGGCGGCCAGGGGAGCCTGCTCAAGCTGCTCGCGCTCGCCGCGGTCGCGCTCGCCGCCGGCATCGCGCTGCTCAAGCTCGCGATCCGGCGCGCTCGATTCTTCACGCGCGATCCGCGCAAGGTCGCTGCGGCGGTGCGTCGCGAGCTCGCCGACTACCTCGCCGACCAGGGGCTCGACGTCCGGGAGAGCGCGACGGTCGAGGAGCTCGGCGACGTCCTGCGGACCCAGGCCGCCGTCGATCCGGCGCCGTTCGTCGATGCGGTGAACACGGCGCGCTACGGACCGCCCGACGACGCCGCCGAGGCCGCGCGGCGGGCGCGCCGCGAGCTCCGCCGGATCGAGCGCGCGCTGCGGAGACGGCTCTCGGCGTGGGAGCGCGCACGCGGGCTCGTCTCCGTTCGATCTCTCGGACTGACGTAGTGGCCAGACCGGCACCATCCTCCTTGCGCCTGGCGCGCGATCACGCAGCGCGACGCCGCGTCCTCAGTCGCGCGCGTGCTCATCAGCACGCGCACTCCCTGCGTCCTTGCCTCGCTTGGTGCTCGCGCCCCAGTCGCACGGCAATGGCGCCGGCCTGACCACCGTGGAGGCCATCGTGATGGCCGCGGGCGAGGGCCGCCGGCTCCGCCCGATCACCGAGCGCTGGCCGAAGCCCGTCCTGCCGATCGACGGGCGGCCGGTCCTGGGCACGCTCCTCCGCGACCTCGCCGCAGCGGGCATCGAGCGCGCCGCCGTCGTCACGGGGCACCTCGCGGAGCAGGTCGAGAGCCTCGTGGGCGACGGGTCCCGCTTCGGCCTCGCGGTGCGGTTCGTCCGCCAGCCCAGCCCAGACGGGTCGGCGGACGCCGTCGCGAGGGCGCTCGAGACGACTCCGGTGCTCGTGCTCGGGGCCGACACCGTGTTCTCGCCCGGCGACGTCGCCCGCTTCCTCGAGGCGGCCGGCGGCGAGGCTGCGGTCGCGGTCCGCCGCGAGCCGCCACCTGCGCCTCCGCACCGGTTCGCCGTCGCCGCGGCGAAAGGGTTTGTCACGACGATCCTCGACCGCGACCCCGCGAACCCGCTCGGAGCGGCCCCGCTCTGGCTCGTGACGGAGGCTGTCGCGGCGCACCTGAAGAAGGACGCGCCGCCGTACGAGCTGGGCAACGCCTTCCAGGCCGCGGTCGACTCCGGCACGGCGGTTCGAGCGGTCGAGATCGGGAAAACGCGGGATTTGACGGACCCGCTTGACTTGATAGAGGAGAACTTCCCGTACCTGAGCCTGACGACATGAGCGAGACCTACGACCTCTTCCAAAAGGGCCGCGCGCAGCTCCGCAAGGGCATGCCGGCACAGGCAACCGTGTCGCTCGAGAAGGCGAAGAAGCGTGAGCCGGACAAGGCGTCGATCCGCGAGGCGCTCGGCATCGCCTACTTCCGCTTGCAGCGCTGGGACGAGGCAGAGGCCGAGTTCCGCGCGCTCCTCGAGCTCCAACCAACCGAGGACTACGCGCACTACGCGCTCGGCCGCGTGCTCGAGAAGCAGGGTCGCGTCCAGGAGGCGAACGGGCACTACAAGCTCGCGAGCTCGATGAGCCCCGGCACGGCGCACTACGAGTCGCGCATCCGCGACCTCGACGAGCCCGCCGCCGAGTAGCGCGGACGTCATACTCGCCCGAGCGTGCGAGCGGTCGTGCAACGGGTGTCGCGGGCGCGCGTGACGCCCGGAGGCGAGATCGGCGCCGGCCTCAGCGTGCTCCTCGCCGTCGCCGCCGACGATTCGGAAGCACATGCCGACCGGATGGCGGGCAAGGTCGCTCGCCTTCGCATCTTCGAGGACGACGACGGCAAGTTCGACCGCTCGTTGCTCGACGTCGGCGGCGAGGCGCTCGTCGTCTCGCAGTTCACGCTGATCGCGGACACGACGAAGGGCAACCGTCCCTCGTTCGCCGCCGCCGCGCGCCCCGAGACCGCCGAGCCGCTCTACGTGCGCTTCTGCGAAGCGCTCGAGCGGGAGGGTGTGCAGGTGGCACGCGGGGTCTTCGGCGCGCGGATGTCGCTCGAGCTCGTGAACGACGGGCCGGTGACGATCGTGCTCGAGTGACGTCGGCTGCCCTCGCCCTCGCGCTCGCCGCCGCCTTCCTGCACGCGGGCTGGAACGTCCTGCTCGCACGAGCTCACGACATCCAGGCGGCGACCGCGGTCGTGCTCGGCGTCTCCGCTGTCGCGGTCGCGCCCATCGCCGCCTTCACCTGGGACGTCGACAGCGGCGTCGTCCCGTGGGCGGTGGGATCCGCGGCGTTCGAGCTCGCGTACTTCGCGCTGCTCGCGTTTGCCTACGAGCGCGCGGAGTTGAGCCTCGTGTATCCGGTGGCCCGCGGGCTCGCGCCTGTGCTCGTGCTGCTCGTCGGGATCGCGAGCGCGAGCGCCGGCGAGGCCATCGGCGTCGTGCTCGTCGCGATCGGGATCGTCCTCGTCCGCCGGGTGCTGCTCCCGGACCGCCGCGGCGTCGCGCTAGGCGCGGTCATCGCGGTCTGCATCGCGGGCTACACGCTGCTCGACGACCGCGGGATCGAGCACGCCGACGCGATCGCGTACTACGAGCTCGTGGTCGGGGTCCCCGGGATCGTCTACCTCGCGGCGATCTGGAGGCGGCGCGGGGGGCAGGCACTTCGCTGCGAGGTGCGCCCGGCCACCTTCGCGGCCGCCGCTGCGGCGACGCTCGCATACCTTTTCGTGCTGCTCGCGCTCGACCTCGCGAAGGCGGCGCCGGTCGCCGCGGTCCGCGAGACGAGCGTCGTGATCGTCGTCGTCCTTGCCGCGATCTTCCTCGATGAGCGCGTCGGGCGGACGCGGCTCGCGGGGGCCGTCCTCGTCGCAGCGGGGGTCGCCTTGCTATCCTTCTGACACCACATTTCACCGGCTTGGCGAAATGGGCGCGCGGCGCCCATTTTTTGTGAGGGGGTTGAAGAAGCAGAGGGCTGCAAATGGCGAAGGTGCACGACAAAGAGCGGACACTCCAGCGCGACATCTCCGGTCGCGTGGAGTCGGCGCTGCCCGATGTCGAGGTACTCGCCGTCGAGCTCGCCGGGCCGGAGCGCTTCACCGTCTTCATCGACCGCGCGGGGGGCAGCGTCGACCACGCGCTCTGCGAGCGGGTGACGAACGAGCTCCGCGACTACCTTCGCGAGTACACGGTCGACGTGTCGTCGCCGGGGCTCGAGCGCCCGCTCCGCACGCCGCAGCACTTCCGCAACGTCGTCGGCCGGCGCGTCGCGCTCCGGACGGAGTCGCGCAAGCGGCTCCGCGGCGAGGTCGTGGACGCGAACGACAAGGCAGTGACGGTGCAAACAGGCAACGAATCCGTGCAGGTCCCGTACGCGGACATCCTGCGCGGCAATCTGATCGACGAAGGGTAAAGGGATGAGCAGAGAGATCATCGAGGCTGTCCAGACGATCGAGCGCGAGAAGGGCATCGACGAGGGCACCCTCGTCCAGGCGCTCGAGGATGCGCTGCTGGCCGCCTACAAGAAGATGCCGGGTGCCGCACGGCACGCCGTCGTGGAGCTCGACGACGAAGGCGAGTTCCGCGTCTTCTCGATCGAACTGCCCGCCGATCTCGAGGAGCGGCTGATCGAGGAGGCGCGCGAGCGCGCGATCGAGGAGCTCGAGCGGATCGAGGAGGAGACCGGCGAGCGCCAGCACACGCTGATCTCCGACGACGACCTCGACATCGACTGGGAGCAGGTGCCCGAGCACCTGATCCAGCGCGAGGACGTCACCCCCGAGGACTTCGGACGCATCGCCGCGCAGACCGCGAAGCAGGTGATCCTGCAGCGGATCCGCGAGGCCGAGCGCGCGATGATGTACGACGAGTACATCGACCGCGTCGGCGAGGTCGTCACGGGCATCGTGCAGCAGGCCGGCGACCGCAACAACGTGCTCGTCGACCTCGGCAAGGTCGAGTCGCTGCTGCCGCGCTCCGAGCAGGTCGATGGCGAGCGCTACGAGCAGGGCTCGCGCATCAAGGCCGTCATCACCGAGGTGCGGTCCGGGACGAAGGGCCCGCAGGTCATCCTGTCGCGCCGCGATCCCGAGCTGATCAAGACACTGTTCGAGATCGAGGTGCCGGAGATCGCCGACGGGCTCGTCGAGATCCGCGGCGTCGCGCGCGAGCCAGGCTACCGCTCGAAGATCGCCGTCGAGTCGCACGCCCAGGGAGTCGACCCGGTCGGCGCGTGCGTCGGCCCACGCGGCTCTCGCGTCCGCATGGTCGTGTCCGAGCTCCGCGGCGAGAAGATCGACATCATCCCGTGGAACCCGGAGCCTGCGCGCTTCGTCGCGAAGGCACTGTCGCCCGCGCGTGTGCGCGAGGTCTACCTCGACGACGAGGCCAAGGAGGCGACGGTTGTCGTGCCCGACGACCAGCTCGCGCTCGCGATCGGCAAGGAGGGCATGAACGCCCGACTCGCCGCGCGCCTCACGGGGTGGAAGGTCGACATCCAGTCGGAGCGCGAGTTCGCCGAGGCCGAGGCCGAGGCCGCGTTCGGCGGCAGCGCCGACGGGGCCGACGAGTTCTCCGGACGCTGCGCAGCGATCCTCGCGAACGGGAAGCGCTGCCCGAACGCCGCGCTGCCCGGGACCCGGTTCTGCGGCGTCCCCGCGCACCAGGCGCTCGCGCAGGTCGAGGCCGAGACGGGTACGTTCGCCGAGGGCTCGGTCCAGCCGGCCCCGCCGCAGGCCGAGGGCGAGGAGGCTGTCGACGGCGAGGGCGAAGCGGTCGCTCCGAGCGAGCAGGTCGCGGCGGCCGACGGCGACACTGCCGTAGTGGAAGCAGTCGCCGCCGAGCCCGAGGAGGAGACCCAGCCTGCCGCGTGACGCACACGCCGATCCGGACCTGCGTCGGCTGCGGCCGCAAGGCGCCGCAGCCGGAGCTCCTCCGCTTCCGCGAGGAGCGGGGCGAGCTCGTGCCGGGACCGGGCACCGGTCGCTCCGCGTACACCTGCCGGCGGCTCGCCTGCTTCGAGCGGGCGCAAGCGCGGCGGGCCTTCAATCGAACCCTGAAGCGCACGGTGCGAGTCGATCCAGCGCTCGCGCGCCTCTACACTGATCCATCGAATGGCGAACGCAAACGGACCCAACAGACCCAATAGGCCGATGAGGCCGCGCCAGGGCGCCCCGGGCGCCGGGCGGAAGCGCCGCGTCGTGATCGACAGCGGTGCCGCCCGCCCGCGCCAGGACTCGCGCCAGCGCCGCGACGACACGCCGCGCCAGCCGAAGCAGCCGCGCGAGATCGTCCAGCCGACCGGTCCCGTCACCGTCGAGTCGGGCGTCACCGTCCAGAACCTCTCGCAGGCGCTGGGCGTCACGGTGCCGAAGCTGATCACGATCCTGATGGGCCTCGGCGCGCCGAAGACCGTCACGCAGTCGCTCACCGACGAAGAGCTCGAGCTGATCGCCACCGAGGTCGGCCGTGAGATCAACATCAAGCACGCGGCCGACGAAGAGGAGATCCTCGAGGAGTTCGAGGACTCGCCGGAGGACCTCGTCGACCGCCCGCCGGTCGTCACGATCATGGGTCACGTCGACCACGGCAAGACGACGCTCCTCGACGCGATCCGCTCTGCGCGCGTCGTCGAGACCGAGGCCGGAGGGATCACACAGCACATCGGCGCCTACCAGGTCGACCAGCAGGGCCGGAAGATCACCTTCATCGACACGCCGGGCCACGAGGCGTTCACCGAGATGCGCGCCCGCGGTGCGAAGGTCACCGACATCGCCGTGCTCGTCGTCGCGGCCGACGACGGCGTGATGCCGCAGACGCGCGAGTCGATCTCGCACGCGCGCGCGGCCGCAGTGCCGATCGTCGTCGCCGTGAACAAGATCGATCTTCCCGAGGCGAACATCGACCGGATCAAGTCCGATCTCGCAGGCGAGGGCCTGCAGCCCGAGGAGTGGGGCGGCACCACGCAGTTTTCCGAGGTCTCCGCGAAGCAGAAGCAGAACCTCGACGACCTCCTCGAGCGCGTGCTCCTCGTCGCCGACGCCGAGCTCGAGCTGAAGGCGAACCCCAAGGCCGAGGCGTCCGGCCCGATCATCGAGTCGCGTCTGGACGTCGGCCGCGGCCCGGTCGCGACGATGCTCGTGCAGCGCGGAACGCTCCGCGTCGGAGACGCGATCGTCGCCGGCGACGCCTGGGGCAAGGTCCGCGCGCTCTACAACTACAAGAGCGAGAAGCTGCAGGAGGCCAAGCCGGGAGACCCGGTCGAGATCCTCGGCTTCGACCATCCGCCGCCCGCGGGCGAGATCTCCCGCGTCGTCGAGAACGAGCGGCAGGCGCGCCAGCTCGCGCAGTCGCGCGGCGAGCGCCTGCGTCGCGAGCAGCTCGCGGCACGCTCGAGCCGCGGCCCTTCGCTCGAGAACCTCTTCGCCGCGATGCAGGAGGGCGCGGTCCAGGACCTCAACCTCGTGCTCAAGGGTGACGTCGTCGGCTCGGTCGAGGCTGCGGTCTCGGAGCTCTCGAAGATCCAGCACCCAGAGGTGCGCGTCAGCGTCATCCATCAGGGCGTCGGCGGGATCACCGAGGGCGACATCATGCTCGCGGCCGCGTCGAACGCGATGGTCGTCGGTTTCAACGTCCGCCCGAACGCCGAAGCGCGCGGGCTCGCCGACCGCGAGGGCGTCGAGATCCGGACGTACCGCGTCATCTACCAGCTGACCGAGGACATCGAGCAGGCCCTCGTCGGCATGCTCCGGCCGGTCGAGACCGAGGAGACGCTCGGCGAGGCCGAAGTCCGCGAGACGTTCCGCGCCTCCCGCGTCGGCACGATCGCAGGCTGCATGGTGACGAGCGGCGTCATGCGCCGGAACGCGCAGGTTCGCGTCATCCGCGACGGGACGGTCGTGTACGAGACGACGATCGACTCGCTCAAGCGCTTCCAGGACGACGCGCGCGAGGTCGCCGAAGGCTTCGAGTGCGGTATCCACCTCGCGAACTACGACGACGTGAAGGTCGGTGACGTGCTCGAGGCATACGAGACGCGGCAGATCGAGCGCACCGATCTGAGTGAAGGGCCCGCGCCCGCCGCGCCGGCCGCACCGTCCGCCTCCTAGGTCACGTCCGGGCTCGAGCGTTCGACGCTCGCTCGCACGCGTACGCTTCTGCGGTGGCCTCCGGGTACGTCGGCATCCTCTCGGTCGAGCTGCACTTTCCGGAGGCCGGCTCCCTGAAGGGCAAGCGGAAGCACGTGAAGTCGGCGAAGGCCAACCTGCAGAACCGCTTCGGCGCCTCGGTCGCGGAGGTCGATCATCACGACCTGTGGCAGCGCGCGGGGCTGACGGTCGCTTGCGTCGCCCGCGGTCATCGCGAGCTCGACGCGCTCCTGGACGACGCTGTCCGCTATCTGAACGGACAGGAGTACGAGCTCGTGTCCGTCGCGCGCGAGGTAGTGGTGCCCGGTGAGTGAGCGCATGCGCCGTGTGAACGAAGCGGTGAAGGAAGTGCTCGGCGCCGCACTCCCCGAGCTGAAGGACCCCCGCATCGGGTTCGTGACGATCACGGGCGTCGAGACGTCCCCGGACCTCCGGCATGCGCGCGTGTTCGTGTCGGTCCTCGGCTCGGAGTCGAAGCGCGCGAGGAGCATGCAGGGGCTCGAGGCCGCGCACGGAATCCTGCAGTCGCGCCTCGCGCGCGATCTGCGCATGAAGCGGACCCCACAGCTCGCGTTCGAATACGATCCGACGGTCGAGCGAGGGGTCCGGATGACACAACTGATCGATGAGCTCGCCCCAGACGACGACGATCGAAGCTGATCTCGCGAAGGCTGCGGACGCGATCCGCAGCGGCGAGCGGTTCCTCGTGACCACGCACGAGAACCCCGACGGCGACGCGCTCGGTTCGATGCTCGCGACGAAGCTCGCGCTCGACCAGCTCGGTAAGGACGCCGTGATGTACCTCGCAGGCGACGCGCCGCTGCCGGGGGAGTACGGGTTCATGGCCCTCGACGAGCTGCTGCGACGGCTGCCCGAGGATGTTTCCGAGCGCGTGCTGCTTGCGGTCGACTGCGCGAACGAGTCACGGCTCGGCCCGGACCCGGAGGTGCTGCAGCAAGTGCCGCTCGTCGTCGACATCGACCACCATCACGACAACACGCGTTTCGGTGACGTCAACGTCATCGACGCGACTGCATCGTCGACCGGCGAGCTGCTCCGAGACCTCTTCTTCGAGCTCGACGTCGAGCTGACGCCGGCGATCGCCGAGGCGCTCTACATCGCGCTCGTCACGGACACGGGCCGCTTCCAGTACACGAACACCACACCGAAGTCGCTTCGCCTCGCCGCGGAGCTCGTCGAGGCCGGGGCGGACCTGCACCGCATCTTCCAGGGGGTGTACGAGTCGGTGCAGTTCGCGAAGCTCAAGCTGCTCGCCCGAGCGCTCGAGCGGGCGCAGGTGTACGAAGGCGGACGGCTCGTCGTCTCGTATCTGCTCCGGAACGACTTCCACGAGGTGGGCGCGGCCGAGCCGTACTCCGAGGGGATCATCGACTACCTCCGGGCGGTCGAGGGAGCCGACATGGCGGTGCTCATCCGCGAGCCGCCGCGCGCGGCGGGGCCGACGCGTCGCGTCTCGCTTCGCGCGAGTCACGACGAGCTCGACGTCTCCGCGATCGCGCGGAAGTCGGACGGCGGTGGACACCGGCAGGCGGCCGGGTTCTCGAGCGAGGCGTCGATCGAGGAGATCACCGACTTCGTTCGACGCGAGTTCGCGGCGGCGCACAAGTCGCCGGCGTGACGAGGCGGATCCCGCGCGCGCTCGAGCCGGCGGGGATCGTGCTGCTCGACAAGCCGCCGGGCATCTCGTCGTTCGCGGCGATCAACGAACTGCGCCGGCGAACGGGGGCGCGGACAGGTCACGCGGGCACGCTGGATCCCTTCGCCACCGGCCTGCTCGTCGTGTTGTCCGGAGCGGCAACTAAACTGGCAGGATCGTTCGTCTCACTGGACAAGCGCTACGTCACCGAGGTCGATCTCACCTCGACGACCTCGACCGGCGACCCGGAGGGGGAGGTCCTCGAGCGTCACGACGCACCGGCGCGCGCCGAGCTCGAGGAACGGCTCGAGGCCCTCCGCGGCGAGGTGGCGCTGCCGATCCCCGCCGCGTCTGCGGTGAAGATCGGCGGGGAGCGCGCCTATCGGCTGCACCGGAAGGGCGTCGCGGTCGAGATGCCCGTGCGGCGCTCGCGGATCGACGCGCTCGACGTCATCGCGTATAGCGGCGAGACCGTCACGCTCGACCTGCGCGTGGGCTCCGGCACCTATGTGCGCTCGATCGCGGCGGCGCTCGGCGGCCACTGCCGCGCGCTTCGCCGCACGGAGGTCGGCCCGTTCTCGGTCGACGAGGCGGATCCGGAGCGCGTCATCCCGGCAAACGACGCGCTCGCTCGGCTCGGATGACCGTCGCGCGTGCACCGGAGGAGCTCGAGCCGGTTCCGCGCGCCGTTGCGGTGGGGACATTCGACGGCGTCCACCTCGGCCACCGGCGCGTGCTCGATGCGGCCACTGCGTCGGGGCTGACGCCCACCGTCGTCACGTTCGATCCGCACCCGCGCAAGGCCTTCGGCCAGGAGGTCGAGCTCCTGAGCACGCTGGAGCGGCGGCTCGAGCTGCTCGAGGCGGCGGGGATCCGCGACGTGCTCGTCCTCGGCTTCGACCGCGACTTCGCTCGGACGACAGCCGACGAGTTCGCCGAGCGCTACCTGCGCGGGATCGGCGCGGAGGTCGTCGCGGCCGGCTCGGCGTTCCGCTTCGGACACGAGCGGCAGGGAGATCTCGACCTGCTCCGCCGACTCGGCTTCGACGTCCGGCCGGTACCGCTCGTCGACGGCGTCTCCTCGAGCGCGATCCGGTCGCTCGTGCGGGCGGGCGAGGTCGAGCGCGCCGCGCAGATGCTCGGACGGCCCCCCGAGGTCGAAGGCGCCGTCGTCCGCGGCGAGGCGCGGGGCGAGCGGCTCGGGTACCCGACGGCGAACCTCCGGCTCGAGCCGGACGCGCTCGTCCCGTCGTACGGGATCTACGCGGGAAGCGCGCGCGGGCACCGAGCGGCGATCTCGATCGGCGTCAACCCGCACTACGGCGGCGACGAGCTGCGGGTCGAGCCGTTCCTGCTCGACTACGAGGGAGACCTCTACGGCCAGCGTCTCGTGGTCGAGCTCTGGCGCCGGCTTCGCGACGAGCGCGCGTTCGAGAGCGAGGACGAGCTCGTGGCCCAGATCGCCCGTGACGTCGAGGAGACCCGGCGGGCCGAGCGCCCGGTCTAGCCTTGGAGACCGGCAACCCACGCCGCAAGATTCGTCCCAAGCCGGGGTCTCTGTTTACATGGAAGGCAAGCCTGAGGGCCCCGCTCTTGCCGTCTACGAGAACGTCCGCTGCCTCGAATGCGGCACGGAGTACGCGAAGCCCGCGCGCGGCGGGACGGCCCGGTCGAACCCGGGCTGCCCCGAGTGCGGCTACGTCGGGTGGCTCGCCGTGACGCTCCCGATCAAGCGACGGACCGAGCGGCGCCGCTCCGACGAGGATCCGCCGCCGGCCCGCTCCGCCCAATCGCGCTGACGCCGCCGAAGTAGTGGTGTCGCTCGGGCCAGCGGCGAACCAACCACCCCTGCTCCTCGAGCGCGGCGAGGGCGCTGTCGTCAACGCCCGGCTCGGCATTCACGAGCCCGGCAACAGGGTGGGCGCGGCCGCGGTCGACCGCGGCCTGGGGTTCGACGCCGTGCTCGAGGATCGCGGCCGCCACGCCGACGAGCGCGGTCCGCAGCCGCGTCCCGCCAGCCGCTCCGATCGCCAGCTCGGCGCCGTCAGTATCGACGACGAGGCTCGGCGCCATCATCGACGCCACCCGGTCGCCCGGCACGAGCTCGCCCTGAACGAGGTCGCGCTCGCCGAGCATGCTGTTCAGGTGCAGGTCCAGGCCGGGGACGTAGTCCCCGGACCCGAGGCCGAGGCTCGTCGTCACGACGCACGCGTTCCCGTCGCGGTCGACGACCGTGAGGTTCGTCGTGTCGCCACAGACGTCGGCCGGCGCGTCGAGCGTCCGCACGAGTGCGAGCACGCGGTCGCGCTCGCCGCCGGATTCGGGCAGGCGTCGAAGCGTCGCCGCGACGCCCGACAGCCCGCCGCGCGTCAGGAACGATCTCCCGCGGAACTGCACCTCGTCCGGCTCCGTCCACCGGGCCCCGTAGAGCCCGAGGTCGGTCCGCGTCAACGAGCCGCCGCGGGAGTCGGAGAACGCGAGTAGAAGCTCCGCGATCGTCCCGCGGTACACCGTGCCCGCGCCCTCGTCCCGCACGAGCTCGAGCGCACGGACGAGCCCGGGCTGGTCGAGCAGCTCGCCGTCGCGCAGCAAACGTCCGCCGGGCGAGTAGATGCGCGCGCCCGCATCGAGCGTCAGCACCGGCGCAAGCATCTCGAGACAGCGGACGTGCGCCGGCGGCATCGGGACGCCAGCCGACGCGAGTCGGAGCGCCGGCTCG
>DASTHC010000140.1:0-18402 GCA_035718485.1 Gaiellaceae bacterium
GTCCACGACGCTGCCGGGAACTCGAGCGCCTTCTCGATCACGTTCATGGTCGGCGTGCCCACGCCGCCCGCCGACGGCGGCGCCGGCGGCGGCACGTTCGGAAGCGTCCTCCCGCTCGTCCCCGCGCCGCTCGACTTCCGCGGCGTGTTCGAGGAGGACGGCTCGCTGACTCTCCGGTGGACGCCGTCACAGGACGCGAAGGGCCGTCCGTTCGCGACGATCCTCTTCGTCGACGGCATCGCGACCCAGACGCTCGCAGCAGGCGAGGACGAGCTGAACCTCGGGCCGTTCGACCCCGCGGACCTGCGCGTGTTCTCGATCACCGCCGTCGACGCCGACGGCCACGCGAGCGCGACGTCGCAGAAGCTCCGGTCGTCGTCGAAGCTCGCCGGGAAGACGCTCGAAGAGGCGACCGCGATCCTGGCCGACCGCGGCTTCGAGCTCGGCGCGGTGCACGGCACGGGCACGGTCGTCGTCTCCGAGCCGGTGGTCGCGCCGCTCGGATCGAAGGTCGACCTCGAGCTCGGCCAGCCGGGCACGCCGCAGCCGCGCTTCGTGTTCGGCGTCGTCGGGACGAAGCGCTTCGTGCCCTCGCAGCGGAAGACGATCGCGATCCGGGTACGGACGACGCGCACTGCGCAGGTGACTGCGAACCTGATCGGCCCGAGCCGCGTGCAGGTTCACCGCTGGCGCTTCGCGGTCAAGGTCGGCGTCACGATCAAGCGGCTGCCGATGCCGTCGAAGGTGCGCCGGCCCGGCACGTACCGCGTGGTCTTCAGCGTCCAGTCCGGTCGCGACGCCCTGAGAAGGACGATCGCCGTGCGTGTCGTCGGCAAGCGCGCACGCCCTGACACCCGGCCGGTCGAGGTCGTGCTGGCCGGCGGCCCGACGGACATCGCGCACGGCCTCGGCAGCGGCACGCGTGTCGTCTCCGCGATCGGCGAGGAGACGTGGACGATCGCCGGCTCGCAGGACCGCAACGTGCAGGTGATCGTGGTCGACGTCGACCGCTACGGGCTGCAGCTCGTGAAGGACCTGCGCACGGTGTTCCCGTCGATGAAGATCATCGCGCTGACGAACGACCCGCGGCGCCTGGCTCAGGCGATCCGCGCAGGCGCCGCCGTCGCCCTGCCGCGCTCGACGCCGCCGGCCGACATCGCGAAGCTGATCCGCCGGCTCACGCGGCGATAGCCTCGATCGCGAAGGCGACGGCGATGGCGAGCAGAGCGACGCCGATCAGCCGGCGCAGCGTCTCCTCGGAGAGCCCACCCGTCTTGCGGGCGCCGAGCCACGCGCCAGGGATCGCACCGAGCAGCCCGGCCGCCAGGAGATCCCACTCGACCTCGAGCCGTGCGGCATGCGCAGCGAAGCCGGCGACCCCGAGAAAGAAGCCGACGACGAGGTTCGTGCCGACCGCGCGCCTCGCGTCCATCCCGACCGCGCCGAGAAGCGCCGGCATGCGGAGCGTCCCGAGGATGACGCCGATCGCGCCGCCGACGACCCCGATCGCGAGGCCGAAGACGGCAGCCGGCCACACGCGCGGCTCCGTCCGCGGCCTAGCACGTACCGGCCGGACGAGGAGGTCGAGCCCGTTCCACGCGAGGATCGCGGCGATGCCGGCGAAGAGCGCGCGCTCCGGCAGGCTGCCGCCCAGCAGCCCGCCGACGACGGCTCCGACGACGGACGCCGGCGCCATCCAGGCAACGACCCGCCAGTCGACCCGGCCCTCACGGGCGTGGCGCCACCCGCCGGACGCGGCCGCCGCGGCGCTGATCGCGATGTTCGTTCCCGCCGCGGCCGCGGGATTCCCTGCGGCGAGCAGGACGGCCGGCAGGCGGAGCGTCCCGAGCACGAGCCCGACGACGGAGCCGAGGTAGCCCGCCGCGAACGAGGCGCCGAACGTCAGCGCGAGGCGCCAGGCTTCCAGAGCGGCTCGTCGCGGCCGGCCGCGGCGTTCGCGGCGCGCGCGAGGATGAAGAGCAGGTCGGAGAGTCGGTTCAGGTAGACGACGGCGAGCGGGTTGACGGGCGCGGCCAGCGCGTCGCGCTCCGCGCGCCGGCAGGTCGCGCGCGCGACGTGGATCAGCGCGGCACTCGCGTCGCCGCCCGGGAGGACAAAGCTCTTCAGCTCGGGCAGCTCGGCGTTGAAGCGGTCGCAGTCGGCCTCGAGCGCGTCGATCTGAGACTGCGAGATCCGCAGGCGGTCGCCGCCGCCCTCGAACGGCACCGAGAGATCCGCGCCGACGTCGAACAGCTCGTTCTGCACGCGTTCGAGGACGGTCCGGATCGGCTCCGTGAGCTTGCCGGCGAGCACGACGCCGAGCTGCGAGTTGAGCTCGTCGACCGCGCCGTACGCGACGATCCGCGGGTCGAGCTTCGAGGCACGAGAGCCGTCACCAAGCGACGTCTCCCCGCGATCGCCGCCGCGTGTGTAGATCTTCGTCAGCCGGACGGGCTCATCCCGTTTGCGCGCCACGCGCCGTAGATTAGGGAGCGATGCGGTTGCGACGCGGTGAACCGAGCGACACCGACGAGCTGGCCCGCATCAAGCATGCGTGCTACTCGCGGATGCCGTACCTCCCGCCGATTCCGACGCTCGACGAGTACCGGGTCTTCGTCTCGACAATCCTGCTCCCGAACCAGGAGGTCTGGGTCGCCGAGGGCGAGGACGGCCGCGTCCTCGGCTGGGCATCGCTCGCCGAAGGGTCGCTCGAGCACCTCTACGTCGATCCCGACCTCCAGAACCGGGGCCTCGGGAGCGAGATGCTTGCAGCGGTGATGGAGCGCATGCCGGAGGGCTTCTCGCTCTGGACGTTCCAGAAGAACGAGGGCGCGCGCCGGTTCTACGAGCGGCACGGGCTCCACGCGGTCGAGTTCACCGACGGGCAGGAGAACATGGAGCGCGAGCCCGACGTCCGCTACGAGTGGAGGCCCGCCTAGGGCTGAGCCAAAGTCTGCTCGTGCCGGCGGAGGCCGAGCACCGAGCGCGCGATCACGAGCCGCTGGATCTCGCTCGTGCCCTCGTAGATCTCCGTGATCTTCGCGTCGCGGTAGTAGCGCTCCACGGGGAACTCCTTCGTGTACCCGTAGCCGCCGAGGATCTGGATCGCCTCCGCGGTCTGGCGGCGCGCGGTCTCCGACGCGAAGAGCTTGGCCTTCGCACCTTCCTCGGTATGTGGGCGCCCCTGCTCCTTCAGCCACGCGGCGCGGTAGACGAGCAGGCGCGCGGCGTCGATCTCGGTCGCCATGTCGGCGAGCTTCCACTGGATCGCCTGGTGCTCGGCGATCGGCTTCCCGAACGTGCGGCGCTCCTTCGCGTACGCGCGCGCGACGTCGAACGCCGCCTGCGCGATCCCGAGCGCCTGCGCGGCGATCCCGATCCGCCCGCCGTCGAGCGTTCCCATCGCGACCCGGAAGCCGCGACCCTCCTCGTGCACGAGCCGGTCGCGACCGACGACCGCGCCCTCGACCACGAGGTCGTTCGTGCAGGACGAGTTGAGGCCGAGCTTCTCCTCCTCGCGCGTGATCCGAACGTGCTCGGCGTCGAGCACGAAGGCGGAGATGCCCCTCGGACCTGCCGTCTCGGGATCGGTGCGCGCGAACAGGAGGAAGGTCGACGCGTGCGCGCCGTTCGTGATCCACTGCTTCGCCCCCGTGATGCGCCAGCCGTCGCCCTCGGCCTCAGCGCGGGTGCGGAGCGCCCCTGCGTCCGACCCCGAGTCGGCCTCGGTGAGCGCGAACGCGCCGATTCCCTCGCCGCGCGCGAGCGGCGGCACGAAGCGCGCACGCTGCTCGTCGGTCCCGTACATGAGGAGCGGCAGCGTGCATGCGCTCGTATGGACGGCCACCGTGACGCCGACACCCGCGTCGGCCCGTGAGAGCTCCTCGAGAACGAGGATGTAGGAGAGGAAGTCCGCGCCGGCGCCGCCGTACTCCTCCGGGAGGCAGACGCCCATCAGGCCGAGCTCGGCGAGCTTGGCGTAGAGCTCCCGCGGGAACTCGTGCTCGCGGTCCCAGGTCGCGGCGTTCGGCTCGATCTCTGCCTGCGCGAAGTCGTGCGCGAGCGCCTGGATCTCCCGCTGGTCGTCTGTCAGGTCGAAATGCATGGCGGGACTATCGTAGAGGGCCGGTGCGAATCGCCCTCCTCGCATCATTCGCCCTCGCGCTCGCGGGCTGCGGAGGCGGAGCCGCCTCCCCCGAGAGCGTCGTCCGCGCCTGGTCCGAGGCGGTGAACACCGACGACAACGACGGCGCCGCGCGGCTGTTCGCGGAAGGCGCCCGCGTGGTGCAGGGAAGCGAGGTGCGTCGGCTCAAGACGTTCGAGGAGGCGCGCGCGTGGAACAGCTCGCTCCCGTGCTCGGGCCGGATCCTCAGCCTCACCGCGCGCGAGGACACGGTGCGCGTGACGTTCGTGCTGGGCGACCGTCCGCCGAAGATGTGCGACGGCCCGGGCGAACGCGCGCTCGCGCTCTTCCGCGTGCGCGAGGGGAAGATCGTCCTCTGGCACCAACTCGAGCCCGAGCTGCAGCTCAAAGAAGAGCCGATTTAGGCTGCGACGAGAAACTCCTTGCGCACCTCGCGGAGGGAGGACTCGCACGCGAGGAACGCGTCGACGACGTCGGGGTCGAACTGTCGGGCGGTCTCGTCGACGATCACCTCGTGCGCGGTCGACCACGGCAGCGCCGCGCGGTACGGGCGGTCGCTCGTGATCGCGTCAAGCGTGTCGGCGACGGCGAAGATGCGGGCGCCGAGCGGGATCTGCTCGGCCGCGAGACCGTCGGGGTAGCCCTCCCCGTCCCAGCGCTCGTGGTGCGAGCGGACGACGTGCACGCCGGCGCCCTGGAGGAGCGCGACACCGCCGAGCATCTGCTCGCCGAGGACCGTGTGCGTCTGCATCAGCGTGCGCTCGTCCTTGTCGAGCGGTCCCGGCTTCTGCAGCACCTTGTCAGGGATGCCGATCTTGCCGACGTCGTGGAGAAGGAAGCCGTACTCCGCCGAGGGATCGTCGGCGAGCTCGGTGTCCATGCAGCGCGCGAGCTCGATCGCATACCGCTGCACGCGCTGCGAGTGCGCGCGCGTGCCCGTGTCCTTCGATTCGAGAGCGCTCGCGAGCGCGGCGACCGTCTCGCGGTACGCCCGCTGCACGAGCGAGCGCTGCGCGCGCTCGATCTGGAGGATGTGCCGAAGGTCGCGGGCGTAGAGCAGGAGCTGCTCCTCCTCGCTGCTCGACCGCTTCGCGGCCCGGAACGGGACTCCGTAGAGACCGCCGGCGAGCCGCTCGACGACCGCGAGCAGCTCGAGTGGGCTGAACGGCTTCGGGACGTACGCCTCCGCACCTGCGGCGTCGGCCGCGACGCGCGAGCCGCCCTCCGATCCCGAGAGCAGCACGACGCCGATCCCGCGCGTGTCGCGGTCCGACTTCAGCTCGCGGCAGAACTCGATCCCGTCCATGCCGGGCATCAGGACGTCGAGAACGACGACGTCGGGCGCGCTGCGATCGATCTCGGCGCGCGCCTCCTCGGCGTCTGCAGCCTCCACGACCTCGATCTCGAAGACGTCGAAGGTCATACGCAAAAGCGCCCTGAGACCTGCGTCATCGTCGACGAGCAGCACCCGCACCCGTGAACGTCCCCCTTTCAGGACGCGTATCGGCACCCAGTGCCGTTGACTTGAGGACTAGTACCTGAAGAAGCCCTGCCCAGACTTGCGGCCCAGCCGGCCCTGGTCGACCAGCTCCCGCAGGAGCGGGCAGGGAGCGTACTTCTCCTCTCCCAGACCTTCGTGCAGCACCTCCATGATCGCCACGCACGTGTCCAGGCCGATCAGGTCGGCTAGGGCCAAAGGTCCCATCGGGTGGGCGAAGCCGAGCTTCGCGATCGTGTCGATCGCCTCCGCCTCCGCCACGCCGTCGTGGAGCGCCCAGACGGCCTCGTTGATGAAGGGCATGAGGATCCGGTTCGAGACGAAGCCCGGGAAGTCGTTCGCCTCGGCGGGCACCTTCCCGAGCTCCTGCGCGAGCTCGACGATCTCGCGCGTCGTCTCGTCCGAGGTGTCGCGGCCGCGCACGACCTCGACGAGCTTGAGCACAGGCACCGGGTTGAAGAAGTGCATCCCGATCACGCGGTCGGGACGCTGCGTCGCGGCGGCGAGCGACGAGATCGGGATCGACGAGGTGTTCGACGCGAGGACGGCTTCGGACGGGAGCGTCGCGTCGGCACGACGGAAGACGTCGAGCTTCACGTCGGCGTCCTCGACGACGGCCTCGACCATCAGGTCGGCGGGAACGACGTCGTCCACGGGTGTCACGCGTGCGAGGGCCTCGTCGGGGTCCGCGCCGCCCTTCTCGGCGAGCCTCCCGAGGCTCTTTCGCATCGCCTCGAGCGCGCGATCGGTCGCGCCGGGCTGCTCGTCATAGAGGGAGACACTGCGCCCCGATCCGGCTACGACCTGCGCGATCCCCCCGCCCATCTGGCCGGCGCCGACGACGAGCACGTGCTCGAAGCGCATCGGGCGAGGCTAGCCGACCGGGCCTCGTCGCTCCATGGCGGGTTCCATTTCGTCGAGCTATTTCGTACGCTCTGAGACGACCACGAGGAGGGGGCATGGGTCAGTTCGGAGAAGTGCTCCGACGAGCCGCAGGACCGACGGCTGTGAGTGCGGTCGTCCTCGGCGCAGTCCTCTGGCTCGGCGCCGCCGGCTATGCCCGTGACACCGTTTCACGGAGCGTCGCCGGAACGCTGGCGCAGTACCAGTACCCGACGGAGCGACCCGGTTGGGGTTGCGGAGACAAGAACCATGAGCACTCCGGGCCGCCGGGCGCTCAGTACGGGACGACAGCGCCGCCGGGCTGCACGCAGTACCGCGGGCCCGGCGACGACCAGTACGCGGGTACGCGACCTGGCTGGGGATGTGGCGATGCGAACCACACTCATACGGGCCCACCCGGCGCTCAGTACGGCACGACGCCGCCGCCGGGCTGCACGCAGTACCGCCGACGGAGCTAGTACGGGAACGGCGGCGGCAGTTGCCGTCGCCGCCGTTCCTTTCACGCTCGTCGTCGGCTTCGCGGCATTCGACGGCGGGTACTACGCGCCGGCTTGGGGCTGGAGCGCCCTTGCGCTCGCATGGGCCACCCTCGTCGCGACGACCGGCAGCAAGGAGCTTCGGCCCGGAACCCTCTCGATCGTGTGGGCCTGCGCCGTCGCCGCGCTCGGCCTGTGGATCTGGCTGTCCGGGGCGTGGTCGGTCAGCTCGACGCTGACCCTGCTGGACGCACAGCGCGTGCTCGTCTACGCGAGTGCCGCGGCGTTCGTCGTCATCGCGGTCACCCCGCAAAACTCGAGAGCGGTGCTGCGCGCACTGCTCATCGCGACTGCGATCGTCGCAGCCTACGCGGTGATCCGGTACGGATCGCTCGAAGGGACGCCGATCGCTGAGCCGGTCGGGTACGCGAATGCGCTCGGGCTTCTGGCTGTCATCGGGCTGTTGCTTGCGCTCGGATTCGCCGCAGAAGATGGACTGGACCGTGCCGTCGGCATCGCTGCAGCATTCCCAGTCGCGGCCTGCGGATACCTCACCTACTCTCGTGGGCCCCTCCTCGCATTCGCGGTCGGGCTCGCCACGATGGGGATCCTCGGCGGCGGAAGACTGAGAACCGTCACCGTTGCCTCGGCAGTCGTAGGGGGCGTGCTGCTCGCTGCGCTCGCGGGTCGCAGTGCGGTCGTCGGCTCAACGCTCGGGACGACGCTCCGCGAGGACGTCCTCACCTTCTCGTCCAACGACCGGGACCAGTACTGGGCCGCGGCGTGGCAGACAGTGCTCGACCATCCACTCCTTGGAAGCGGCGCAGGCACCTTCCAGCGAATGTGGCTCTTGCATCGCGACGTCAACCTCGGCGTTCTCGATGCGCACAGTCTCTATCTCGAGACCCTCGCGGAGCTTGGGCCGATCGGGCTCGCTCTGCTCGTGTTGGTCTGCGGCCTTCCGGTCCTCGCTGCATGGCGGGCGCGTGCCGAGCGGCTCGTTCCCGCCGCCGCGGGCGCCTACGCCGCCTACCTCTCCCATTCCGCGGTCGATTGGGACTGGGAGATGCCTGTGCTGACAGTGCCGGCGTTCGTGCTCGGAGGCGTCCTGGTCGTCATTGGTTCACGGAAATCGGTTTGTCTGGAGAGGCGGGGACGTGCAGTCTTCGGCGCCGCCGTCAGCCTCGTTGGTGTCGTGGCGTTCGTCGGATTGATGAGCAACAGCGCGTTGACGGCAGCAGTGATCGACCTCGAGAGTGGGTCGACGCGGTCAGCGGAGCGCGAGGCGCGCCGCGCGCGACCCTGGGCGCTCTGGTCTGCCGAACCCGATCGTCTGACGGCCGAGGCTGCCGCCGCCGGCGGCGATCGGGCCGTCGCGCGCCGTGCGGCGTTGGCGGCGCTTCGCAGGGATTCTGGGAACGTTCAACTCTGGCGGCTCCTTGCAGGCGTCGCCCCCACAGACCGGGGCCGCGCGTATCGACAGATCGCAGCGTTGGACCCGCATGGGCCTCCGCCCTGGGCGCGCTGACACGACGCGAGCATCCGCGATGGGATGAGCGGACGCGCGTCCGGCGAGGCTCGCCGACGGCTGTACAGTTGGTGTGGATGAGCGAGTCGCGCGATCTGCTCGGGCGCACGAGCGAGCTCGCGTCGCAGTTCCTCGAGTCGCTCGACGAACGTCCCGTTCTCCCCGACATGGACGTCCACGCGTTGCGCGCGGCGCTCGAGCGTCCGTTGCAGGACGAGCCGCTCGACGCGCGCGTCGTGATCGAGGAGCTCGTCGCCGATGCCGACCCCGGCATCTCCGGCATGGCGAGCGGACGGTGGTACGGCTTCGTGATCGGCGGAGCGCTTCCGGCGGCGATCGCAGCGGACTGGCTCACGTCTGCGTGGGATCAGAACGCCGGCCTCTTCGCTCCGGCGCCGGCTGCGGCGATCGTCGAGGAGGTGTCCGGTGAATGGCTGCGCGAGCTCTTCGGCCTGCCGGAAGGCGTCTCGTACGCATTCGTCACGGGCTGTCAGATGGCGCACGTGACGGCGCTCGCCGCGGCCCGCGAGCACATCCTGCGCGAGCGGGGCTGGGAGCTCGGCGAGCGCGGTCTCTACGGCGCGCCCGAGGTTCGCGTCGTCGTCGGAGCGAAGCGCCACGTCACCGTCGACCGCGCGCTGCGACTGCTCGGGATGGGCGCGCCCGACGTGGTGCGCGCCGACGACCAGGGGCGGTTGGTCGTCGACGAACTCTCGGTCGACGACCGGCCGACGATCGTTTGCGCCCAGGCGGGTGAGGTGAACACTGGTGCGTTCGACGACATCGACGGGATCGCAGACCGTGCACGCGCCGCGGGTGCGTGGTTGCACGTCGACGGTGCGTTCGGGCTGTGGGCCGCCGCCTCGCCGTCGCTCCGGCAGCTCGTGAAGGGCGTCGAGCGCGCCGACTCGTGGGCGACGGACGCGCACAAGTGGCTGAACGTGCCGTACGACTCGGGGATCGCGTTCTGCGCGCATCCGGCGGCGCATCGAGCCGCCATGGGCGTGCAGGCGGAGTATCTCGTCCACGACGCCGGCGGGAACCGCGACCAGATGGACTGGAACCCGGAGTTCTCGCGCCGGGCGCGCGGATTCCCGGTCTACGCCGCGCTGCGTACGCTCGGCCGCTTCGGGACGGCGGAGCTCGTCGAGCGCTGCTGCATGCACGCACGGCGCGCCGCGGACGGGCTCGCGCAACTGCCGGGTGTTGAGCTGCTGAACGACGTCGTCCTGAACCAGGTGCTGTTCCGCTTCGACTCGGACGAGCGGACGCAGAGCGCGCTACGGGCCGTGCAGCGGACCGGAGACGTATGGCTGAGCGGAACGACGTGGGACGGCCGCGCGGCGATCCGCGTCTCCGTTTCGAACTGGCAGACGTCGGACCGGGACGTCGACCGGCTCGTCGGCGCCTTCCGCGACGCGGTCGTCGGCGCGCCGGTCTAGGCGCAGGACGCGAGCATCCGCGAGGGCAGGCCGCGGAAGAACCGCGCCGTCCGCTGCTCGCAGAGGCTGGAGTGCCAGCGTCCGCCCACGCGGCGCAGCAGCAGGCCGACGCGTTGGCGCTTGACGACCTCGAGCCCACAGGCGGCGCTGTCGACCGCGCTGACGACGTCGATCGTCCGGCCGAACGAGCCCTTCAGGCGGCGCTCCACGCGGAACCTGTAGATCGCGGCGCCCGGCGACTTCATGGGTCGGCTGCCGACGTAAACGCCGACGAACGCGGCCTTCGCCTTTGCGAGCTCCTCCTTCGGGTTGCCCCACGGCAGGCACGAGCAGGCGAGCGCGTCGGCCGGCAACGCCGCGAACAACGCGGCCGCGGCGGCGAGCGCGACGAGGAACGGCTTCATGCTCCGAGTACGCCGCCGGGGCGTTGGCACGTCACACCTCGAGGAGGAGCGCGTCGCCCTGGCCGCCGCCGGAGCAGATCGCGGCGAGCCCGAGGCCGCCGCCGTTCCGGCGGAGCTCGTGCACCATCGTCCCGACTATCCGCGCGCCGGATGCGCCGATCGGATGCCCGAGGGCCACTGCGCCGCCGTTCACGTTCACCTTCTCGGGATCCGCGCCGAGCATCTTCATCGAGTTGACGACGACCGACGAGAACGCCTCGTTCAGCTCGACCCGCTCGACGTCGCCGATCGACTTGCCGACCTTGTCGAGCGCGATTCCCCCGGCCTTCGCGGGCGTCCGGGCAAGGTAGGCGAAGTCGTCTGCGACGTACGCCTGCGAGACGATCGTCGCGAGGATCTCGAGGCCGCGCTGCTTCGCGAACTCCTCGCTCGTGACGACTACGCACGCGGCGCCGTCGTTCACGCCGGGGGCGTTGCCGGCGGTCGTCGTCCCGTCCGGGTCGAAGACGGGCTGCAGCGCGGCGAGTCGCTCGAGCGACGTGTCGCGCCGCGGGCCCTCGTCGGTGTCGAAGCCGTCGATCGGGACGATCTCGTCGGCGAACCGACCCTCGTCCTGCGCGGCGATCGCACGCTCGTGGGAGCGCAGCGCCCACGCGTCCTGATCCTCGCGCGAGATGCCGAGCTCGCGCGAGACGAACGACGCCTGCTCGACCATGTGCTTCCCGTCGAAGCTCGACGTGAGGCCGTCGTAGGTCATGTGGTCGATCAGCTTCCCGTCGCCGAGCTTGTAGCCGAAGCGCGCCTTCTTCAGGAGGTACGGCGCGTTCGACATCGACTCCATGCCGCCGGTGACGATCACGTGATGGTCGCCCGCGCGGATCATCGCGTCGGCGATCTGGACGGCGCGGATCGACGAGGCGCAGACCTTGTTGATCGTGTCGGCGGGGAGCTCCTTCGGCAGCCCGGCCGCGATCGCCGCCTGGCGCGCGGGCGCCTGCCCGACGCCGGCCTGGAGCACCTCGCCCATGATCACGTACTCGACCTCGCCCGGCTCGAGGCCGACCTTGTCGAGGCCGCCCTTGATCACGTGCGCGCCGAGCTGGGGCGCCTCGTAGTCCTTCAGCCCGCCGCCGAGCTTGCCGAACGGCGTGCGGACCGCGCTCACGATGACTGCTCTCGCCATGTGCGTTGAGCCTAGCGAGCGCAGGGTCGCAGCCGCCGGGGAGCGCAGAGAGCGCGCCCGAAGCGCACGACGATTGTCGCTCGCAGCACGCCCAACGCGCGCACCTGTGGACAGATCGTCACGCTTTCGTTCCGATCGACGTGTCTGCAGGGGCGAACTGCAGGGTCAGACCCAGGGGTGTTCGCCCTACCGAGCGAACGAGGCGTGCGGATCGAGGCGAATCGCGAAGGCCGCGATGAGCCGCGCGCACTTTTCGACGTCCGCGAGCTCGACGATCTCCGTCGGCGTGTGCATGTAGCGGAGCGGTATCGACACGAGCCCCGTCGCGACGCCCGCGCGCGAGAGGTACATCGCGTCCATGTCTGTCGACGTCGTTCCGGAGGAGACCTCGATCGTGTACGGGATCCCCTCCGCCTCGGCCGCCTCGACGAGCAGGTCGAAGATCCGGGGGTTGATCGTGGAGCCGCGCGAGATCGCGGGGCCGCTGCCGAGCCCGTGCTCGCCCTCGATCTTCGGGTCGCCGCCGGGAACGTCCGTCGAGTGCGTGACGTCGACCGCGATCGCGATCGCAGGCTCGAGCGAGAACGTGACGACGCGCGCGCCGCCGAAGTCGCCGACCTCCTCCTGCACCGCGGCGACCGCGGCGACATCCCCGGGCGCGCCGCCGGCCTCGGCCACGAGTCGCGCCGCCTCGAGCGCCACGTACGCCCCGAGCCGGTTGTCCATCGACCGCGAGGCCGCCCGCCCGTTCGGCAGCTCGACCGGCTCGGCCGCGATCACGGCGACGTCACCCGGCCGCACGAGCCGGTTCGCGTCGTCCCCGTCACGCGCTCCGATGTCGATGTGGAGGTCGTCGAGCTGCGTCGGCAGCGGCTCCTGCAAGCGGCGCACCCGCTGTCTCGCCCGCTCGACCACACCGTGGATCGACCCGTCGCGCGTCAGCAGCTCGACACGCTGCCCGCGCAGCACCTCGGGAGCCCATCCGCCGATGCCGCGGAAGAACACATAGCCGCTCTCGTCGATGTGCGTGACGATCAGTCCGATCTCGTCGATGTGTCCGACGATCGCGAGCAACGGCCCGCCGCCGGTCCCGCGGACGCGCGCCAACGAGGACCCGAGCGTGTCGCCGGAGACCTCTGCGAACTGCGACGCGGCCTCGCGCCACACCGCGGACGGTGCCGACTCGTACCCAGAGGGTCCCGGCGCGGTCAGCAACGAGCGGAGGAGCGACGGCAGCGCCACGGCGCGAGCCTACCCTTGACGCTGCGCCGAACGGTCCCTACGCTGCGGGCAATGACTCCGACCCCGCGCACCTGGTGGGCATGGCGCACCAAGCGGGGCGGGAGCCTGCGCTAACACTGCGTTAGCCGGAACACTCGTCTCGCTTGTCGGCCCCGGGAGGGGCTTTTTTCGTACCAGTGATCGTCCAAACCGTCATCGCAACCGACCTCCTCACGCCGCTCGGGGCGTACCTCCGCCTGCGGGGGACGGGACGCGCGTCGTTCCTGCTCGAGTCCGTCGAGCACGGCCGGCTCGGCCGCTACTCGCTCGTCGGCGCCGGCTCGCGGATCGTCGACCTCGAGGAAGCGGAGGCCTGCGGCGAGCCCGTCGTCGGCTACGTCTCGTACGACCACATCGCGCAGCTCGAGCCGACCGTGCCGCTGCCCGACCGCGGCCCGACGCTCCCCGAGAGCCGCTTCGTCGTCGCCGACGTCCTCGTCCGCTTCGACCACGTCTCGGGGCTGGCAGAGGTGCTCTGCGGCGACCCAAAAGCGGTCGAGCAAGCGCTCGACGCACCGCTCGGCGAGATCCCGAACGGCAGCGCCGGGACGGCGGGCTCGATCCGCCGCCTCCCGTCGCGCCACGAGTACGAGCGGATCGTCCGGGTCGCGAAGGACCACATCCGCGCAGGCGATGCGTTCCAGATCGTCCTCTCGCAGCGCGCCGAGCGGCCGACGTCCGCGGGCGCGATCCAGCTCTACCGTTCACTTCGCCGCGTCAACCCGTCTCCGTACCTCTTCCTCCTGGAGCTCGACGACGAGCTCGCGCTGGTCGGCTCCTCGCCCGAGACCCTCGTCAAGGCCGAGGGACGCCGAGCCAGCGTCAACCCCATCGCCGGGACGACTCCTCGCGGCGTAGGGGACGCGGAGCGACTCCTCCGCAGCGAGAAGGACCGAGCCGAGCACGTGATGCTCGTCGACCTGGGTCGCAATGACCTCTCGCGGGTCTGCGTGCCCGGCTCGGTCCACGTCGAGCGGATGATGGAGGCGGAGCAGTTCTCGCACGTGACGCACCTCGTCTCGGAGGTCGTGGGCGAGCTCCGCGAGGAGGTCTCGCACTTCGAACTCCTCCGCGCCTGCTTCCCGGCCGGCACCGTGAGCGGCGCGCCGAAGGTCCGCGCGATGCAGATCATTTCCGAGCTCGAGGGCTATCGACGCGGGCCGTATGCCGGCGCGGTCGGCTACGCGCTCCCCGGCGAGGCGTTCGACACGTGCATCGCGATCCGGACGATCGTGCTCAACCGCGGCGTCGCCTACCTCCAGGCCGGCGCCGGGATCGTCGCCGACTCCGAGCCGCAGGCCGAGCAGCAGGAGTGCCTGAACAAGCTGGCCGCGCTCGAGACCGCGATCAGGCTCGCGGAGGCACGCGGATGATCCTGCTCGTCGACAACTACGACTCGTTCACGTACAACCTCGCCCACCTCTTCGGCGAGCTCGGCTGCGAGGTGCTCGTGCGGCGGAACGACGAACTCGACCCCGACGAGGCGGAGCGCCTTGGGCCTTCGCACCTCGTCGTCTCCCCCGGTCCCGGCCGTCCCGCGGATGCGGGCGCGTCGATCGAGATCGTGAAGCGCCTGACCCCGCACACGCGCACGCTCGGCGTCTGCCTCGGTCACCAGGCGATCGTCGAGGCGTTCGGCGGGGAGGTCGGCTTCGCACGCGAGCTCGTGCATGGGAAGGCGACGAATGTCGTGCACGACGGCAAGGGGCTCTTCGCCGGCTTGCCCGAGCGCTTCGCGGCCGGCCGCTACCACTCGCTCGCCGCAACGGCGGTGCCGGACACACTCGAGGTCTCGGCGACCACCGACGACGGCGAGGTGATGGCCGTGCGCCACCGCGAGCTGCCGGTCGACGGCGTGCAGTTTCACCCGGAGTCCGTGCTGACGCCGAGCGGACGCGACCTCGCGAAGAACTTCCTGGAGGCAAAGTGATCCAGGAGAGTCTGCAGCGACTGCTCGAGCGCAGCGACCTGACGCGCGAGGAGTCGCGCGGCGTCATGGACGGCGTGATGCGCGGCGAGGCGACGCCGGCCCAGATCGGCGGCTTCCTGATCGCGCTTCGCCTGAAGGGCGAGACGGCCGACGAGATCGCCGGCTTCGCCGAGGCGATGCGCGCGCACGTCATTCCCGTCCGGCCCGAGCGTCGCGACCTCGTCGACACGGCCGGGACCGGCGGCGACGGCGCGCACACGCTCAACATCTCGACCGCGGCCGCGCTCGTCGCCGCGGCGGCCGGCGCGGCCGTCGCGAAGCACGGCAATCGCGCGGTGTCCTCGTCGTCCGGCTCGGCGGACGTGCTCGAGGCGCTCGGCTTCACGCTCGAGCTCGCGCCCGAGCAGATCGCGCGGTCGATCGACGAGCTCGGCTTCGGGTTCATGTTCGCGCCGACGCACCACCCCGCAATGCGGCACGCAGCGGCGGTGCGCCGCGAGCTCGCGACCCGCACGGTCTTCAACGTGCTCGGCCCGCTGACGAACCCGGCGGGAGCCCGCGCGCAGGTCGTCGGCGTCTACGCGCCCGAGCTCGTGCGCACGCTCGCCGACGTGCTCGCGCGGCTCGGCGCGCGCCGCGCCTTCGTCGTTCACGGCGCGGCCGGGATCGACGAGCTTTCTCCTGCCGGCCCGAACCTCGTCGCCGAGGTCGTCGAAGGCGACGTGCGCGAGCGCATGATCGATCCGCTCGACCTCGGCGTCCCGCGCTGCGATCCGGCTGAGCTCGTGGGCGGCACACCGGCCGAGAACGCGGCGCGCATCCGCGCGATCTTCGAGGGTGCCGAGAACGGCGGCGCGCGCAGCGCGATCCTCCTGAACGCCGCGGGTGCAATCGCCGCGGGCGGCCACGCCGCGGATCTCGCTCAGGGGCTCGGCTACGCGCGCGAGGCCCTCGACTCCGGTGCTGCCGCCGAGCGGCTGGACCGGCTCGTCGCGTTCTCGCAGGAGACAGTCGTCGCGTGAGGTTCCGTGACGCACTCGCGGCGCCGGGCCTCGGCGCGATCGCCGAGATCAAGCGTCGCTCCCCGTCGGCCGGCGACCTGCGCGTCGACGCCGACCCGCCACTCCTCGCGGCGGCGTTCGAGCGCGCCGGCGCCGCGGCGCTCTCCGTCCTCGTGGACGAGCGGTTCGGCGGCTCAATCGACGACCTTCGCGCCGCACGCGCCTCGACGTCGCTCCCGATCCTCGGCAAGGGCTTCTTCACCGAAGAGCGTGACTTTCAGGAGCTGAAGGAGGCGGGCGCGGATGCCGCGCTGATCCTGCTGCGAGACGTCGACGACGACCGCGCACGCGACCTGACGAGAGCAGCGACCGAGCTGGGCCTCGACACGCTGGTCGAGGCCCACGATGCGCACGAGCTCGGGCGAGCAGTCGCGCTCGGCGCCGACACGATCGGCATCAACGCGCGCGACCTCTCGAGCTTCGCGATCGACCGCCTCGCCCAGCTCGCGCTCGTGGCGCAGGTGCCGGGCGACCGCGTGATCGTGGCCGAGAGCGGCGTGCACTCGCGCGCGCAGGCTGCCGCCGCCGAGCTCGCGGGCGCGGACGCGATCCTCGTCGGGACGGCGCTCATGCGCGCAGTAGACCCGGCCCTGAAGCTCGCGGACCTTCTCGCGCGACCGCTCGTCAAGGTCTGCGGGCTCACCCGTCAGGAGGACGTCGACGTCGCGGTCGACGCAGGCGCCGACCTGGTCGGCTTCATCCTCGCCCGCGAGACGCCGCGCCGAGCGCCCGGCGTCCTCGAGGTGCCCGACACCGTGCTCTCGGTCGCGGTCTTCGTCGAGGAGGTCGAGGACACGCCGGCCGACCTGATCCAGCTCTACCGGCGGGAGAACGGGCACCGGAGCCGGGACGCCGTGCTGGGCCGAAACGTCCCAAGTAACAGTCTGTTACTTGCCGATCGGCCCGGCGTGCGCGTCATGGATCTGCCCTGGCAGGACGGCGACCCGAACCACCTCGACCGCGCCGCCGCCGTCGAAGGACGCGTGATGCTCGCCGGCGGGCTCTCGCCGGAGAACGTCGGCGACGCGATCAGGACCGTCCGTCCCTGGGCTGTCGACGCGAGCTCCTCGCTCGAGACGGCGCCCGGGATCAAGGACGCGGCGCGCGTGCGTGCCTTCGTCGAGGCCGCGCGATGCTGACGTACGGCGAGTACGGCGGGCGGTACGTGCCCGAGACCCTGATCCCCGCGCTCGACGAGCTCGAGGCCGGCTGGCGCGAGGCGCTCGCCGACGCCGAGTTCCACGCGGAGCTTCACGACCTGCTGACGACCTACGCGGGCCGCCCCACGCCGCTCACCCGCGCTGACCGATTCGCACCCGTCAACCGCCTCTATCTCAAGCGCGAGGACCTACTCCACACGGGCGCGCACAAGCTCAACAACGCCCTCGGCCAGGCGGTGCTCGCCCGACGGCTCGGCAAGCGCCGCATCGTCGCCGAGACGGGCGCGGGCCAGCACGGCGTCGCGACCGCGACGGTTTGCGCACGCTTCGGCTTCGACTGCGTCGTCTACATGGGCAGCGAGGACATGCGGCGCCAGCGTCCGAACGTCGAGCGGATGCATCTGCTCGGCGCCGAGGTCCGCCCGGTCGAGATCGGGACGCGCACGCTGAAGGAGGCGACGAGCGAGGCGATCCGCGACTGGATCACGAACGTCGAGACCACGCACTACCTCATCGGCTCGTGCGTCGGACCGCACCCGTACCCCGAGATCGTCGGCGAGTTGCAGGCCGTGATCGGCCGCGAGACGCGGGAGCAGGTGCTGGCGGCCGAGGGCCGACTGCCGGACGCGGTCGTCGCGTGCGTCGGCGGCGGGTCGAACGCGATCGGCATGTTCGCTGGGTTCATCGAGGACGACGTCAGGCTCGTCGGCGTCGAGGCAGCCGGCGCGGCGTCGCTCGGAACCGGTCGACCCGCCGTCCTGCACGGCGCACGGTCGTCGGTGCTGGCAGACGACGACGGGCAGGTGCTCGACGCCCATTCGATCTCCGCGGGCCTCGACTACCCCGGCGTCGGGCCGGAGCACGCGCACCTCCGCGACACCGGCCGCGCGGAATACGTCGGCGCAACCGACGCCGAGGCGCTCGACGCGTTTCACCGGCTCGCGCGCACCGAGGGGATCCTCCCCGCGCTCGAGCCCTCGCACGCGCTCGCGCGCGCGCTGGAGCTCGACGCCGAGCTCGTTGTCGTCTGCCTCTCGGGCCGCGGCGACAAGGACCTCGCGCAGGTCGTCGGATGAGCGACAACGTCGAGGGCCGCCTCTCGACCTACGCGTTTCCGCACGAGCTGGCAGCGGACGGCATCCGGCTGCGGCCACCGACGCTCGACGACATCGAGACGATCGCGCCGGCCTTCGTCGACCCCGCCGTCGGCGGCGAGGCCGGGCTTCCCCCGTTCGGTGCCGACGCGCTCCGCTCCTTCATCGCGAACCAGCTCGAGGACTTCCGCGCGCGCGGCCTGATGTCGCCGTACCTGATCGAGGACGCCGACAGCGGCGACACGCTCGGCGGCGCTGCACTGCATCACTTCGATCCGATGCGCGACGTGATCGAGAT